>CAZYNT010000001.1:0-18393 GCA_964648205.1 uncultured Gammaproteobacteria bacterium
GGGCGTCTAGCCCCCAAAACAAAGCCACCGGCCGTATGGCCGGTGGTTGGTTACTTTAACAAATTTAAAAATTATTTATTCTCCCATTCCTTCCCTTGCCTCACGATTAATTCTCCGGCCCGTTCCGGTTCGGCCATTATTTCTTTCACGATTTTTTCCATACGCGCTCCCTGCGAGCCTTTAATTAATAAAACATCGCCGGCATGCATCCTATTCTGCAAAAATTTAGCCGCTTCCTCCGGCTTATCAAAATAAAAAATATAATCATCCTCCATCCCCGCTTCTTTCGCGCCGCGGATAAAACCGCGCGCTTTCTCTCCGACGGCCAGCAAATGATTAATTCCACTTTCCGCGATCTTTTTACCGACTAACTGGTGGCCTTCTTCGGTATAGCTGCCGATTTCCAGCATATCGCCCATCACGGCATATTTTTCAGCCGACGCATCAATTTTAACGCGACGTAAAGTATCGACCGCAGCCAAGGCCGCTTCCGGCGAAGAATTATAAGTATCATCAATAATAAACGTATGCTTGATTCCCGGAAGCAGATTCATGCGCCCCTGGGGCAGATTGAATTCTTTAAGAGCTTGTGCAATTTCGACTAAATTAAAATCAAAATAAATAGCTACCGCGGCGGCGGACAGGGCGGCATAAAGAGCCGTTTCCGCCATGACATTTTTCATGATCACGGGCACGATAGAACCGTTATAATTCAATTTAAAATTAATTCCCGATAAATCATACCCCTCTTTGGTAAAGTTATAAACTATATCCTGGGCCTGCAAATTGGCGCCCGCTTTCAATCCATAGGTTAAAAGACGCGCTTTACTGATGCTGGCCATGTCTTTAGCATAATCATTATCAAAATTTAAAACAGCCAGGCCCTTGGCGCCCAATTTTTCAATCAGAACCTGCTTTTCTTTTTTGATATTTAAAACGCTGCCGAAATATTCTAAATGCGAATAACTGATGGCGGTCACTACGCCGACATCAACCGGGGCGATATTGGTTAAATATTCCATATCTCCCGGACGATCGACCCCCATTTCTAAAATTAAAACCTGAGGGTAATTCTTATCTTTAAACAAGCACAATTTAAAAGCCGTTAAAAAAACGCCCGCCCAACCGAATAAATCCCGCCCGGGAGATTCCCGGCCGATTATCGTCAGAGGCAGGCCGATTTCGTTATTATAATTCTTGAAACTGGTGCGCACTCTTAATTTTCCGCGCAAAACTTCATAAATCGCTTCTTTGGCGCTGGTTTTCCCGATTGAACCGGTTATACCGACAACAATCGGCCGGTATCTGTTTAAAATCAGCCGGCTCCAAAATTTTAATTTGCATTGCAATATTTTTTTCATACTATTTTCTGGTCTTTGGCACTTGATAATATTTCAACATAAAATCGGCGATATCCTTCCATAAAGGCACGACCGAACCCTCGGCGTAGGTAACATCTTTCGGGCTGTCCATTTTAGTAAGCATCACGAAGCTCGGATCTTCAATCGGCGCTATGCCGATAAAGGTATGGATATACTGATTTTGCAGATAACCTCCGGTCGTGGCGATTTGCGCCGTTCCGGTCTTGCCGCCGATATAATAGCCCTTGATATAAGCTTTGCTGGAATGTCCTTTCTCTACTACGTTTACCAGCATCGCCGACATCGTGTCGGCCGTTCGCGCCGAAATTACGCGCCTGATCTGTTTTGGAATAGTTTCTTCCCTCTTCCCGTCAGGACGGACGATAGTTTTAACTATAAAGGGCTTCATGAGAATTCCTTTATTCGCAATCGCCTGATAAGGCATAATCATCTGGAGAGGGGTAACCGCGATACCCTGGCCGAAAGCGGCGGTCGCCGCATCGATTTCCTTGATCTTTGATTTCAATAAATTATCAATATTACCGGGACTCTCGGAGCCTAGTTCAATTCCCGACCTCTCGCCGAAACCATAATTTTTTACATAATCCGCAAAAACCTTCGGACCAGCTTGCCGCATCGCGAAAATCGCTCCGGTATTTAAAGAATTTTCTAAAACATTATTCATATCGACGATTCCATGGCCGCCCTTGGTGTCAAAGTCGGAATTTCGAATCGGTTTCGGCCAACCGTTAATCATGATCTGCCCCTCATCTTTATACGTCGTGGCGGGCGTTACTTTATTTTGATCGACGGCAATCGACATGGTAATCACTTTAAAAACCGAACCCGGTTCATATTGATCGAAAATCGCCGGATTATTATAGACTCTGATATTATCCACGTCTTTATAATTATTGGGGTCGAAATCGGGCACGGAGCACATGGCGATAATCGCTCCGGTTTTCGGATTTAAAATAATGACGCTGCCGCCGTCGGCGCCGTGCTTTTTAACAGCCTCTTTTAATTTTTCGCAAGCGACGAACTGGATATTGCGATCGACGGTCAGAATTAAATCCGCGCCGGCCTCCGGCTTAACATATTCTCGGTCGTTGACGATTACTGTATTGCTTTGTCCGGCTTTTTCTGATTTAAGAGAACCGTATTTTCCGAAGAGATCCTCATTAAAAAACTCCTCCAAGCCATAGCGGCCGCGGCTTTCTTCATCGCCGTAGCTGACAAAGCCTAAAAGATGGGAGCCGATTTCCTTCTCGGGGTAATAACGATATTTCTGCAAATCAAAACCGAAGCCGGGCAGATTGAATTTGCCTGTAGTAGAGGCAGTTTTTTTATAAACAATCGCTTCATTCCTCAACTCCAGGTCGGAGGCTTTGACCGACGCCGAACTGGTGGAAGCAAGATAAGCAAAAAGATTAATCAGTTCCTCGGTATCTAACTTTTTATTCAACGACTCATAAGGATCGCCCGGCTTGTCGAGCTTTTTCAAATAATCGCTGATAAACGCTTCTTTGGTGGCCGTGGCTATTAAATGAAACTCCGTGGCTAAAGCTGAAGTGCTCGTAGAGGCCGCGGCCGAGGACTCTTTTTTTAAATTCGGCTCATCAAAGAATTGATATAGCTTCTCCGCCACTTCACGGGGATTGGATATCTCTTTCGGCACGGCGTAAAGCATTGCGAAGTCTTTATTGGTCGCCAACGGATAAAGCTTCTCCTGATTGTTAATTTGTTCGCTTAAAAAAATCTTTCCCCGTTCGGGCTTCAATTGGCTGTAAACTTGATGCTGCGAAGAAGCGAGAGCTGTATAAAGGTCGAACTGCCCTATTTGAATAGCAAATAATTTATAGACTAAAGCGCCGGACAATAAAAAAATAATCGCCACGACTAAACGGAGACGATTGGGACTGATCTTATTTGTTTCTGGACGGCATTTATTTTTTTCACGCCACATACAACCTGATAATTCCTAATAAATAAGCTACTTGCTACTTGCTACTTGCGAGCCACGATGGTTGTCGGGACGGACAAATAATCAATTTCGCCGATAGCCACCATGTCTAATTTTTGCGTACGGGAACTTAAGGAGTAATATGATTGGAGATCATTAATCTTTTCCTCGTTATCAAGCTTCTCGCTCGCTAAAATGCTTGCTTGAGTCTTGAGCTCTTTAAGGGCAAAACCTTTAACCGTCAAATCGCTAACATTTATCAAATAAAAGACGCCGAAACCGATAACTAAAACGGCCAGGGAAAAATTGAAACATTTTAAATTCAAACGCTTGCTCTTGGCGGCGGTGGCAGATGAGGCTTGATAGTAATTAATAACTTTAGTCATACGAGGAAGACGAAATTATATTGATTTAAAAATTATCGATTTTTTTCGGCGGCGCGCAATTTCGCGCTCCGCGCCCGAGGGTTATCTTCCGTTTCCGCAGCTGTCGGTACTAATGGTCTTTTGGTTAATATCTTAAGACTCTCTTCTCCTTTTAAAAATCTTTTAACGATTCTATCTTCACCGCTATGGAAAGACACTACCACTAAGCGACCGAGCGGCTTGAGGAAACTGGCGGCTACCGGTAAAACGGCCGATAAGCTGGCGAGCTCTTCATTGGTTTCCATCCTTAAAGCTTGAAAAACCCTGGTCGCCGGATGAATTTTTGAGCGGTAACGGAAAGGGACGGCTTTTTCGATGACGGCAGTTAAATCGGCCGTTGTCTTTAGCCTCTGGACGCGCCTGGCTTCGACAATCGCTTTCGCGATACGATAGGCGTGCTTCTCTTCTCCGTATTCGCGGAAAATCCTGGTTAATTCAAGCAGCGGATAGCGATTGACGATTTCTTCAGTCGAGCTTTGATTCGCCGGACCAAATGACATATCCAGCGGTCTGTCGCCCTTGAAAGAAAAGCCCCGGGCTTCGTCATCGAGCTGAGCTGATGACAAGCCGAGATCAAACACGATTCCGTCGAACTTGCTGCCGGCCGGTAATTTTTCCGAAATTATCGTTTTTAGATTTTTAAAGTTATCATTAATCAGAATAATATTTGACAATTTCTGTTCACTGATTAAAGCTTGGGCATTCTTAATGGCTAATTCATCGAGATCGATTCCGATAATCTTGCCCTGGCGGCCGATTTTCTTGGCGAGGGCGACGGTATAACCGGCGCCGCCCAAAGTGCAATCAATATATTTTTTTTCTGACCGCGGTTTCAAGTATTCGATAACTTCGTCTAACATGACAGGGATATGCTGATAAGACATATCCGTTAAATTCCTAAATCACCCATTTCCTCCGCAATCGCGTTGCTATTTTTTTCATTCTCCCCCTTATATTTATTCCAAGCGGCTTCATCCCAGATTTCTAAATGATTATATAAACCGGCGACAATTATTTTTTTCTTCAGTCCGGAAAAGGCGCGCAAATATTCCGGCAAGGTAATTCTTCCCTGGTTATCAAATTCTACATCCATCGCGCCGGCTAACATGTGACGGCTAAAGGCGCGGGCTTTAGCTTGACTAATCGGCAAAGCCGCGAATTTCTTCGCGATCGCTTCAAATTGGTCTTTAGAATATAAAAATAAGCAATTGTCCAAGCCTTTGGTGACAACTGCTCCTTTCTTTAAAATCGCACGAAACTTAGCCGGAATAGCTAAGCGGCCCTTATCATCGAGATTGTGATTGTATTCGCCAATAAACATATTTTTTTGAGGATAGAGCGGCAAGGATAAACAAATTTTCACCACACTTCCCCACAATTCACCTTACAAGTACAATTATACACCACTTAACCCCTAGGGTCAACATTATTATTTCCTTTAAAATAAGTAAAAAAATAACAAAAAAACTACTTATTAACAAGTAGCTTTTAAAAGTTAGAATAATTTGTCAAAACTGTCTAAAAGTTTTCAACAGCTAATGCACAAGCGGTAATTTTGGTTTTTTAAAAAATTTTTACTTTAAAAATTTTTTTTATAGCGGCTAGATTGCTTACTTTAACCAATTGTTCGCGCAGCTTGGCGGCACCAGCCATGCCCTGCACATACCAAACCAGGTGCTTGCGCAATTCAATAATGCCCTGTTTTCCTTTTTGCGCCTGCTCAAGTTCGCCGTGAGCTAAAGCGATCTTAAATATTTGTTTTGTTTTCAAATCAATAACCTTACCTTTTTTTATTTCTCTAAATAACCAGGGTCTGCCGAGCGCGCCTCGCGCCAAGCCCAAACCATTGGCGCGGCTCTCTCTAAGCGCCTTTTTTGCGCTAAACAAATCATTAATGCCGCCATTAGCCAGAATAATTCCTTTAAAATATTTTCCGGCTTCTTTAACTGTCCGCCAATCAGCCGGACCGGCAAAACCTTGATTCAGGCTGCGCCCGTGGATCATGACGGCGGAAACCGGCAGATCGGAAATATTTTTTAAAAACTCAAGCGCATTAACTGCCCCAGCTTGCGTCCTGATTTTAATCGAAACCGGCAAATCAGTGTTAGCGAGAACCGCCTCGATTACGGCTCGGGATTTTTTCAAATCCTTCATCAGGCCGGAACCCGCGCCTTGCTTAACTACTTTCGGCACCGGGCAGCCGAAATTTATGTCTATCCCGTCCGGCTTTATTTTTTTTGTTACGATACGGGCCGCGACGGCAAAATGGTCAGGGTTTGAACCGAATAGCTGGACAACGTAATATTTTTCTTTGGCCGGATTATATTTCAAAAGGTCAAGAGTGGTGTTGCCTTTTGATTTCTGGTTATAAAAAAGCGCCGCCGCCGAAGCCATCTCGCTATATAAAACATCCGCTCCGTATTTTTTACAAATTTGCCGGAAAGCGGAATCAGTAAAGCCGGCCAGAGGCGCAAGCGCTAAAATCGGCCGCCGGCTCTTTTTTAATTTTAACCAAAAATTATTTGTCATTATGCCCGAGAAACCTTATAACCGTTTTTAATATCTTCGACGATGTAGCCCTTCTTTTTGATTTCATCGCGCAGACGATCCGACTCCTCCCAATTCTTTGCCTCCCGTGCCGCCTGGCGGGCTTCAAGCAAAGCGCGGACATCGCTCGCTAAGTCTTCTATTTTTGATTCCGCGGCAACCGAGTCTTTAGCTGAATCCAATTTTAAGCCTAAGACTTTGTCAAAATCTAAAATGGTCTTCAACTTATCAGGCGCGCTGAGCTTAGATTTAAAAACAGCGGAGATAAGCGCCAAAGCTTGGGGCATATTTAAATCATCATTAATCGCTTCTAAAAACCTATCTCTGAATTCCAAATTAACTGCACCCGTCTTCTCTCCTAAATTAGCTACTTGAGAAAGCAGGCTGGACAGCCCTTCGCTAGCTTGCTTGATTCCCTCTTCACTATATTCCATCGGTTTGCGGTAATGTACCTGAAGAGCGGCGAAGCGGTAAGCGAGCGGATTAACATTCTTACTTATAAGCGCATTCTCAATCGTTAAGAAATTACCCTCGCTTTTCGCCATTTTTTTGCCCCCTTTGATATTTAAAAAGGCGTTATGCATCCAATAGTTGAAAAACTTCCGGCCGGTGGCGGCTTCAGATTGGGCGATTTCATTAGTATGGTGAACGTTTATATGATCGATGCCGCCGCAATGGATATCAAGCTCATCGCTCAAATATTTCAGGCTCATCGCCGAACATTCGATATGCCAGCCCGGAAAGCCGATTCCCCAGGGAGACTCCCATTCCATCTGGCGGCGAGCGCCCGCCGGAGAAAATTTCCAGAGAGAAAAATCAGTCGGATTTTTCTTTTCCGGGTTCTTCTCCACCCTGGCGCCTTCTTTAAGTTCGTCTAGCGGCAAATGGCTCAATTTATTATAATCTTTGACTTTCGCGGTATCGAAATAAATGCCATCGCTCGTTTTATAGGCATAGCCTTTGGTTTCCAGAATTTTGATGAGGTCGATCTGCCCGGGGATATTGTCGGTCGCTTTGCAAAAAATATTAGGCGCTTCAATATTCAAATATTCTAAATCTTTCTTGAAGCTCTGTTCATAAAAGGCGGCGATTTCCCAAGCGGTCTTCCCCTCCCGCTTCGCTCCCACCTCCATTTTATCCTCGCCCATATCCATGTTGCCGGTTAAGTGGCCGACATCGGTAATGTTCATCACATGGAAGACTTCAAAGTTGTTATATTCCAAGGTTCTTTTCAAAAAATCTTCAAATAAATAAGAGCGGAGATTGCCGATGTGCGCGTAATTATAAACCGTCGGGCCGCAGGTATAAAGACCGACCTCTCCTTTTTTAATAGGCTTGAATTCTTCCTTCTCTCGGCTGAGCGTATTGTATAAAAATATCGCTGGCATATGCATGATTAATAAAAATAAAAATCTATCACTAACTATTTAACCGACTGGCAAACTCTTTAAATTTTTTGGGGTAATTATCTTGGACGGCCTCCTTGCTCGTTAAAACTAGTTCTGCCTTCGATTTAAGACCGCTTAGCTCAACCATTTGCTTTATGGCTTTATCGCCGCCGTCGCTGCCATGAGTTGCGAAAAAGGCGGCCTGTTTTATTTCTCCCGCGTGGTCGGCTAGATAAGTACGCAGAGCGCAGGCCATGGTGTAGGCCCAAGTGGGCGTTCCTAGAATCACTAAATCATACTCAGCCGGATTATAGCGCAACGGCTCAATAACCGCTAATTTCCTCTGCATTGCATCGCGGCCGCTTATCAGGTAGCCGATGGCGCCTGCGCGTTTATTCTTATCAACTAGCTCCTCAATGTCAGCTTTTAATTCCCCGGCTAATTTGAGCGCCACCCTCTTAGTTGTGCCTGTGCGGGAATAATAAACAATTAAAGTTTTCATATTTGTCTGCACTTTATAATTTCCAGCCAGCTTATAATTTAAGCCGCCAATCTCCGACTGTCCGCGCCCGTCCGCAATTTTTCTAAGGCGGACTGGGTTTTATCCCTAAGCTCTTTATTGATATTTAAACCATTGACTTGTTCTTCTAAAGAACCAAGCAGCCGGGAAAATATCTTGCCTTCAACCGAACTGACCTCAGACGGATTATTTTTCAGCGCTTCCAAAAGTTCTTCTAACTCAGCCTTACCTAAAGACATGTAAAAAGCAGGGATATTCCTTACTTCCGCTCGGACTAACTTTCCGTCTTGTAATTTGGCGCCGTACTGGATGCGGGCTCCGCCCCTCTTCATTATATTTTCCAACTTAGAGGCTTTTTTAGAGGCTCCGTCTTTATCGCTGGGATTGATAATGACCTCATCGATACCGCAGACCACTTCTCCGGTCGGCTTATAGACAAGGACTTGGTCGACGCCATTATTATAATCATCAAAATTGGATGAGCGCGCGACAATAAAATATTCCTTAAGAAATTTAATGAAGCATCGCCGTCAAAGCCATCTCCGTCAAATTAGCCGGATTTTTTTCCTTATCCCGTTGCCAGTCGCCCACGCTTTTTCCGGTCTCTCGGCTAAAAGCCTCTTCCTGGTTTTTAACTAAATATTCATGAGCTCTGGCATCGGCGCCGACGATAGCTATTCTGCTTTCATTGTCCAAAAAACCATCAAAGTCTTGATTAATTTCCTCTGCTTGCTCGCTTAATAGTCTTTTTAAATTCGGCAGATGATCTTCCAATCTTGGTTCGCGGCCGACTTTTTTTGCCTATCAACTTTGCTCCAGGCGCTGACATCGATTTTGTTCCCCGGTTTTAGGTCTAAATAGTTAATTGGCTGGTTTATTCCCATATTATTAAAATTATTTAAAGCGGACCGGCACTTTAATCGACGCGTCATTTTCTGGCAAGCCCGAGGGATTGTCCTTGACGATTACTAGATAACCGCTGGTAGCTGTGGTTGAAAATACTAAAGTAGAAACAAATTTTACCGGCTTCTCGGTCATCCAATCGCTCTGCGCGGCCGCCGGGCCGGAAACGATGATATTATTTTCACTGTCGAATAATTTTACCGGCAAAGAAGCTTCAAAAAACCAGGTTCCCTTAGCTTCGCCTTCAATTTTAAGCGGCGAAGAAACTAGCTCATTCTGCTTCGGATTAATAACGAGCGCTTCACTGGTAAAAGACGCCTGGGGTTCATTATCGGCCGGAGCCGGCATATCGGTAACCGGAGCCGGAGTGGAGGCCGGATTCGGATTAGATTCGACTATATTCGTGTTCGCCTCCGGCTTAGCCGGAGAGGCTAAATCAACTAAACGCAATATAAGAGCCGTTAAAAGAATTAAACCGGCGACTCCCCAAATAAAATAAGTTTTCTTCATACAATTAATTTAAAATTCTCCATCAAGGTTAGTGAATCTTTTCTTATGTTTTTCTTTTTTGAGCTTAGGATTAACGTGCACTAATTCCTTGGTCGAGCGACCGCTGGTTTTTGCTTCCCAAAGACGGCGGTTCAAGCCGCGGACCAGAGCCTTTTTTAAATCAGAGGATTTTAACTTAATCTCTTGAGATTTCATATTGAGTGGTCGTTAGTGGATTCGAACCACTGACCTCCGCAATGTGAATGCGGCGCTCTAACCAGCTGAGCCAAACGACCAGACGATTTAAACTTAGTCCTTATTCTTCTGGGCCGTTATAGTCAGTCTTAACGATATCTATCAGCTTCTGAGTAATCGTGATATGCTTGGCTTCGTCAGCGATAATTTTTGTCAGATCGTCTTTATCTTCTTGATTATCAACGAGGGGTAAAAGTTCGCGGCATAAATCTAAGGCTCTTTTTTCCGACAGCATCCCTTTATCTAGATTACTCAAAATACCGGACTTGCTCATTTGACATTGTAGATTAGACATAAAATTAAAACTTATAATTAGCCTTGATCTTGTCGATGGTTAGGCGATGTTCGCGCGACTCATCGGCTAAAATCTTCATGCCTTCCCGTATCTCCTGGCCCGAACTAGGAGGAAAGCAATTTTCTACACCCATGTCCAGCAGGGTATCGTACAACCAAATTAGACTGCTTTCTGTCTCTTCCTCGGCTTCAATCAATGCGAGGAGCTCAGAACGCTCTTTGTTTTGATCCATATAATTAAGATTAATTATCTTTATTATAGCATATTTATTATAGATTTGTGCCCGAGGGGGGACTCGAACCCCCATGGGATTTCTCCCGCAGCGTTCTGAACACTGTGTGTCTACCAATTTCACCACCCGGGCGGCTAGAACAAATTAAACCGTCTAAAACTAATTATAGCTTGCCACAAAATAAACGGCTTGACAAGCTCTAAAAAAGAAGTAATATTATATAATTATGTTTATAAAAACATAACAAGTTCATTGATAATTGCTCTAAAAATTGCTCTGAAAATCGCTAAATAAAAATAAGCTAACCTTTTAAAAAAACTGAACATGGACAAAAGTATTGATGCTGCCATTCATGTTGGCTCTGTGGGTATTCTGATTCCTAAAACCGCTAGCGGTTATTTTACGGGCATCGGCTTTAAAAGCTATTTGGCCAGCCGAGGACTTAATGACGTCAACGTTATTGAAATCCAGCCTTGCCAAATCAAACGGGTAGAAATACCGGAAACTATTACCGTCTTATATGTCGGCGGGCTGGGAATGAAAAACTGCCCGCCCAAAGACCTGAGAGGATTTATTGAAAAATACCAGAACATTATCGCTTTCTGGGCCGACAACCATCCGGTGCACGAGGAAATAAAGGAAATGACTACCGGCGATCTAAAGCTCTTATATTTCGATGCTTTAGACGACAAAGCGTCCTCCTGCGTCGCCCTCCTAAATCATCTCTGGGGAAATAAAATTATCGATCCTGCGTGGGTAGGAGCGGCTAATCACCTGGAAAATCCCTCTAAATACCAGACAAATAGCTTAGCTGAGCAATATAAGACTTTGATGTATGTCGCTAAGGTTGAGGACGAAAGCGGCCATGGCCATTGCTATGTTGAAGAAGTAAAAGCTTTGTATGCCAAATATCTGCTTTCCGGCGGAGCGAACTGGGCAGAAATCAGCCGCCTTTTGAAAAAATTCAATAAAATCAAAAACGCGACCGCACAAGCTCAGGAAAATATCGCTCCTCTCCACCCTAAACTGCAAGGCGCTTTTGTTGTCAAATCAAACGAAGCAGAACAGGTAGAAAAAGAGGCTATTTCAAGGACGATCAAGCAAAAGCATCCGGAACACCTGGTAGCTATCCAGCATTACAACCTGCGCGGCGAACCGGTAACTACGATCCTCTCCTCCCAGGAGAGTGCGCTCTCGGCCTTTGCTGATTATCGCAACGGTTCAAAAGAAGCTGATAGAATTTTCATCCCCGGAAATCATCAGGAAGTTTTAAATGAAATTACCGATCGCCTGATACAGATCAATTTCAAAATTAAAAACAACTAAGGAACCACCCCCTAAAAGAGGGTTATCTCTCCCGCACCCAGCCCGAAAACCTCGGGCTTTTTTATTTGATAATTATGATATAATACTTATATGTTAGACTTGGCGACTGAACAAAAAATTTTCGATCTCGGATATGAGCTTATCGGCGGAGTCGACGAGGCGGGGCGTGGACCATTGGCCGGACCGGTGGTTGCGGCCTGCGTTGTTATCGACTCTAATTTTAAGATCGACCACGATGATCTCGCCCTGATTACCGACTCGAAAAAATTGAGCGCCAAGCGCAGAGAAAAATTGTTCAGCCTCATTAAAGAAAAGGTGGTCGCGGTTGAAATCGGAGTTGTTGATAATTTGACGATCGATAGGATTAATATTTTGCAAGCCAGCTTTCTGGCTATGCGCCGAGCCATTAAAAAGCTTAAAGTAGAACCGAGTTATATCCTCGTAGACGGCAAATTCAAAATTCCTAAATTAGAAAAAGCCCAAACAGCTATTATCGGCGGCGACGGAAAAGTCTTTTGTATCGCGGCGGCCTCAATTATTGCCAAGGTAAGCCGCGACTGGCTGATGAGCGAAATTGATAAAGCCTATCCTCAATATGATTTTGCCAAGCACAAAGGCTACGGCACCAAGGCGCACTTCGCCAAAATCGCCGAACTAGGCCCCTGCCCCCTGCATCGCTTCAGTTTCAGCCCGATAAAAGAAATGATCAACAAATAAATAATCCAACCAAAAAAGGACTGTGAAATAGTCCTTTTTTATATTGCCGAGTTATCTTTTATTTCTCACGCGCTCAACTTCCGTTAAAATTTTCTTACGCAACCTTATGCTTTTCGGAGTTACCTCCAAATATTCATCTTCATTGATAATGCTCAATCCGCGCTCTAAAGTTAGCTCCCGAGGCGGAGTCAACAAAATAGCCTCATCCGAACCGGAAGCGCGGACATTGGTCAGCCTTTTACCCTTGATCGGGTTAACAGCCATATCGTTTCCTTTGGCGACATTGCCGATAATCATGCCCTCATAGACCTCGGTGTTGGGGAAAATATACAGAACGCCCCTGTCTTGCAAATTCCAAAGCGAAAAGGCCAATGCTTTGCCCGTGGCCATAGAAATCATTGAGCCGAGCTTATTTTTTTCAATATCCCCCACCCAGGGCTTGAAGCCGATAAAATGAGAGCATAAAATGCCTTCGCCTCTCGTATCAACCACAAATTCATCGCGGTAGCCTAAAATTCCCCGAGTCGGCATCGCAAAGATAATCCTGGTTTGGCCGTTATGATTTTTTAAATCGGTCATCTGACCGCGCCGGCGCGATAATTTTTCAATAACTGTTCCGGAACATTTCTCCGGAATATCGACCGTAATTTCCTCAAACGGTTCTAATTTGACGCCCGCCTCCTCTTTGACAATAACTTGCGGCTGGGAAACTTGGACTTCATAGCCTTCGCGGCGCATATTTTCCAAAAGGACGGAGATGTGTAATTCGCCGCGGCCATAAACTTTATAAAAATTGGTGTCGGAAAAATCAATTTTCAAGCCGACATTAACTTCCAGCTCTTTTTCCAGGCGCTCTCCTAATTGGCGGTTGGTCACGTATTTGCCTTCGCGTCCGGCAAAAGGCGAATTATTAATCAAGAAGTTCAGGCAAATTGTCGGCTCGTCAATGGAAATGGCCGGCAGAGCGTCTTGATCGATTGACTCAGAAATGGTTTCACCGATATAAATATCGGAAAGACCGGCGATTAAAACAATGTCGCCGGCAGTCGCTTCAGTAATTTCCTTACGGGCCAAGCCTTGGAAAGTAAAGAGCTTAGTCACGCGGCCGGAACGACTATCTCCTTTTAAATTTTTAATAAAAACACTTTGGCCGGACTTGAGCTTCCCTTGATAAATTCTGGCGACAGCACAGCGTCCAAGGAAATTGTCATAAGCCAGATTAAACGGCTGGGCGGCTAGGGCGCCGGCGGTCATTTCTAAAGTAGCGGCCGGCAAAACATGTTCTAAAATAAGGTCAAGCAGAGGGTTGAGGTTATCGGCTAATTTATCAGCTTCAAGGCCGGCTTTTCCGCCTTTACTAATCGCATAAATGACCGGAAAATCCAACTGTTCATCGGTGGCGCCCAAATCTAAAAATAATTCATAAACCATCTCGCTTACTTCGGCCGGACGAGCGGCCGGCTTATCAACTTTATTAATGACAACGATTGGCTTCAAGCCTAGTTCGAGAGATTTCTTTAAAACAAATTTAGTCTGCGGCATCGGGCCTTCTTGCGCGTCAACGACCAACAAAACAGAGTCTATAGAACGCAAAACGCGCTCCACTTCAGAGCTGAAATCCGCGTGCCCCGGAGTATCGACAATATTAATCTTAGTATCTTTATAAAAAAGACTACAATTTTTTGCATAAATAGTGATGCCTCTTTCCTGCTCGAGCGAGTTGCTGTCCATGCTAACATTAGCTTCAACCATGCCGGTCTGACGGAGCAAGGAATCGGTTAGAGTCGTCTTGCCATGATCAACATGGGCGATAATGGCGATATTTCTAATTTCCATAATATAATTTGGGCTAAAATAAAGATAAAATAAAACGCGACGTATTAAGTCGCGCAGGCGAACCAAAAACTTCTTATATACTACTAGATAATTTAATTAATGTCAAATTTGATAACGCTATAAAAATTGACAAACAATAAAATAACGAATAATATTTAAAAATAAATATTACCTTAATAATAAAAAACACAAAAATAATAAAAAACACAAATACCCAAATCCATAAACCCATGAAACAGAAAAAATTTTATTACCCGATTCTGGTGGGCGCTATTTTAATAGCAATGGCCTCTACCTATTACCTGACCTCACTTTTGGCTAATAATTGGCCCGAAGACATGCTAACCATCAACTATTTTAAATGGTTCGTCATTGCGCTTATCGGCGTTATTTTCTTCTTCCGGGAAATTTCCGTTTGGGAAATATACCACGGCCGATTAATCATCACGGAAACCGAACTTTATTCCAAGGGATTTTCCTTCGGCATCGCCCTCCTGAACACCGCTTGGTTTTTCGTCTTCCTTTTTATTATTTTATTTGTTCTCTCGTTCTTTAATTTTTTTTCCAACTGGGTGACCTCTTTTTTAAAGGGGCCGATTAACTTAATCCTGATTTCCATCTTTAGTCTTATGACTATGATCGCAATCTCCCTCATGGGAAATTTTTTCTGGGAAAGCGTCGCTAAGAGAAAAAACAAAGAAATAAGAAAAGTCAGACAGAATATCAAATAGCCAAAGTCCTCCCTTGCGGAAGGACTTTTTTATTTAGGAAAATTTTCTTGACTAATTCTTGACTAATTACCGCGTCGCTCCGGAGTAGGCAATCGCCCGCACGATATTCCAGGCTAAAGCGTTGACAGGCGCATGGCCATAAACCCATCTAAAAGTCTTGATTGCCGTTTGTTCGCTCTTCAGGTTGCGATTTAAGGGCAAGAGGCCATAGGCAATAACCATAATGGCATTCTCATCGATATTATTAGTCATGACCGCATTGCGGGCATAGACCTTCTTGAATTCTATTTTGGCCTGGGCTTCGGCGGTGGCGCTGCGCTCGCTCGGCCAGCGCCCGCTCGCAATTTTTAGGACATCTGACCATTCCGCTTCGCTATTGGGTAATTTGCCGTAGGCATTATAATAAGAATTTATAACCGCGGCTCTTTCCCCGGCGCCAAGGCGCTGGGTACTCCTAGTGCCATAAACGATGAAGTCGTTTATCGTCAGCTTTTCTTCCGAACTAATCTTCTTATCAAGTCCTAGAATTGTCTTATATTTTGTTAAACCGCTTTGCTCTTGGCCCGTATCGGCCGAATTACCCAAATGATTCAATAAAGTATCGGTATTATTAGTGCTTACAATTTGCGATTCGGTCGCAATATTTTCCAAAACTGCGTTGCCGGGAGCGGGCGGGTTGGCAGGAGGCGTGGTCGCATTTGTATTTGGAGTAGACGTAGCGACCGAACAGACTCTCTGCTGTTCAGCTTGCTGGGCAGCCGTTAGGGTGCAGCCAACCGGGGTTTGCGCCAAAGCGTTACGAAATTGCGTTCCATTGAAACAAGTGTTTTGCCAAGCGCCAAATGTTACAGCGCTGCAATAAGTAATCGCCGAACCGCCACCGCCGCCGCCACTGCTGCTAGACTGGCGGACACAAGATGAACCGCTTAAAGTATAGCCGGAATTGCAAGTTATAGTACATGAGGGGTAGGCCGAGATTGAGCCATTTGCGACGCTTGAAGTTGAACAAGAAAAAGTATAAGCATGACTGCTGATATTTGAAGTTGATGTTCCGCCATTATCAACATAACAAGAAATGGCTTTGATGGTCAGATTTGAATTAACAGTAATGGCCGAAGAATAGACCGTCCCGCTGGTGCAGCTTGGAGTCGTGCCATCTATGGTATAACGGATGCTATTTGAACCGCTAGCCGAAAGACTGACGCTTTGGCTAGACGTATAGGCGCCGGCGGCTGGGCTCGCCGACGGATCAACGGCGGTGGTACCGCTACCGTAACCATTGTTAATACCGTTATCAATCGTCCAAGCGGAACAGACTGAAACAATTAAGAACACTCCGAGGGCACTAAGAGATATAATTCTAGGTATTTTCATATAAGTAATCTTAAATTAATAAATTATGAATAACAACCGAGAATTATTGAATATCATAGCTGGCTGAATATGCGCCATCAGCGCTTTCGCTTGGGACAGCGGCCTCAATAATGATTTGAATCTGCCTGCCCGGATTGCTAGATAAATCAGAATTTAAAGTCATCGCATGCGACCAGTTTGTGCCAGCGCCTGAGGCGGTAATTGTAATCGCCGAAGAAGTGGCGTTGTGGTCAGAAGATTCAGACGAATAGAAACGAATATTATCGGCCGCAAAAATTGTGCCCGCTCCGGTGAAATTATCAAAACTCATTGCTAAAGTAGTTGAAGCGGTTGGGGCGGTAACGTCCAATACCCATTTCCAGCCATCAGCAAATACACCGTTCTTAGTGGCCACTCGTTTTACTAAACTAGTATTGGTTACTGATATGTCAGTTGGTTCGGTGCAAGCTGAGGTTGTAAAAGTTGTATCGGCCGAAATAGACTCATTATTCGAACTGTCTTTCCCGTAGACAGAATAGTGATAAGTCGTGCCGCAAGTTAGACCGGTAAGAACAATGGAATTGGCGCCAGAAGTCATCGGCGAATAGCTTGTCATGTTCCCATGGGTAGAAGTTAATCCATAGCCTACTTTAGCATTGCCGGCTTCATTGGAAGTGAAGGCGACAGACGCAGTCGATTGCGCTGGAGTCACAGAAATTGAAGAAAGGGACGGAGCGGTTGCGTCTGTGTCAGCTACAACATCATAGGAAGTCGCCAAATATTGGATTGAGTTTCCTGTTACATCAGTAGCTTCGATTGATAAACTATATCTTCCAACAACGCCGCTGTGAGTTAAGCTATAGGTCCAAGTTCCCGGCGTAGCTGTTTCCGTGGCGCTAAAACCATTCACAGTGACAGTATTTGCGGTATTATTTTCAATAACTGTTACTACAACAGCGGGGTCTAAAGTGGCTCTATAAGATGTTTTATCAACGTTTACATTGCTCACAACCGGCGCAATTGTATCAACTCCAAATGTCCCTGCTGTATTATTTGCAACCATTGTATTGCCAGCTGGATCTTTGGCTCCGGAAACAGCAATTGTGGCCGTTGCTGCTTCGTTATTGTCTAAAACTGTGAATGTTCCTACCCACGTAGTTCCTGTATATGAAGATTGGGTTACTGTATATGGATTTGTAGCTAAACCCGTTATTCTAACAACTGGGACCGTTGTTGTGTCCATTGTTTCATTAAAAACAATGGTTACAGTTGAAACGCCAGGACCAGCTGGATCAGAGCCAACAGTAGCACTTGATACTAATGGGACACTGGCATCAATACTAATTGTGTTAGCGGTAACTGCAGTAAATGCGGTAGACAAATTACCGGCAGAATCTTTTATCACCACGCTTATTGGCGTCGCTCCAGATCCCCTATTAGAATTGCCCTCGGCAACCGTATACGTAGCAGAGTATGTATTGTCAGCATTATCAGTAAATCCGGTAACGGCAACCCCATTAACAGTAACAGCATGTAGAGCGTACCCAGTAGCATCTGAAGTTATTGTTAAGGCAATTGTGTCCCCTATTTTCTTTAAACCATTAGTAGAAATTGTGGCAGCCGATACAACGGGAGCAGTCTTGTCGAAAGTGACAGCGGAACCTCCAGTAACAGCAGTTACTTCGGTTGCGCTGTTTCCCGATAAATCATCAAAGTTTAGAGTAAACGCTAGAGCTCCTTCAGTTTCGGTTCCATCCATAGTTCTGGTCGCTGTCCAATGCTGAGCATCAGCACCAGCAACAGTGGTAGCGGCTTTCCCGCTGATAGTAACTACTGGAGCGGCCACATTCTCATCAGTAATAATGGTTAAGGTAACAACATCGTTGATTTTAGCTAAAGTCGTAACAGCATTGTTAGAGGCCATAGTAACAGTTGAGGCGGTAGGTTTAGTCTTGTCAAAAGTAACAGCGGAACCGGTGGTAACGGAAGTTACTTGAGTTGCGCTGTTTCCCGATAAATCATCAAAGTTTAGAGTAAACGCTAGAGCTCCTT
>CAZYNT010000001.1:18493-160211 GCA_964648205.1 uncultured Gammaproteobacteria bacterium
TAGCTAAAGTCGTAACAGCATTGTTAGAGGCCATAGTAACAGTTGAGGCGGTAGGGGCACTTATATCAAGTGTATAAGTTTGAGTAGCTACAGTCCCGTCATTTCCAGCCGCATCAGTCACTTTCATCTTAATAGAACTTGCGCCCGATAAGGTAGCGCCGTCCCAACTAATACTTGTTCCGCTAACTTTGCTTGTGATGTCGACCCAATTCGAACCGGCATCAATTGAACCGTATAAAATTTCTCCCCCGACTAAACCAGAGCTTAAAGTACCGGTGATAGTCTGTGAGGCTGTTTTTGTTAAAAAATCAGAGTCGCTTGTCCCAGTATCGGCTGAAATATCAATAGAGCCAATTGTAGTAGTAGGGGCACTTGTATCAAGCGTATAAGTTTGAGTAGCTACAGTTCCGTCATTTCCGACCGCATCAGTCACTTTCATCTTAATAGAACTTGCGCCCGATAAGGTAGCGCCGTCCCAACTAATACTTGTTCCGCTAACTTTGCTTGTGATGTCGACCCAATTCGAACCGGCATCAATTGAACCGTATAAAATTTCTCCCCCGACTAAACCAGAGCTTAAAGTACCGGTGATAGTCTGTGAGGCTGTTTTTGTTAAAAAATCAGAGTCGCTTGTCCCAGTATCGGCTGAAATATCAATAGAGCCAATTGTAGTAGTAGGGGCATCTGAGTCAACGGCTGATGTTGGGGTTTGAGTATCATAAACCTCATTAATATCCTTGGTTTTGGTTTCCCAGGTATATGTCCCCGATGAGGCCGGCGTTGTCGAGGTTAAAGTAAAATCTAAATTGCCAGCTGCTGCTATTCTAGCCCCAGCTATTGTCGCATAATAAGTACAATAAGACGCAGTGGAAGATTCTAATCCCCAATTAGTCGGTGCGTTTCCGCAAGTAACATTCCCATATTCCACGGGTTTAGTAATTCTTACCCAACTCACAGCGTCAGCTCCATTATTTACGATGTTTATCGTATAAACGGTCGCCGTGCTTCCCTTAACTGTGCTGGGCGATATGCTTGGAGTGTGGGTGTGCGCCGCTAAAGCTTGATAAACAAAAACCCCGCCCACCGCCAAAATTGTAACGGCAAAACCAAACAGGGTTCGCTAAATATTTTCTTTTTTAAAAAGTTTTTCATACTTTTGAAATTAAGGTGGAGAAAGCTCATTTAAAGAGCCCCGCCCCCCTAATTTTAATTTTAAATTTATATTTAAATTAATAATTTATTTCAGTTGCTTAGCATCTATATATTGGTAAAATAAAAAAACATCACAAAAAGACTTTCAACCACTTTCATGATGTTTTTTGACTTTAAATTTATTCGCTAAATTTAACATCTCACTAATATCTAATAAAGATTATAAATTTTGCCGAGCTAATGCTTATTTTCTCTTTATTTTTAATTTATCTTTATTATAAAACTTTTTGACAAAGGGCGCAAGGATTTGTCTCCGGAAAACATTTTAGCTGGTTACCGTTTTTGCCCCCTCTCTAATTCCCTCTCTAATTTTTTACTTCAATCAAAGTAACTATTTTATTTAAAATTTAGCTATTTTCTCTTCCCCGCTCACCATATCCTTAATCTTATAAACCCCTTTTTCCGCTTCATCCTCGCCAAAAATTATAACTTTGGTGATTTCCTTCTTATTAGCAAATTCCAGCGCCTTGCCGATTTTCTGCTCTTCCAAACCAAGCAATATATTTAAACCGCGGCTGCGAAGTTCTTTGGCTAAACGGGCCATCTTTTCACTTAAACTGGCGCTGAGAAGGGGTAGATAATATTTTTCGGGCCGCTCCTTTTTCGCGCTGTCCAAAAGATCCCAACTCTCCAAGAATAATCTGGTTGTTTCGTCTCCGGGCGCAAAACCGACGGCGGGAAAGTTCTTCTCCCCAAAAATTTCCGCGAGGCCATTATAGCGGCCGCCGCCGAACATCGCTCTTTTGTTTTCCGGATTCTTATCGAAAACTTCAAAAACCATGCCATCGTAATAGTCAAAGCCGCGGATAACCGTCGGATTGAACTCGAACCAGTCGCCATAACCTAAATCTTCCAAAGCTCCTAAAATTTTAGTTGTTTCGATAAAGCCGGCGTTTTCTTTCAATTCCGGCAAAGCTTCCAGCAGTTTCGCCAAGCTGGCGCTCGCCATAAATTTCTCTAAAATACTAATCGCCGCTTTATCAAGCCCGGCGTTAGTTAATCGCTCTAAAATATCTTCTCGGCTTAGTTTCGCCCATTTATCCAGAGTTCTCACGACTAAAATTTTAGCCTCCGGGCCTAAAGCTTCCGCGCCGCTTAATTTTAAGACCGCATCGATTAATTTGCGGCTGCTGACCGCCAAAACGAAAGAGTTCTGCGGCGGATCGAACTCCAGCATGAGATCGAGCGCTAATTGCAATATTTCGATATCGGCCGCCAGCGTATCGCTGCCAAAAATATCGCAATTCAATTGCCAAAATTCACGATTGCGCCCGCGCTGCGGTTTTTCGTTGCGCATGAAATTAGCCACGGAAAAATACTTTAAAGGCTTCGGGCTCGCCGCATAAACTTTAGTGACCAGGCGCGTAACCGACGGCGTCATTTCCGGGCGAATCGACAACTCGCGCCCGCCGAAATCAGTAAAGGTCACGAGTTCTTTGCCGCCAATATCTTCCCCCGACTTCGCCCGATAAATATCAGCGCTTTCAACTAGCGGAGTCAAATATTCTTCAAAACCGTAACGCAAGCAGACTCGGCGCCAAGTGTCAAAAATATATTTTCGAATTAAAAACTCCTCCGGGAGCCAATCTCGGGTGCCTTTCGGTTCTTGGTTGGATAATGCTTTGCTCATATATAATGATTATATAATGATTTTACTATTTCCCGCTATTTTAAGCAAATAAACCTCCTTTTCTCCTCAACTTTATTATTTCTTTAAAAAATCTTTAGACTTTCTTCATTTACGATAAATTAAAATAAAAGATGCTAATTCTTACTAGTTAAAATTAATATCCATAAAATTATGAAAATTCTTATTATTGACGACGAGCGCGCTATCGTCGAGTTTCTCAAACAGGGTCTAGAAGCGCAGCTATTCGATGTCGAAACAGCAAGCGACGGCGAGCGCGGCGCTTTCCTCGGCCGTACCGGCAATTACGATCTCATCATCCTCGACTACGTCCTGCCGAAAATGAACGGCCCCGAAGTTTTAAAAGAAATCAGGAATGAGAAAAAAAATATTCCCGTTATCATGCTTACGGTCAAATCGGAAATCTCCGCCAAAGACGAGGCGTTCAGCCTGGGCGCCGACGATTATTTGACAAAGCCCTTCTTATTCGAAGAATTATTAATGCGCATCCAGGCGATTTTAAAGCGTCCGGCAAAAGTCGAAGGAGATTTTTTTAAAATAGATAATCTGACTTTAAGCGCCCGAACCAAGATAATCAGGCGCGGCGGCCGGGAAATCTATTTGACGCGGCGCGAATTTAATCTGCTGGAATACCTTTTGCGCCACCGCGGCCAAATCGTAGCGCGGCAGCAGCTTCTTGAGCATGTTTGGGATTATAATTTCGACCCGTTTTCTAATTCTATTGAATCGCATATCGCGAGCCTGCGCCGCAAGCTCAACCAAAATAAAAACCGCAACCTTATCCACACTTTTAACGGCCGCGGTTATAAGCTGGCTCTGAATAAACTAGAATAAAAGCTATAAAAATTTCTTCCCTTTCAGTTTTTCCGGCATATACTCCTGGCCGCTGTCATCGACTATCGGCGTATACTTATACCCCTTGCCATAATTCAAATCCTTCATGAATTTTGTCGGCGCGTTTCGCAAATATAAAGGTACTGGCAGATTGCCTGATGCTTCCACTTCCGCTTTCGCTTTTTCATAAGCCATATAGACGACGATGCTTTTGGGCGACTTCGCCAAATAAGCGACGCAGTGCGCTAAATTAACGCCGCATTCCGGCATGCCTGTCTTATGGCAGGCTTCATAAGCCGCCGTCGCGAGCATCAGCGCGCTATTATTCGCCAAGCCAATATCTTCAGAGGCAAAACGAATCAAGCGCCTGGCAATATATAGAGGATCTTCCCCGGATTCAAGCATGCGTGCCAGATAATAAACCGCAGCATCGGCATTTCCGCCGCGCATTGATTTGTGAAGAGCCGAAATCAAATTATAGTGCTCTTCGCCGGTCTTGTCATATAATAAATTCGGCTTGCTAATTATCTCTTTTATTAATTGGGCCGTAATTTTTCCCTTCGTTTCAATCGCGCTTTCTAATATGTTCAGCGCTTTGCGCGCGTCGCCATTGGCGAGTTTAGCGATGAGCCCGCCGACTTCAGGCGCAATTTTCGCCTTTAATTCTTTGGCGGCTCGAGAAATTATAACTTCTAAATTATCGGCGCTCAGCGCTTCGAGGACGACGACTTTAACGCGCGACAGCAAGGCGCCGTTGACCGCAAAACTCGGATTCTCCGTCGTCGCTCCTATTAAAGTGACCGTACCGTTTTCCACCTGCGGCAAAAGAGCGTCCTGCTGCGCTTTATTCCAGCGATGAATTTCATCGATAAATAAAATCGTCTTTACTCCCAGGCGCTTGTTCTCTTTAGCCCGATCAACGATTACTTTCAGATCTTTTATGCCGCTTGAGGTCGCGCTTAATTCGCGAAACTCGGATTTAGTTTCTTTGGCTATTATAAAAGCCAGGGTCGTTTTGCCGCTGCCGGGCGGACCCCAAAAAACTAAAGACGGCACCTTATCATTTTTAATCGCCTGATAGAGCCAGCCCTTATCGCTGATATTTTTTTCTTGGCCGACAAACTCTCCCAAAGTTTTCGGGCGAAAATAAGTAGCCAAAGGAATGTCTTTTAACATAAATACTCTCTTATTCTACACCGTTTAAGATGTTAATAAAACTCTTGACAAAAAATATTATTAATGATGAAATAGAATATTAATAACAATTTGTACTTTAAAATTTAATTAAATTGATTATATACAAAAACCATATTTTTTTTACCAAACACCCTCAACCCCTCAACCCATGAAAAAATTTCTCTATTCTCTTGCCAGTATTATTGTCATACTGATTATCGCCGCTATCCTCATTTTATGGATAGACAGCGAAAAAGCGACGGCCCATCTTTATCTCTGGGCGGCTTTCGCCAGCTTTTTGATTATCGGCCGATATTTTGTTGAATTCAGCTCCAAAGAAGAACGGGGCCAGAGATTCCTTTCTTTCTGCTCTGTTCTTACGGCCGGGATGTTCCTCGCTTTTTCCGTCTCATTCTTGGACCTATTCGCTGGAACCTGGCTGGAAACTGCCCGCTGGTCGCTCATCATTATTTCCTTCATTTTGTATATCATGCTGGTTTTTGAAATCAGCGAAAAGCCAAAAAATACGCAGAGGATAATGATGAAAAAAACGGAATGGCGCTATCTGATAAACAATCATCTGCTGGTCGCTGCTTTCTTGATAGCTAGCGCCCAAAGAATGCTCGGCGCTTTAAAGGCCAATGATTCTTTAACGAACTATTTGGTGACCGGTGCCATTATCTTTATGGTCAGCATCCATATCATCTGGCGCTTAATCACTGAAAAAAACCAAATAAAATTCCAAGCTCATGAAAAAGAAAATGTCCCTGGTTAAATCCCTTTCTATAAAGGCTTTAATCATCTGTGGCCTCTTTTTTGGCCTCAGCTTTCTACCCGAAAAATCAGACCTTCTCGCTTCCTGGCTTTATTCCTTAACGGCGACTGCTAGCTTCCTTATTATCGGCAGCTTATTCTTGGAAAGGATGGAGCAAAAGAATATGGGAAAATTTTTTAACTTCAGCAACGGGTTGGCGTTCATCCTCTTGTTGGTTTTTGCCATTTCTTGGACCGATGTTTTTACCGAGCCATATAAGGATCTCATCCGCTGGCCAATGCTCATTTCCGCCCTAATAATCTTCATCGCTGTTTTCTTCGGCCAGATGAGTCTCGCCGCCTATGAATATGACCAACGGCAAGAAGAGGAATATTACTATGATTATTATGGTTACCACGGAATGGCTGCTCCGCAAAGTTCTACATCTAAGGAAAAGCCGGAAACGACGCCGGAAATTTCCAAAGAAGACAAGCAGATCCAGCAATTCCACTGCCAATTAACCACTCCCGGCTTGTGGCCTCCGGAATAATCTGAAATCGGTTTTCTGTCTGCCGTAAAAAGCAAAACCCCTGCTCACGCCGGGGTTTTTTATTTATTTTGAAGCAATTTTTATTTTTTTATTCTTTCTTTTTGTTTCTCCCGAGCATACAAAACATAGGAATAGATCGGCAAAGCAAAAATAATTATAGCTATAGAGAGAACAAACAGGATTATCTTAAAATTTCCTGACGTTAAAACAGTCGCTGCCAGAAGCAGGCCGGAAATAATCAAAACGCGGCTGCTGAGCTTGTGGGTTTTATTCCAAACCGCCTCCGACGACATGGTCCAGGGAGTTCTGATGCCGAGAAACCAATTCATTTTTACTTTCTCCAAAAGGATTCCCAAAATAATAAATAGGAGACCGACCATAATCGGCGCATAAAAGCTGATATTTATTTTATAGCCGATGCCGTTTAAACCCGTCAAAAAATAAAGAATGAACAAGAAAGCAACGATCAAATCCTTGAATTTATGATAGACTCCGGCAAAACCAGCATATTGTTCTTTCTTGGGATCAAAATAGGGCAAAAACAAAAAAAGCAGATACAGGCCGATGGTCATAAGAGGAATTGCAAACGCGGCCACAAAAGGGCCGCTATAGCCGTTAACTTCTCCACCGATGCTCCAATGGGTCGGCACTCGGTCGGGAAAATGCTGATAAAAATACAATCCGGACAAAAAACTGATAATTATCAGGCAACAGGCGAACCACTCAGTTTTAAAGTTAGGCTTGATAGGATTAGGCATATTTTTTATTAATTATATTTTTTCTTCTCTTTGATAAAAGACATAAATAAGGTGGGGACGATAAAGAGAGTGAGGAATGAGGAGAAAAGGAGGCCGAAAATAATCGCGCCGCCCAGAGCGCGCCACATTTCATTGGAGAAAGTAATCGGAATAATTCCTAAAATCGTGCAGATAGAGGTGATAAAAATGGCCTCAAGGCGGGATTTGCCGGCATCGACAACCGCGTCTTCAAAACCTATTCCGCTCTTCAAATTCAAATTAATCTTATCCATTAAAATAATCGCATTCTTAACTACGATTCCGCATAAAGCCAAGATACCGATAAGCCCGGGGAAAGATAAGTTCAGGCGGGAAACCGCCAAGCCGAAGAAAACACCGATAAGCGCCAGGGGAATAGTCACAAGCACTATGGCCGCCTTTTTGAAAGAATTGAACTGGATTATAAGCGTCGAAATAATCAGGAGAAAAGCAACGACCATCGCTTTTAAAATCGACATGACCGACTCAGTATTCTGCTCGCTTTCACCGCCATAAGTGATTTCATAGCCGGAGGGCAATTTATAATCTTTTATTTTTTTCTGAAATTCGGAAACAACCAAAGTCGAGTTGGCGCCGCCTTTCAGGGTAGCCGTTAAGAGGACGGTGCGGCGCTGATTGATCCGCGTAATCGTCGCGACTGACGGCTCTAATTTTATGGTGGCAACGTCTTTCAAGAAAACCGGCTGGTTCTTGGTATTTAAAATCTGCAAATTTTGAATGGATTCTAAGTCAGGAATTTTATCGGGCGCGAACCGGGCGAAAACTTTTATTTCCTTGCCGTCTTCAATCACGGTCGTGACTTCCGTCCCGGTAATAGCCAGGCGCAGGGCTGAACCGACATAAGCCGCATTAAGATTATAAAGCTCCAAACGGGCGGGAGAAAGAATAAACGTATAATCAGCCGGGGAATCTTTTAAGGAAATATCAGTTTTTGAAACATCGGGTAAAGATTGCAAGGGTCCTTCCAGTTCTTTGGCGATTTTATCTAAAACTTGTAAATCATCGCCCGCGATGTTTGCTTGAAAAGCCGCTCCGGAGGGCGGTCCGCCCACGGGAGCCGAGGCTTTAACGACCGCTTCTTTAATGTCGGAAACATCCTCATTTATTTTATCGGCTAATTCGTAAGCTTTAACGGAGCGCTCTTTGGTCGGGGTTAACTTTAGCGTAAAGGAGGCGAGGTGGGAAGAATTGCCGCCGGACACCAGACTATAGGTTGAGCCGCCGGTGCCGACAATGGTCGTAAAATTTTCAATTTCCGGATATTTATACAGGCGCTCCTCTACCCGGCGGGCGATCTTATCGGTTTCTTCCAAATTCAAACCGATCGGCCCCTCCAAGCTAATCGTCACCGTTGTCGAATCAGAGGCCGGAAAAAATTCACTTTGCACTATTCCGGTCATCGGCAAAGCAGCCGCGATAATAAATAATGTAAAGACAAAGCCCAAAGTTTTAAGGCGGGATTTTTTGGTAGCGATCAAGCGGCGCAGGTATTTTTCATAAATGGGCAGGAAAACATCAAAACGGATTATTCCGTGCAAAAGACGGTTGCCGAAATTATCATTATCATGGCTGCCCTGCTCCCGCAATTTTTTCTTGATTAAATCGTCGCTTTGCCATTCGCGCGCCACCAGCTCGCTATTGGCAATAAGCTGTGCCTTTCCCTTCTTCAAATACCAGCGGGCAAGCGCCACCTCGATGCCGATCAAAACTAAAGCGATAATGATGTCGGTTACTCCGGCGCTGATTGCCAAAACTAAAGCGAGGATAAAGATGGCGCCGAAGAAAAAAGAAAATATTTTCCGCGTCAATCTGATACGCTCCAAAATAGCGGCCAAGGGGTGGTTGATAATAAGCGCGATAACGAGCGAAGAAATTAAGGTAACGGAAACCGTAATCGGGATAGATTTGATGAATTCACCTATAATGCCTGTCGCCATCAAAAGCGGTAAAAACGCCCAAACCGTCGTCAAGGTCGTCGTCAGCAAAACAATTTTGAAATCATTTAGCACCAAGAGAACCGCCTCTTCCGGCGTAAACTTTCCTGTCCGTAAATATTGCTTAGTAGCCGACACGACGACAATCGCATCGTCGACCAATAAGCCCAAAGCTAAAATTAAAGAGAATAAAGATAAAAAATTAAGACTGATGCCTGTCCAAAGCATGACGCCGAAAGTCGCGAAAAAAACCAGAGGCACGGCCAAGCCGGCGACCAGCGCTTCTTTAAAACCGACAATCAGGAAAAGAATCGCGAAAACAAGAATTATCGTCAGCAAAAAATCATGAGCCAGCTGCGAGAAGCTTTCATTTATTTCCTCGCTCATATCAACTGTAATATCATAATGCAGTCCGCTCGGCATTTTCTTGAGCTCGCTATCGAAAGCTGTCCGCACTTTCTTGGCTGTCTCGATAACATTGCCGCCCGTTTTCTTGATAATTTGTAAAGTAACGTCGCTGGAGGCCTCCTTTCCTCCGGTAGACAAACGGGAATAGACTGTTTTCTTGATAGAAGTATCCTTAACGGTCGCAATATCTTTCAGGTAGATTATCGCTCCATCGTCGGTATGGATAATTGGAGTGTCCGCTAAAACAGCGGCTGTAAAAAAACGCCCGTCAGCCCTCACGGGATAAGAATAATTACGGCCTTCGAACGTCCCGGCCGGAATCGCTAAGTTAGCTCCTTGTATTTTCTGGTTAGCCTGCAGCGCCGACAAATTATAAAGGACAAGCTTTTGCGGATCATATTCTACGCTGAATTCCCTTTCATCGCCGCCGGAAATAGAAACTTCGCGCACGCCGGGAATCTTTTCCAGTTCATCTTTTATCTTGTCGCCCGCATTGCGCAGGACAAAGCCGTCATAAGGGCCGGATAACGACATGACCATTATCGGCGAATCATCCAGCGATATTTCTTTAACGATTGGATCATTCGCGTCGCTGGGCAATTTCGGCTTCACGTTAGAAACCGCGTCCCGCAGGCTGCGGATAGAATCGTTTAAGTTCGCCTTGGCGCTAAATTCAACCGTTATCATGGAAATTGAATTGGAAGATTGCGAGGTTATCTTATCAATATTTTTCACGCCGGCAATTTCCGTTTCAATTTTTTTAGAAACAAGCTCTTCAATATCGGCCGGCGAAGCTCCGGGATAGGTCGTCATAACGACCGCCATGGGAATTTTTACTTCCGGAGTGGATTCGCGCGGCAAAACACTGAAAGAATAAATGCCCAGGCCGGTCAAAAGGATGATAAGCAAGATAACCACTCGAAAATTAACAATAAAAAAATTCAGCCAGCTCTTGCGCAGCTCGGGATTGAATTTTAATTTTTCCAGATAAAGGTGGTCGGAATTTTTTGAGCCGGCGATTTTATTTTCCGTCGAATTACTAAACGCCGCAGCAGCGGGCGCCGGCGTTTCCTCAATCGGCAATTGATATTTTTCTTCTTCTCTTTTGTTGATATTTATCTCCATATTTATTTCGTCAAAGAAACCGCTTGTCCTTCCTGAATAAACTTATTGCCTTCGGTGATAATAATTGCTTCTGATGGCAAATCAACTTTTATCTTGGCCACTTCTCCCATAACTTCTTTGATTTCAACCGCCACTTTCTTCGCCTGTCCGTTCTCTGAAATAAAGATGAAATTCCCATTCTGGCCGACGGTTACAGCCGACAAAGGAAGAATAATCAATCCTGGAGAACCGGCCGTTTTTGTCAGGCTCAGCTGTACAGTCGCCACTGTTCCTAAAAATATGCCCTCGCTTTTTTCCAGCTTTACTTCGACTAAAAAGCGGCGGGTGACCGGATCGGCTTGCGGAGAAACCGCGGCCACGATACCGTCATAAGAATTATTATTGTCGGCGATGACTTTAACCGGCAGGCCGGGCTTGATTGCGGACAGATTATCCGGTTCAACGTAAAATTGGACTTTGACGTTTTGTGTTTGAGAAACGGTTAAAATCGGCTGTCCCGGATTAACCGCTTCGCCGTTAGCAATAAATACTTTGGTTATGGTGCCCGTCAGCGGAGAAATGACGGAATGAGCATCATACAAGCTCTGCAAAGCGGTAATGGCGTTGTTGTATTGGAGGGCAGCCGTTTCCATTTGGGTTTTGGCCGCTAAAACTTGCGATTCGATTTTAACTCTGAGATTATCATATTGGTTCTGCGCCAAGTTATAAGCAAAGCCAGCCGAATCTTTCTGACTGGTGTTGCCCGCCTTTAAATTATTTAAAGCCTGTTCGGCGCTGGCTTGCTGCTGTTTGGACAAATCATATGCTTGGCGCAAGCTATCAAGCAAACTGGTGTTATTTAGATCGATATTAGCCAGCGTCTGAATAGTACCATCAATTTGGCTGACAACGCCGCTTATCTGCGTCTGATAGCCGGCAACCGACGCTTGCAGACTGGTTAAGGAGGGTCCGGTTAAAGAACTCTGCGGCAGCGAAGTTGAAGTAATTGTTTTTTCGAATAAAGTTTTGGTATCATCGGTTAATTTTTTGGCCGCATCGACCACTAAAGCAACCGCGTTCAATTTATCATTAAGGTTGGTAAACTTTTTTTCATTATAATCAGCCTGAACATTTTTAGCATTCTGGTATGATTGTTTGGTAATGTTATAGACGCTGGAATCTAAAGCTCCTAAATTTGCGCGGTATGGAATGGAAACGGTATTATTATCATCAAGCGCCGTAATATTATTTATATTGGTGATGGTCGTGCTTACGGCACTTAAGGCCGAGCTGATGGCGTTCTCCGCGTTAATCTTGGCGTCTTTGACGGATTGGTCGGCCAGTTTCTGGCGGTTTTCTAAAGTCAGGCGGGCCTGCTCAACGGCTATTTTTGAAGTTTCATAGGCAAGCTCGGCGCTCTTTATGCTTTCGGCGGCCGTCAAATCCAAGTTGCTTTGTCCCTTAGCTGCCTGGTCGCGGCTTATTTCCGCGCTCCGCAAATCTTTAACTGAAGAAACTAGGAGATTATCGTAATTACTTTTCGCCAGATTATAGCCGGCTTCAGCCTGGCTGACCGTATTAATCGCCTGCTTTATTTGGCTCGTATTATAATTGCTCGGATTAAAGGCGGCCGAATTAACATCATCAATTTTAGCCAGCTCTTGGCCGAGCGTTACTTGATCGCCGACTTTAAAATTAACGGCTGTCAAATTACCGCTCGCTTTAGCAGCAATACTTGCCTCGCTCTCGGCGACAATCATGCCGGGATATTCTAAATCCTGCTTGATGCTCAAACTTTCACTCGCGGTTTGCCCTTTGACGGAAACGGGCGCGGGCTTATTATCAGGCGCCGGAGTATCTTTAAAACTGCAGGCGCTGAGCATAAAAACAAATAATAATAAAACAAGAATAAGAAGAATTTTCTTATTTTTCATAAAATATATTAAAATAATTTTCTTATTTTTTAATTTTACCAAATAACAGCCTAATTGTCAATTTTTTTATATAAAAAATATACCTAATATTAGCAATTTTTCTTCAAAAACTAGATTTAAAATAAAAAAGGCGGACATTAAGACCGCCTCTAATTTATTTCAAGTTTTTCGCTCTGGCACCCATTAAGTTTTTGATGCAAGCCAAAATGTCGCCAACTTTTTTGAAAGCGAACAGATCATCATCCGCTACCGTAATCTCGAATTCAATTTCAAGATCATGGATCAGATGGACCAAATTAATCCAATTGTTTCCGTTCTTGCTTGATTTATGGTCGGCAAAACAAATATCTACTAAATCTGTTTCTAAATTGAATTCCCCGAAGTAACGGGATGGAAGATTGCGCTTTATCGCTTCCCTGAGCTTCTCTATTATTTCTTCTTCTGAATAAACGGCCATTTTCTGATGTTTAAATTTTACCGGCCACCAGGCTGGTTAAATCATTGAGGTTTTTTGTTACGAAAGGATAGTCGCCATATTGGCAATAACCGGGCAAACCGTTGAAGACGGGTTTTTTAAAAATCTCACGATCCTCTATTCGGATGGAAAAAAATTTCTCAATTTTGATCAAAAGCCGCTGTAAATTGAACGGATCTAAGAGTTCGGCTAGCTGGGTGCGCGGAGTAACTTCTGCGGGCTTAACGAAATTTGCGGACACGACTATGTTTGATTCGCGATCAAAGATAGCGGAAACGATTTCGTTAAAAACTTTTTCTGTTTTTTCCATGATTTTATAATTTGGTGAAATTTATATATAACTTTAAATTTATTTTAAAAGATCTTTTGGGCTAGCGTCAGCTTGCTGCCAACGTTATATATTAATTAAACAATCGCCGGTTGTCAATAAAGGAACCAAATGGCGTAATTCAAAATGGCCGCAAAAGTGACCCAAGCAATATACGGGATTAGAAGGTAGCCGGCAGATTTCTTGATCTGATAGAAATAATAGATATTTACAAAAATCATCGACCATAAAGAAATAATCGCATAAAACGCGAGCGGCGGCTGTTTGATGTAGAAAAAAAGAAACGACCAATAAACATTAAGAAAAAGCTGGAAGCCGAAACTTAAACACGCGGCTTTAAAATGGCGATTCCGGCGGCCGTCTTTTAAAATCAGGAATAAAGACCAGCCCATTAGGACAAAAAGTATCGTCCAAGCGGGCGCAAACAGCCAATTGGGCGGAGTGAACCAGGGCTTATTTAAACTTGTATACCAGACATCTATACTCGGAGTTGTTAAGAGAGAGCCGATGAAGCCGACGAAAAGCGGTATCGCCATAGAAATGACAAAAAGCCAAATCTTATTTATTTTCATAAATTATTCATTAATTATTATTCGGGCTTTCCTTAAAAAGCCTGCTATAATAATAGCATAATTTATAAATATTTTAAAAAAATAATTTATTCACTGCGCAAGGCGTCGACCGGATCAAGCCTGCTTGCTTTAAAAGCTGGATAGAATCCAAAAAAGATGCCGACAACAACCGAAAAACTAAAACCAATCAAGGGGCCGGTCCAAGACGAAACCATATTCATCAAATTAAAATAATTAATAATTGGAATCGCCCCTTGTCCGATAATTATTCCGATTATACCGCCGACCATCGATAAAATCACCGACTCCAATAAAAATTGGCTCAAAATATCAGATTGCTTGCCGCCGATTGCCTTGGAGATGCCGATTTCCTTGGTTCTCTCCGCCACCGTCACAAACATGACATTCATAATTCCGATACCAGAAACAAGCAAAGTGATAGCGGCAATAGCTGTTAAGAGCGCGGTCATAGTCTTGGCAGAGGCTTGCGCGGCCGCAACCATACTACCCGCATCCATGATTTGAAAATCATTTTCTTGGCTAGTTTTGAGCTTGTGTTCGGTTCGCAGGATAGCTGTAATACTGCTGGTGGCTAGACTGGTGTTATCAACATTATCAACCGCCGTCGTAATCATAACTTGTCCTCTGGAGCCCAAGATGCTTTTTTCAGCAGTCGTGCTCGGTAAAATAACCGCCGAATCGACAGAAATCATACCAATGCGAGAACCTATTTTTTTTAAAACTCCGACAATCTCTATTTTTTTTCCACCGACGGTAATTTCTTGACCAATCGGACTTTCGCCGCTAGAGAACAAATCGGAAACAACGGTCGCACCGACAACGGCGACGGTCGTCCGATTATCGATATCATCAATCTCTATCCCTCTGCCTTGTTCAATGTTCAAATTGGAAATACTAATAAAATTTTGATCAACGCCGACAACGCTATAATTCTTATCGGTCGAACCGTAAGAAACCGTAGCATTTCCCTGAATAGCTCCAGTCGCCGAAGCGATATGATCGGCGCTTAAAAGCAGCTGGGCGTCGGCGGTTTTTAATTTAGAACTGCTCGTAAAACCACGGCCTCGATTTGGCATAATTAAAATCGAATTGGCGCTAAGATTTTGAAATTGAGAATTAACTGATTCTTGCGCGCCTTTACCAACCGCGAAAACAGCAATAACGGTTGTAACGCCGATAATAATACCCAGCATTGATAAAAAAGTCCGTGTTTTTTTGGCCAAGAGAGACTCAAACGACATTTTAATAATTTCCCAAATCATAATTAATAATCACCCTTTAATTTATAATTATTATCAACCACCTGGCCGTCGCGCAAATAAATGATTCGATCGGCATATTTTGCGACCTCGGTCGTATGAGTTACCATCACGACTGTCCGACCTTGATTCTTAAAATTAGTAAATATTTTCATTACCTCTATTCCAGATTTAGAATCAAGCGCTCCCGTCGGCTCATCGGCTAAAATTATTTCTGGATTGTTTACAAGCGCGCGGCAAATGGCAACGCGCTGCTGCTGCCCGCCGGATAACTCCGTAGGCCGATGATATATACGATCTGCCAAACCAATGGATTTTAGAAGCTCTTTCGCTTTATTATTTCTCTCAACCGCAGAAACACCGGCATAAAGAGCCGGCAAAGCGACATTTTTTAAAGCGGAAAAGCGAGAAAATAGGTTGAACTGCTGAAAAACAAACCCCATTTTTTGGTTACGAATAAAGGCCAAAGTAAAATCATCTTTAACATTACCTATATTTTCACCGTCTAAAAAATATTTTCCTTTGCCCAAGGGATGTAAACAACCGATAACATTCAACAAAGTGGTTTTACCGCCACCCGACTCGCCCATGATAGCGACAAATTCTCCTTTCTTAATTTCTAAATTAATGCCCTTAAGAACAGGGATTTCTTCGCCGTTAGCTAAATAATAAGATTTATAAACATTTTCTAATTTTATAGCCGCATCATTAATCATATTAATAAATAATCATCTCATTTTCTTGAAGACCGCTTACCACCTCAACTTTTTTGCCGTCAGTAAAATTGGTCACAACATTACGGATACTGCCGTCGGCCATTTCGACTGATGGCTTACCGCCGATGTTTCGGACCGCTTGGACTGGAATAGCAATGACTCCTTGAGCTTCGGAAGTAATAAATTCAAGCGCGGCTGTCATGCCTTCTCTAATCTGAGATGCGCCGGTATTAGATAAAATCACTCGAACCAAATAAGTAACAATCCCATTCGAACTGGTGGTTGAAGTCAAAGAAATAAAACTGATTTCGCCGGTTAAATTAACGCCGTCGACTGCGTCAAACGTAACTTGCGCCTTATCGCCGACTTTTAACTTGCTAATATCAGCTTCTTCAACATTTACTTCAATGTATAAAGTGTCGTTATTAATGATCGTTGCCACCGTTTTTGAAGTGCTGGAATCAAGAATAATATCGCCTTTCTTATAGTTTAGCATCGATACTATACCGTCAATCGGCGCGATTAAGGTCGCCTGCTCCATGTTATACTTAGCTCGATCGACTGAGATGGCCGCCGAAGTCAGAGACGAACGAGCGGAGGCTAAATCGTTAGCATCAATCGGGGCAATTAAATCCGCATAATCGTTTTTAGCCTGGGTCAAAGAAATTTCTCTTGCCTTGACTGAATTAATTGCATTATTAATATTCTGATCCGCTTGATTTTTTATCGTTTTTAAATCATTAACGGCTTTATTGTAAGCGGTTTGATATTGGTCAAGACTGCTTTTTGCATTATCAACAGCTTGAGTAGCATTATTAATACTCGACGCCATCGAAATAGCGCTGGATTGATTAGCGTTAATGGTCGATTTAAAACTATCTAATTTTGCTTGCGAAAGACCGGAAAAAGTAATGGTTGAATCCAATAAATTTTGCATATCGCGCTCATGATCTTGCATAGCGCTGATTACTTGAATAGCTTTAATCGCCACGCTGTCAACGGTACTATTAGAGCTATTATCATTAAGAATGGCAACCGAAGTATCGAAGCTGGCCCGCAGATTTTTTACTCTCAAATAGCTAGTTTTAGCCGTCGCCAGAGAGGTTGTATTTGAAGCTCCTAAGCCGAGACGGAAGTCGCTGTTAATATTTACATCATCAACGCCGATTATACTATCAGAGTCCCTCAGTAATTTCGCTAAATTGACATTAACTGATTTGAGAGAGTTGATCAAACTTAAATACGCATTATGAACTATCTCACTATCATTAATGGTATCATTGAGTTTGAGATTGTTCTCGGCTGTAGTCACATTTGTCTCAGCATTAGCAATGCTTTGGGTAGAGTTCGACTTTGTTTGCTCCAGGCTAATTTTCGCCTGATCAAGCGAAACTTGCGCCTGGTCAATCGTTGCTTTCGCCTTGTTTTTTTCACTATCAGTCGCCGTTGCTATTTTGGAGTTATAATTGGCGAGCGCCGATTGATAATTGTTATAAGCACTGCGTAATTCAAAGGCTAAACTCTCCGTTTTGACGGAAGCTATCTTGTCTCCCTTTTTTATTTTATCGCCTTCTTTGGTATAAACATTATCGACTTCAAGATTGCCTGAGACCGGAAATGATAATTCTACGCCATCTTTTGCCACTACCTTGCCGGATGCGCTGACCGATATTTTTAAATCTTCCTTTTTAACTGTATACTGCTTTGTCCGAACAGCCACAACCGTGCTCTGTTTATTTTTATTAATAAAATAGTAGGCACCTAGAGCGAGGGCGATGATTATAATCGCACTAATTATAAATTTCTTTTTAAAAAATAAACGGAAAAAACCACCCCGAGCTTTTTTGCTTTCTTCCAAAATAGATTGGGCCATAATTTTATTAATTAATTAGAATGAAATCAGCGATCTTCTTGTCGGTGACGCTTGTATTTAACCAAATCGTAATCATTTTATCAGCGACAATATCAGTCAACGACGCTTCAATCATGGTCCGTTTCCCGGTAGCGTCTGTTTCTAATTTTATCATTTTGATTCCGACTGGAATAATAACTTTTTCTTGCCCAGTGCTCATAGCTTTAAGGTTAGCCAACATAGTGGCGCGATTAGTTGTGCTTGAACCGCCTCGGTTGGGACCGCCGCCCGGACCACCAAAATTTTCCTGACCTCCGCGGATATTATTAGTGCCGCCATTCAAAGACAGGGCGGGTGCTTCCGGGATATTTGGACTGGCATTCGGCTCAGTTGAGCTCGCACGGCGTCCTTGATTAAGCGCAATTTTTAAAATAGTCGCTTCATTGCCAACAACCGTTGTTACTACTCCGCGTAAATCTGCGGCGCGCTCCGGCTGGCCAAAGTCTGGCATACGGCCATTTCGCGGCTCTCTCTCGCCTCTTTGAGGCATTTTAGGATCACTCTGATTTTGGTTAATCATTGGAGAGGCTTGCTTGCTAGCACAACCAGATAAAACTAATAAAATGGCTAGCAAGGCGACAACCACGGGAATACTTTTTTTCATATTATTCATAAGAATAAAAGAATAAAATAAATTTAGTTAGCGGGGCCCCCGTCTCCAAAAGCCGGCATATCGGCAGGCGGCATTCCACCATCAGCTGGCGGAGTAGCGCCATCTGGGGGAGTCATACCTTCGGGCGGAGCACCATTAGGACCAGCGGCCCCGGGGGTCGCGGCGCTATTTATGCCAGTTAAATTAACCTGGCTGCAACCGCTTAAAATAAACAAACCAGCGCACAGAACCAATGAAATTAATAAAAATTTCTTGTTTTTTTGCATAATTTTTATTTTAAAATTATCCCTTCTTTTATATCCTTTATTACGCTTTTACTACGCTTAAAAAAATATTTTCTTTTTTAAATTGCGGATTTAATTATGGATTTATAAATTGCGGATTTAAAGGCGGCCGCAAACCGGGCGGCATATCGCCCTGACGCATGTACGGCGGCTGTCCGTTAAAACGATGGAAAAAATCGCGCCCGGCATTAACCGGCAGGATTTTATCAGCTCGGAAAGAGTAATCACCGATAATTTCGCCGAGAAGGCGGATTGGCTGGCCGACAATAATAATAGCATTTGAATAAGGCCGAGAATTTTCCGTGCTCACGAGCCACGCCTCTTGCCGCCGATCAATTAAAATAAATCTTCCGCCGTCAGCCAAACCCACTACCAGGCCGGATAGGCGGCCCTCATCCGGCTGCGACCAGAAATCAATGTGGCGGTTAATGACGCGGTCATAAAGCGGCACTTGGCTGCCTAAGATACGATCTAATTTTTCACCCAGTCCGGCCACATAAAAAATTGACCCGAGTATGATACTCAGCAGGATTGAGGCCCCGCCCAGCAGAACGGTCGAATAGCGATAGCCCTTCTTGGTATGCTTAAAATTATAAGAAATTATAAAAATAAAAAGGCCTAAGAATATAAACCAAAAATAAGGCAGAGTCAAAACGAAAAATTCTAAAAAGCTCTTCTTGGTTTGGTCGTAAATTTCCCAATCATTGAATCTGAATAGATAAATCATGACGGAAATGGCAGCCGCCCCGATAAGGAGAGAAATTAGCCCTGCCAGCCAAATAACATAATCTTTAAGCAAAAATTGCCAGAGCGGTTTCGGGCTTATTTTTTGGTCTTTTATTTTTGCCAGCAACTTGCTTTCGAAGCCGGCGTTATTTGGATCTAACATATTTTAAATTTTTAAATTTTGGCGTTCAAATTCTAATTTGAATTCCTGCTTAGCCTTATTCATAAGAGAAGCGACCGTGCCCAGCGGTTTTTTTAAAATATCGGAAATTTCCTGATAGCTTTTTTCTTCTAAAAATTTTAAAACTAAAACCTCGCGATATCTCGGCTCTAATTTATCCAAGACCAAATTAATGGTCGCTTGCAGGATTTTATCGTCGACTTGCCCCTTCATGTCGATTTCTGCGGCCAGATTTTTAGCCAACTGGTCATCAAGATTGACCGCATAGCCCTCCGGCCGGGCTTTTAATTTACGGTGGCCGCTTATTACCTGATTATGCGTAATCCGATAAATCCAGGAAGAAAATTTTAAATCCTTGTTAAAATCATTGAGATTCAAATAAACTTTGATGAATACTTCCTGCAAAATATCTTCGGCATCCTCATTATTGGCGTTAGTCAGCCTTTTTACATAGCTAGAAAGCTTCCCTTTATAGCGATCGACCAGATAAACAAAATTATCCTGGTTGGCCAGGGTCAATTTTACTAATTCAGTGTCGGATAATTGTGATATTTCGTCGCTTGGAGCATCAAGAATATTCATGCTTTTAGTATAGCATTTTTAGGCGTCTTACCAGATAGTACGCCGGCCGCTCCCATTTTTTTGCTAAAACCCTTTAAACAACTCTTGTCTAATAAAGATTTTATTGCTATTATATTACTTTGTTTCTTAATTATTATCTAATATGGGGAAAATTATTGTTCTCTACGGATTACCGGCTTCGGGCAAGACAACCCAGGCCGAATTATTATTTAAAAAATACGGCCTCTACCAATTCGGAATGGGCGACAAGCTGCGCGCCGAAATAAATTCGGGCACTGCGCTGGGAAAAAAAATAGAAGCTACCGTCGCCAGCGGCCTCCTCGTCTCAGACGAACTGATTAAAGGCGTTCTCCAGAACGTGAAAACCCAAGCTCTAGAAACTGGGATTGTCTTTGACGGCTTCCCGCGCATGATTCCTCAAGCTAGATTGCTTGAGGAAATACTAGCGGAAGTTAACTTAGAAGTCGACCGTTTTATTCTTCTGCGAATCAGTCCGGAAGAGGCGGAAAAAAGAATTGATACCCGGGCGGCGACTGGCAACCGCGGAGACGACAAGGATCCGAAAGTTATCGATAGCCGCATAGCTGTCTTCCGTCAAGAATCTATTCCTTTAATCGCCCGTTACCAAGCCAAGGGTAAATTTTTAGAAATCGACGGCGCCCAAAGTATTGTTGAAGTTTTCGCTGAAATCGAAAAACATTTATAAAAAATTCACGAACAGATAATCGGCTATTTTTTGAATTTAGCGCATAAATCCGGCAAAAGTTTGCTGTCGAGCAGCTTCCCGTCGCCGCAGGGATTATAGCCGCCGCCGATTTCGGCACCGTCAACATAACTGTCGCCGTCCGTATCTGGTTTATTGGGATCGGTAAAATATTTATTCAATTCGTCAAAATCGCTTAAACCGTCGCCGTCCGTATCCTTATTTTTATCAATCAACTTCTCCACCGCTTTTTCCGTTTTATCAACGACATTTTTTAAACAATAGTCTTTTAAAGCTTCTTGGCTTATGCTGCTGCAAAGTGAGTGATCCTGATTATCTAAAGCGACTTGGTAAGTTGTAGCGCTTTCGCAAACTTTTTTAGTCGCCTCAACTTTCAAGCCAACGCAATCGGCCGGCTGTTTATAAACACCAAAAATCTTTATAAAGCACTGGGCTTTAAGATCGTTGGTGCGGTAAGTCTGGCATTTTTCAATTTTCGAATCAGCTCTTTCATCTAAAACATTATCCGAGCATTCTAATTGTCCGGACTTATCATTTACTTCCCCGCAAATTCCGTTAGTTCCGGTAATAAAAGCGACTGCCGAAATACAGATATCCTTATCGTCTCTGGCGAGACATCCGGACATGTCTTTTTGGGCGGCCGCGGTGCTGAAAAACTCCAATTGAGCGGCTGTATACTCGGGGTGGTCATTTTTTATTTCCGTAAAAAATTTAGCTTGATTAGCTTTCATCAGTTCCGGGCTCTCGGCGATTTCCGGGCTGCTTGTTTCGGCCATTACTACATTTGTATCGGTAGCGTTCGTGCTTGTGGCAAGAGAAATTCTATTATTGTCGGCCGGCGCTTCGTTTTCCTGGATACTAATAAGGTTATTTACATTTTCTTGGCCGCCGATTCTTTTATTGTTCTTCAAAATAAAAAATAAACTAAAAATCAAAAACAAAACAACAACAATAAAAATAATAATTTTAATTTTTCTAGACATAAATAAATTTTATTGCCAGCACTGATAATAAGCTGTGGTATGATTTGTTTTTATTGACCAATTGGTCGGCGTTAATACATTTTGCCCTAAAACACAGCTATTATTATTAGTATTACACGTTGGAGGTTGGCATCCCGGTGTCCCACAAGTGCAGGGTTCAGGGGGGGTGGTAATATCATGAGCATAGGTGCAAACTCCACCGTCCGGCCCGACCGCTTTTTTCACCGCATAACCGCTTTTAGTCATTGCAGCCACTAAATCATTATTAGCTGGCAAGTTTCGTCCGCAACATCCGCAGGCATCATGGACACAATAAATTAGTTCGCAACAAGAGAAACCGTCCATAGTCGGATTAGTTGAATTACACCCTGAAGACGTATTGGCTACCGGCGTGGGGGGGAGAGCCACACAATCACCCCAACCGGTGCAAGTATTGTTGCAAGTTTGTGCCCCCTCCATTTCTATCCCCTGGCAATAATCGGGCAAACCCTCACTATAAGTAGATGTACATGATTTAGTCTCATTTCTTAAGCAGACGCTAGTCGGCGTATTTTCTTCGGTGCAGGTATGGCCGCAATTATCCGGATCGCCGATACATTTATTTTCGCACTGCGGCGTACATAGGCAATCTTGACCGCAATTCTGCCAAGTTTCCATCGGAAGTTCAGAACCATCAGGCAGAGCTATTTTGTCCTGGCAATAACCATCGCCGCAATAACCGCCATTTTCAAGAGGCGATTTATAGACGCAGTAGGTATTGTTAGGAATCGGCAGCGGTGTGGGCGGATCGGAAGGAATCGTCGAACAGCCATATTGCAATCGAATGCTGCTGCTGGCTACATTCAAGGTTACGCCGTCAGAGCGGTCGCAATCTTCATAACCATCGTTATAAAAACCGCCCCTCGCTTCGCCGTTCGGCTCTTGCCGATGGTTATCGCCGCAATAAGTATTAATACTCAAAGGAAATGATTTAGTTGAAGAGGCGCCATAATTGTTAGCCACTTTAATGGCTACTTCGCCGCTGAATATATCCGTTGTCGTGCCGCTTAAGTAGACCGAATCGATTAGGGACATATCCGCTTCGGCGATCTTAGCGGGCGCAAAGAAACTTAGAATCTTATCAAGAAATCTGGGCATGAACGCCGTAGTGTTACCTTCGTTTTGATTTTCCTGATTAGCCTCGACAGTATTAATCGTCAAACCTTGAGGCAAAACATTATTGCTCGTATAGGTCAGTTGCTGGTTATCCTGTTGGACATAGCCCAGAAAACAAGAATAATATTTTCCCAAGCGCTGGCTGGTCGGACAGTTAAAATTAACCGCGGGCGTTTCCGCCTTTATAGTTATTTTAAAATCCTTGGTGGTCGTTGCGTTATATTTATCATGGACGGCGATGCGATAAAAATAATCCGAATCGCCGGAAAAATTATTCTGGGGGATATTCCCTTGATAAGTTACTTGATAGCGATTAACGCCGGCCGGCGTTAACGTCTTATTAAGGTTCAAGAGATTAAAATTATTGGGGCCGCTTAATTTGGTCACGGAATAAGTGCTGTTGTTTACCGGGAGGGCCAAATTATTATCAGAAAAATAAAAAGAATAAGAAAAAGGCGCGGTCGCGTTGAGAGTATATTCGCCGTTGTCCGATTCAATGAACGGCTTGGGATTAATAATCACAAGGGGGGTTGTGGTGGTTAGCGTCCCGTTATCCGTTTGACCGTCGGAAACTGTCAAAGTTGTATTATATGTTCCCGGGGCGCCCGCTTTAAGCGCATAAATCTTTTTTTGATTAGGATTATTTGTATTTTTGAGAATCGGGGCGCCGCTCCAAGTAGACCAATTGCCGCCGCTGGTATTAAGATTCCAAGTAAGCGGATTCCCCTGGTCATCAACCACTTTAATCGAAGCATTCAACTCTTCGTCAGCCGAACCGGTCAAAAAAGAGTCTACAATACGGGGGGGTGTATTAGTGGCCGTACCGCCGGAAATAATACCCGTGGCGGTCACGCAATCCGAGCTATTCGGATTATTTGGTTCGAATTGAAAATTTAATTCCGGTGTGTTCTCGCGCGTTTCCATAACGGCGCAGAGAGAATAATCTGAACCATTCTGATCCGTTTGATAAACAAGGCCATAGCTGCCTGCCGGCAGCATCAAATAATTTTCGGTGGGATTATAGACAAACCTTTTGGCGTCTTTATCCCAGCAAGTTTTAACATCATATCCGGGACAGGCGCCGAGACGGTTTATCGGATCAATCGAGCTGGAAGTCATGGAAATTTCCGACAAGAAAGCATTCGACCAGCTCGGCCAGACCGAAATAGTATGATTAGCCAAATAACTGCCGGAAACTAATTTCGGATATGAGCCGTTGGCTGTCTTATAACTATAGAGGGCTTCTTTTATTTCTTCGGTCTTGCCTATTCTTTTTAAATCGCGGATTATTTTCGCTTTAATGCTGTTGCAGAAAAAATTCTGGGGGCAATCATTATCGGTCAAACAATTTTTTACAGTTTTCAACTGGCAGGAGCTGGAAGCGATGCCCGCGGTCGCGCATTCTTGGTTAGCGGCGCAATCGCTATTACTCAAACAAGGAAGAGAGGAAATAGCACAGCTCGGACTAGGACTAGTATTTTCCGTTAAGTCGCTGTTAAACTTCCAATTTTTAACAATCTGCCCGAGAATATCGACCGTTTTCGGAGAAGGATCTTGATTATATGAAATAAGATAAATATTTGTATAAATCGATTTATTTTTGACGTTAGCGGCATTAACATAAACTGTGCGGCCGTCGCGCACTGCTTCGTAGCCGTCAACCACGAGCGCCTGCGGAGAGCCTTTGAATCCTTGGCTGTCATACCAGCGGTAAACACTATAATGATTAGGATTAGGAACTATTCTGACGGCAATCGCATCGCTTCCCCCGACTGTCTGCGCGGCGGTCGGAGAAAATCCAAAAAGGAGAAAAAAGAGAGGAAAAATCGCTCCAAAAATAACAAAATAAATAAAAAAATTATTTATACTTTCTTTTTTTATCATAAAATTGTTTATATTTTAAATATAACCCAAAACAGCGAAAAAGTAAACAAAAATTAAGAGCGATTATTGGGCCATCCAGCCGCCATCCGCATATATGACCGAGCCCGTAATATATTTTGATTCTTCGGAAGCCAAATAAACGGCCGCGTAGGCGATATCTTCCGGATCGCCCATGTATCCCAAGGGAATAGCGCCGACAATACCGGCATTGGCGGCCGCATTATCTTGAATTCCTTTGGTCATGGCTGTCTTAATGAAACCGGGAGCAATTGAATTGACCCTAATGCCGCTCGAAGCCAATTCTAAAGCGGCAGTCCGGCTTAATTGGTTCACGCCGCCTTTAGAAGCGCAATAAGCGCCGGCTCCCTTAAGGCCGACTTGGCCCAAGATAGAAGCAATATTAATAATGGAACCTTTGATTTTATTTTCCTTCATATAAGAAGCGGCTGCCCGGATACCGTAAAAAACGCCGCTTAGATTAACAGCAATGACCTTATCCCAGATTTCATCTGTCATGGCGGCGATTTCAGCTGTCAGTCCGATGCCGGCATTATTAACGATAATATCCAGCCGGCCGAATTGAGAAACAGCATAAGCAACAAGCGCCTCGACTTCTTTTTTATTGGACGTATCAGCTTTAAAGAAACGGCCGTTATCCGGCAAATTGCCGGGGTAAGGATTAATATCGGAAAAGATAACTTTAGCTCCCTCCTTTATGAACATTTCCGCTATCGCCTTCCCGAGGCCGGAAGAAGCGCCGGTTACAATCGCGATTTTTTCTGATAAACGCATATGATTTTATAATTATTTTTAATGTATATATTATAGCATAAAACCGCTTTAAAAATCTTGCCATAAGGCCGGTCTTGCTTTATGATATTGCTATATATGCCTATCTTGCTTCAAGCCAACGGATTAAGCAAAGAATATAGCGGCCAAAAAATATTTTCCGGCCTTTCTTTCGCCGTGTCCGAAAAACAAAAAATAGGCGTTATCGGCAAAAACGGCGCCGGCAAATCAACTCTCTTCCAGATTATAAGCGGCGAAGAAACGGCGGACAGCGGAGAAATCATTGTGCACCGCGATGCTAATATCGGCTATCTTAAGCAAGTTGATGAGTGGCAAAAAGGAGAAAGCGCTCTCAGCTATTTAGAAAGAACAAGCGGACGCCCTCAGTGGCGCGCCCGGCAAGTAGCAAGCAAGTTCGAGCTCGACGCCGGCAAATTAAACCAAGAGGCGGGCAGTCTTTCCGGAGGCTGGCGCATGCGCTTGCGCCTCACCGGCATGCTGCTTAAAGAACCAAACTTATTCCTACTTGACGAACCAAGCAATTACCTGGATCTAAATACTTTAATCCTCCTTGAAAATTATCTGCGCGCCTACCGCGGCAGTTTTCTAATAATTTCCCATGATCGCGAATTTCTAAAACGCACTTGCCGGGAAACCATCGAAATCTCCAAAACCGGCTGCTACCATTATCCCGGCAATATCGAAGCTTATCTCGCTTTTAAAGAACAGAAGCTTAAAACCTTAATAAGAGCCAATGAAAGCTTGGAAAGACAGCAAGAACATTGGCAAGAATTCATCGACCGGTTCCGTTATAAATCTTCCAAGGCGAAGCAGGCTCAAGCTATGGTCAGAAAAATAAGCAAGCTTGAAGAAAAACGGATTACAATCGAGCACCAAGCCGGCATAACCAGGATAACCATTCCTCCGGTAGCAAAACGCCATAATTTCGCTTTAAAAATAAACGACTTGGCTATCGGCTATGATGACAAAGTCATCGTTTCCCATATAGATTTCGACTGCCGCTCGGGCGAAAAGCTAGCCATACTCGGCTTAAACGGACAAGGCAAAACAACCCTTATTAAAACTCTGGCTGGACGCATCCCTCCGCTCCACGGCTCTTTTCGCTTTTCGGCCAACAGCCGCTTAGCTTACCACGGCCAGGAAGAGATGGATAAAATGAATAAAAAAGAGCAGGCCGGAGAGTTCTTGCGCCGCACAGCTTCTCCGGAATTAAAAACCGAAGCCGTTTTAAAAATGGCGGGTGATTTTCTTTTTAAGGAAGAGGGGCTGAAAAAGCCGATCGCCGTTCTCTCCGGAGGCGAACAGTCGCGCCTGCTCTTAGCCGGTCTTCTATTGTCAAAGCCGGATATTCTGATTCTTGATGAACCGACCTGCCACCTTGATTTTGAAACGACCGAATCTCTGGCCGGCGCTTTGCAGAAATTTTCCGGAACGGTCCTTTTTGCAAGCCATGACCGGACTTTCTCCAGCCTGATCGCGACCGGAATTGTTGAAATAAAAAACGGCGAGGCAAAACGCCGCCACGAAGATTACGGCGAATATGTCGCCCGCTTAGAGAAAGAATTATGGAAAAAATCAAGCGAAGAGGTAGCGCCGCTTGAAGATAAGAGCCAAGACAGAAAAAAATATTTAGAAAATAAGGCCAAGCAGAAAAAAATCCAATCCCTGGAGCGGGAACTAGAAAGAATGCAGGCTTATAAAGAAGAATTGCTGGCTTATTTTTTAGAGCATTATCACGATTATCGACCCGAAAAAGTCCAAGAGCTGGAAGAAATAAAGCGATTAATCGCCGAAAAAGAAGAATACTGGCTCGCCCTAAACGCTGAGCTTGTTTAATTTTTCTCGTTTTCCGAAACCTTTATCTGCATCACCGGCAAGTTTTCCGGATTCAGCCCGATGATTATTTTGTGGCCGTCCTTATCGGTATATTTCAATATTTTGATTTTAGTCATCATGCGCTCATTATAGTCGGCGATATATTTGCCCATCACTATTTTCGTATTTTGGTCACCCTGGCTTTCACTGCCGGATGAAACAGTGGTGACTACCGTTTTAACTTCTCCGTTCTGGCTGGCGACACCGGTTTCTTGATCTAAAAAATCTATCCGCAATTTGTCGCTATTATCCCTATACGCGGTCAAATCTTGTTCGCCTACGAATTTCAAATCTTTGGCGTTATATGCTTCCTCTAAAGATTTGGATAAATCCGCTTTGATCAATTCTTCCAATTGCGCTCTTGCTTCCTGTGAAAGTTTCTCAATAGCAAATTGCGATTCGGCTATCATCTCCTTGGCCTGCGCCATACCCACTTTATTCAACCCGGGCATTAAGCCGAAATAAAAAGCTCCGCAAATTATCGCCACGATTAAAATTAATAAAGCCGGCGCGGCAAATTTTATTTGTTTTATCATAAATAGAAAATTTAAATTATTATTAGAATAAAAACGCTTGGCGGACAGCAAGCCGTTCTTTAATCTAGCTTGATGGCCGGCCAACTTGATTTCCGGAAAATCAAGATTGCCCAGGCGTTTTTCTATATCGTTTAATTTATTCATATATTTTCTTTCAACCCCGCTGTTATTATAATGCTTTTTTCCGTAAAAGGTTGCGTTTCTAATTCCAGCTTTTTTAATCCGCGCGACAATAAAGATTTGACAGTTCCCTCTTTTTTACCAAGTATTTGGGAAATTTCTGAAATTTTCTTATTCTCAAAATATTTCAAACTAATCACTTCCTGATATTTCAACGGCAATTTAGACAGCTCCGCCCTCACGGCTAAAAATAAATTATGCCGTGCCAATTCCGCCTCCGCCTCTTTCAATTCCGCCAATAAGTCTGCCGGATCAACACTCTCAAAACCGATTGTTTCCCGTAAAAATTCAAAAGAGACGGTTTGGTGCCTACCCTGCCGGCGATAATAGCCGCTCAATTCATTAATCGCTATCTTATAAAGCCAAGCGGAAAAAGGTAAGGTCCGCCACTGGAATTGCCATAACTTGTTCAGAGCCCGAAAAAAAGTTTCCGAACAAATATCCCGCGCCAGCTCAATGTCGCCGGTGCGCTTGATAAGGTAATTAAGAATCTTCGGATAATAAAAATCGAACAGGCAGCCGAACGCTTCCCGGTCATACTTGGCCTTGGCGACTAATTGTTTTTCTTCTTCTAAACCCATGACCCTAAAAGATATATTCCTAATAAACCGTATAATACTATAATGTTTTATTTTTAAAAAGGTTGCAAAGTTCGGTTAATTTAAAAAACCCGACATTTAATAAAAATGTCGGGGTCATATTTAAATAAGAAACTCTTCAGCTTTAGCTTTAACCAGTTGCCAGGCTTCAGCTTTTTCCGGGCTGCCTGAAGGAGCGTTTCCCCACACCCACTGACATTGCTCAAAAGTTAAATTGCTTTTCTCCTTTTGAGTTAAAGACTCCCATAACAACAAAATCGCTAAATTAAAATCGACTCCATTTTCTAATAATTTAAGGATTTTATCCATTTTTCCCTCCTTTTTTATATGTTAACTTTAAAGATCAATAAAAAAATATACCACTCTTGGTCTATTTTTGTCAAGAGTACGGGGGCAAGACTTTGTTAGAACCAAAATAATAAAAAATCCCGTTTAAACAATTAAGTCTTTGCGGGACTGGGTTAACGATTAAGAAACCCTCCATTCTTTTTCAAGATAGTCAATAATTTTTTTGAATTACAACCACAAAAATTACGAAAATTTAGATAAACAAAATTTGTTTGAACGGAAAAATCTTTGTTAACTTCAACAGAATACCTTTCAACATTAAAAACTAAAGACTCTTCAGAATTATCACCATAACTCAGAATACAAGGACTACCTACCGGCAAATCAAATTGGTTAACTTCTTTTTTAAAGTGAGTGTAAGATAAACTTTTCCCTCTAAATAATTCTCTCCGAGAAAATTCTTCCTCTAACTCATTACACAAACTTGAGTCTTTTAAAGACGCAAAACTAAGTACTAAAATTTTTTTCATTTCAAAATATTTTTGTTAAGGTTAAAGAATATTGTTAAAGAATAATAAAAAAATAAGTATAATTGCTATATTCTTGTCAATGCACGGGATGGAGGTGTTGCGCCCCCGCTTGAGGATTTGGAGTCCCCTGTACTACTGTTATACTAATCCCGCAATCCTCCGGCTTGGCCGGAGTATATGATTAAAAAAATTAATAATTCTCTGCCAAGAGCTCAAAGAAAGCTTGAGGGTGGCTGCAGGCCGGGCAGGAAGCCGGCGCCTCGAGACCCTCATGAATATGACCGCAATTAGCGCATTTCCAACGTTTGATTTCCGGCTTTTTAAACACTTCCCCTTTTTCAATATTCTCCAATAACTTGCGGTAGCGCTTCTCATGCGCTCTTTCTACTTCCGCCACTTCCTTGAATAGGCGGGCGACATCTTCGTGACCCTCTTCAAGCGCTTCTTTTTCCATAGTCGGATACATCGTCGTATTTTCATAATTCTCTCCTTCGGCAGCAGCTTTTAAATTGGCGGCGACTTCTCCTATTAGGCCCAATTGTTTAGCCCAAATTTTGGCATGTTCTTTTTCATTATTCGCGGTTTCCTCGAAAAGAGAGGCGATTTGCTCATAGCCAGCTTTGCGCGCGACTGAAGCAAAATAGGTATATTTATTTCTGGCCATGGATTCGCCGGCAAACGCGGCTTCTAAATTTTTTTGTGTTTTTGGTCCGAACATAAATTTAAAATTAATTTATATTAAGATTTATTCTTAAAACTTTTCGGCCTATCTTCTATGGCTTCTTTCTTAGCCTCTTCGCATCCCGTCCCCTCCAGGCTCCCGCAGAATTCTAATTCATAAAGATGTAAAACGGTTACGGCCAAAGCAACGATTAGCGGCCCCAAGATCACCCCCCAGAAACCGAATACGACAATACCGCCTAAAATAGAAAATAAGACAAAAATCGGGTTTATCTCTGCTTTGTCTTTTATCATATAGGCGCGGACGATATTATCGGTAGTGCCGATGACAATCGCTCCCCACAGAAAAATAAATATACCTTGCCAAATATCACCAATCAAGAGGTAAAAAATTCCGACCGGAACATAAAAAATCATCGAACCGAGATACGGAATTAGAGACAATAGGGCGACCAATATCCCGGCGAGAAACGCCGGAAAACCGACGATCGCAAAACCAATAGCGCCGACTACGCCCTGGGCGATAGCGGCGACGAAAGTCGAAACGAAAGTCGTGTAGCTGACTGCGCGGAATTTACGGAAGAGCTCTTGATCATATTTATTCGGAAGTGGCGACAAATACATGAAGCGCGTCAGCATTTTTTTCCCGTCCACGAAAAAGAAGAACATCGCCAGTATTATAAGTACTATGGAAACCAAAAAATTTGTCGTTTCGACGATGGCAAAAGTCGCGCCGGACAGCAGCCAATCGCTTGATTGCTTGAGCGTGCTTAAAAATGCATCCTGGAAAGCTTGGTCTTGAAAATTATATTTATCGAGGTTTAAATAGCGCAAAGCACTATTTTGGAAAAAATCATTTCGAAAAACATCATTTAAATTATGGTCGCTGAAAAAAGAAACAGTTTCATTATAAGCCGCCACTGATTTATCGGCGCCGTAAACAATCAGACGGATAGTCGGGAGAATGATAACGGCTACCAATAGCAGACACATCAGGATAGCGGCCAAATTGCGCCGCCCTTTTAAAAATCTAGCGAGAGCGTTGAACGGACGATAAAAAATAGTGGCCAGTATTGCCGCTACTAAAATCTCCGTGAGAAACGGCCTAAACACCAAGTAGCAGCCGATGATGACCAGAAGGACAAGAATCAGCAGAAAAGGCTTGGTTAAATTTTTAGGCATATTAAATTATTTAGTTTCTTTATGTAAAGTATGTTTTTTACATTTGTTGCAAAACTTCATCATTTCCAGGCGTTCTTTCAAAATTTTTTTATTTTTATGAGAATGGTAGTTTGTCGTCTTGCAAACAGTACATTCTAACTTCATCATGTTGTCTTGGGACATATTTTTCTTAAAATTAATTTATATATAAACAATATAGAAAAACGAGCTAAAAGTCAACCTGGGGCGGATAGAATTATTTAGTTATTCCTGGCTAAATTTTCTTTATTTTTGGCAATTCGGACAATAATGGGTTCCGCGGCCGGCCAGTTTGATGCGCCTGATTTTACGGCCGCAAACCAAACAGTTTTCCTGGTGGCGGCCATAGACCTTTAAAAATTGGGAAAAATTGCCTTTTTGGCCCCGAGAATCTACATAATTATTGAATGTCGTGCCTCGATAAGCAATCGCTTTTTTTATTAATTTGTTGATTTCTTTAGTTAGCATCATTACTTCTCCGGCTTTCAATTTATTCGCTTTCCTGAGCGGACTAATTTTAGCGCCAAAAAGAGATTCGTCAACATATATATTGCCGAGTCCGGCGATTAACTTTTGATTCAGAAGCACCGCCTTGATATTAGTTTTCCGGGATGCAAAAATATTTTGCAGCCGGCTGGCCGTGAATTCTTCAGTCAAAGGCTCCGGCCCATAGCTGCTAATCAGTATTTTTTCCAAACCAGCTTGATCTGCCAGCTTTAGATAGCCGAATTTTCTCAGATCATTAAAAAATAACCGCCCGCCGCCCGTAAATGAAAATTCCGCGCGCGTATGTTTATTCGGGAGTTTTCCGCCGACTGATTTTTCATAGAATCCGGAATTTAAACTGTGCCCGCCGACAATTTTTATTTTCGGCGATTGATAAATTAACTGGCCGGTCATCTTTAGGTGGATTAAAAGAAAAAAACCGTTTTCAAAAGAGAAAATTAATAGCTTGCCTCTCCTGCCGATAGAGGCCAGCCGGCGCCCGACCAAGATTTTTTTAAAAAAAGCCGCAGAGTGCGATGCGGTTTTATGAGAAAAAATTTTAAGCGCCTTAATTTTCTGGCCGATAAGCACGCTCAAATCACGTCGGATAGTTTCAACTTCTGGCAATTCGGGCATATTCTAGAAAGATAATAAAATAATAATCACGATTGCAAGCGCCGCAAAGAGGGCGGCAAATATCTTTACCAGGCTAAGACCCAGTTTGTCTGGATTGAATAATGGCATAATAATGAGGTGGGCCGAGTTGGATTCGAACCAACGAAGGCGTGAGCCAGCAGATTTACAGTCTGCCCCAGTTGACCGCTTTGGTATCGACCCTATTTTCTTATAATCCTTGTCTTATAATAAAAAAAATATCAACTCTTGTCAAACCGAACGAACCAAGCATCGGCCGCCGTTGATATTTTTTAAAATTTTTTTATTTTACAGCTAAAATCAGGACGCGAACCAAACCATAGGAAGCGAAAATAATTACCAAGCCGATGGCTGACCAAATTATAATATCGCGCCCTTTTTTAATTTTTTCCGCGCTGCCGCCGGATATCATCCAGGTTAGTCCCCCATAAATAAACATCAACAAGGCGATTGAACCGACTACTCCTAAAACAGAATTGATTATTTTAGCAATTAAAAGCTGCGGAGTTTTTGTCTCTCCCAAGGGGTTTTCCAGACAAGTGGCACAGGGGGTTTTAGGCGAATTAGTATTCGAATTGCCCGGTGCCACATCTGCTAAAGCCAGAGAAAATGGAATTAATATCAAAGCTGAAAACGAAATAAATAAAAACTTTTTCATGTTTTTAGTGATAATTATTATTTAATATTATACCATATCATTAAAGAAAAAAAAACAGGCTGACCGAAATGGTGGTCAACCTGTGTAGAGTAGTGAAATGCTCTGGCTTAAGAACTTACGAGCTTAATTTCAAGCTCATCTGTTCTTTGCTTAAGTTTTTCACTTTAAAAGTGTATTTCCCGGGCCAAGGCTTGCCGTCCCAGGAGTGAGCGATAGTTCCGTCCTTATAGGTAAGGATGAATGTCGCTTTTCTATTCGTAAACGTGTATGAGAGGCACTGGCCGCTGATTTTCAGCCAGCCCGATTCTTCGCCGTCGGCGAGATTAAGGGGATATTCTCCGGCCTGCCAATACTCAGTCACAGATTCTTCCGGCTGAGAACTGGGGATCGTTTCTTCCGAAGTGGTTTCGGGGTCCAATTCTATAGCTTCCCGCGAACCGATTTCCACCAAATCAACTTCGACCCACATCTTCTTGCCACCAACATAAGATCCGTTCGCTTTGGGCAAACGGATTTCCACGAAACCCTGTCCGTTATATTCGAAGATCTCATTCTTGTGACTGACAAGCAGGAAAACATCATCCTTTTTAAGGTTGACGTTTATATCCCTGAGCACAGGGATATCATTAATGAGCTTTTTTTTGTAAGCTACTCGGACATCCTTTTTCAGATGTCCATATGTAGCGGTCGAATACGATTTGATGCGCAGACTTCCGCGATCGGCAGCCGTATTTTCCGCACCGCCAATCGCCTTCAAGAAACCAGTGTTGGCGCGATAAGTATCAGGAAAAATGTATTTGATTCCGGTAATGATAAGCAAGATAACGACGATGGGGAAAACGAGTTTTTCCAAAGCGTTAATCTTTACAGTCATCCCCGAAAAGATACCGACCGCCAAGGCAGTTAGAAGAATCAGTTTAAAACTCGATATAGTGTCCGGATAAAGAACACCGAGAAAACCGACAAAACATAACCAAGCGGCTAAAGCTTTAATCGATTTCGGAAAAGTTTTTACCCGGAAAATCCTGAGGATTATTCCTGCCGGTAGCCAGATGGCGTAAACCAAACCGGCAGCCAGGCCGAAAGCCAAACCTTTATAGACTCCCGAGGGGATAAACAGACCCGTGAAAACGAGCAGAACGATTACGCCCAGAACAACCAGCGCGGCAATCGAGTAGAGGCGGACGAAGTTTGCGGCTATCGTCGATATATTTGCCCCTGCATTCATAATGAAATTGCGGAATGTCGGCCAAGCGATAAAAAGTGTAATGGCGACAATGATTAAAAGCCAGAATATAGTTGACATTTTTTGGTCTCCTTTTTCTTTTAGTTTCTTTTTATCTTCTCATTTTTCTTGCCCACCGATCAAGAAAGTTTTCCTGCGTCATCCTGGCTTCCAAATCTCCTTTCAGAGAATCAACGCTAGTCTTGACTTCATCCAAAACTTTCTTTACCTCGGGGTGATTCACTACGGCATTATAGCCCTTAGCTATATTTTCAGCCGTTTCTTTAATCCTCTTGTCCGAGGTATCGAGGGAGTTGCTGGCCTGGAAAAAGGCCTTAATTTGGTTTTTATTCATTTTCGCGAGTAAAGCGATAACCTGCGCGCCGCGGATATTAGCGGTTACAGTCGTTTCCTTGAAAACCTGTTTGCCTTTCTTATCGGTAACAGCTACTCCGTTTTCTACGATAGGGGTCTCAATCTTACAGACTTGTTCGCTCTGGCCGATAATTTCAATTACGCGCCGCCTTTCATTGGCCGGCAGGCTGTTTATAACAATTATAATTTTGGCGATCTCGGCCGGGGTGACTTTAAACTCCGTCATCGCGTAACTGCAGGCTCCCTGGAAAAGTGCTTCGTCATGGACGCCGCGGCCACCAGTATGAGCCTTAAGAAAATCTTCACCGCTTTTTTTAAGCGGTTCTTTTACTGCGTCCAGGGCTTTGATAATAAACCCTTCAATCCCGCCTTCAAGGATGGCGTTTCCTATTGTCCTTGCATTCATGTTTTGGTCTCCTATATTTTTTGTTTGTTTTCAGTTTTTAAAGGGCTTTTTTGCCTAAGCATCCGAGCCTCATTGTTCAAATAATTATATCACTTTTTATTATTTCTGTCAACTATTTAGCAACTACACAAAAATGTCCGAAACAAATACTTGTTCATTATAAAATAATTGACTAATAATAAACAAAAAAACCGCCTAAATAGCGATTCTTTTTATAAAACAGGAGCCGTTGACCGGGATTGAACCGGTGACCTTCTCCTTACCATGGAGATGCTCTACCAGCTGAGCTACAACGGCGGTTTTTTGATGCTATAAATTTTTTATCTTCTCCTGCCAGTCGGACAATTTATTATTCTCCGGATTAACCGCCGCTAATTTCTCAAGTGAAGCGGCCGCCAATTCTTTATCTTTTTTTATTATACTTAAATCCAAAATTAAATCAAGGTAACGCGGGCTGTTCGGCTCTAAATCAAGCGCTTCGCGGACGCTTTCCAGAGCCGAATCCAAGTCTCCCGCCTCCCTTTCAACCCAAGACAGAGAAAAATAAATTTCCTGGAGAGTTAATCCTTCCATAATCGTTTCATCGTCTTTATTTTGGCGCGCCAGTTTCAAAGCATATTCGTAGGTTTGCCTGGCCTCCGACCATTTCTTCTGTTCATCATAAAGCGAACCGAGTTTAAAGAAAGCCGACAAATTTTTTTGATCCAAACTGATAATCTCCACTAATTTTTCTTCCGCTTCACTGAAATTTTCCTTTTTAAGCGCGTCGGCGTAAGCGATAAAAAGATCCTTGATCCTTTTCTGCTTCTCGATAAAAGGAATTTTGGCCGCGCTCTTATAATTCAATTTAATTTTCTTCAACTGCTCCTGCGATGATTTAAGGAACAACGAAATCCTCCGGCTCATAGCCAGCCAAAACCGAGCCGCCCTGCCCCCCAAGCGAGCCAAATCTCTTTCAACTTTTTGCTTGATAATCTGATCCTTAAACTTGGCCTCTTTTTCGCCCGGCATATTATTAATATCCAAAATCGCCAAAGCGGGGAATTTTTTTAAAATTATCACTAAAATAATAACCAAGCAAAGTCCAATTAAAATAATAGAGAAAATAGTGGGCATATATTTTTTAATCTGTTTATTTTATGATTTTAGAAAATTCCGCTATTTTCAAACTGGCGCCGCCGACAAGTAGGCCGTCGATATTCTCCCGGCCAAGAAAACTTGCTGCGTTCAGCTCATTAACGCTTCCTCCGTATATCACGCGCACTGATTTATGTAAAATTTCGCCGGCTTGATTCTTGATAAATTTCTGTATTTCATCAGCCTCGGCAGGCATGATCGGCTTCGCGTTTTTATTCGTGCTTATCGCCCAAACCGGCTCATAAGCTATGACTAAATCGTTAGCGGTTTTAATCTTGACTCCTTTTAAGGCGTGGCGCAGCTCCGCCCGCAAATATTCCTTGGTCTGTCCCGCCTCCCTTTCGGCTAATTTTTCCCCGATGCACAGAACTGGAACTAGTTTATTTATAAGAGCCGCTTTAATTTTACTGTTGATAATAGATGAATTTTCATGCAGATACTCGCGTCTTTCGCTGTGGCCTAAAATAACATATTTAACGCCCAAAGTTTTTAAGCTGGCTGGCGAAACTTCACCGGTATAGGCGCCTTTGGCGGAAACCGCGCTGTCCTGCGCTCCCAAAATAAACCGGGTCGGCTTTAAAATCGGACCAACAAACGGCAAAGCGGCATAATCCGGACAAACGACCACATCATTATTATAGATTTTTATTTTCTTTGCCAACTGCCGCGCCAGTGCCAAACTTTCTTTAATGGTCATCTGCATCTTCCAATTAGCCATGATTAATTTTTTCATATGCTTTTAATTTTTTAAATCCTGCGCCCACTTGATGGTACGTTTAATCCCATCTCCTAAATCGACCTGCGGCGCCCAATCCAAGACTTCCTGAGCGCGGGTATAGCTTAGGCAGCTTCTTCTTTGTTCGCCCGGTTTGGCCGGCATTTCTTTTATTTTAACCGGGGCATCAAGCGCTTTGGCAATCCCTTCGCGGATATCAAGCAGGTTGGTTTCAATGCCGGAGCCGATATTTATTTCCCCTCGGCAATCAATATTAAGCGCGAGGAATAAGCCGCGCACGACATCATCAACATAAACAAAATCCCGCGTCTGCCGCCCGTCGCCATATTGGAAACTTTCTAAATTCTTCACCGCATTATCAATGAAAATAGCAATCACCCCCGCTTCTCCGCCTTTAAACTGGCGCGGCCCGTAAACATTGGCGAAGCGCAAAACCGTATAATTCAAGCCGTAGACCTGGTAATAATAGTTCAAATATTTTTCCAGGGTAAGCTTGTGGATGCCATAGGGAGAAACCGGATAAGTCGGGGCTGTTTCCGGCGTCGGTATTTCCTCGGCGTCGCCATAAATTGCGCCTCCGGTTGAAGCCATAATTATTTTCTTCACTTTATTAAGATGCGAGTTCTGGATAATATTCAATCCTCCTAGCACATTTATCTTATTATCATATTCCGGTTTTTCGACGGAAACGCGCACGTCAATCTGGGCGGCTAAATGATAGACAAAATCAAATTTTTCCTTTTTAAAAATCTTGGCGATCTTAGGCGAGCAGATATCCGCTTCGTAAAAAGTCGCCTGAGGATTTATATACTCTTTTTTGCCCGAAGACAAATCATCAATAACGACAACTTCGTGCCTCTCGGCTATTAATTTATCCACTAGAGTCGAACCGATAAACCCGGCGCCGCCGGTAACAAGTATTTTTGACATATAACGATATGATAACATTATTTTTGGATAAAAAAAACCCCGAACGTAATCTTGTTCGGGGTGCCTCTTCGTGGAATTTTTTTCCTTTGAATTAAGCCCCGTGGGCGTAGGGGCGGCCGGCGGATCAGTGTTTTTTCGTCTTTGACGAAAACGGCTGACCGCGAATAATGTGCTTTCTCATGGCGTTTTTTTTGGTTTTGTTTTGACCGAACGTCAGCGTGACGCCGGGCATACTGGATCAAGCCATCGGTCATAGACCATGGCTAAAAAAACGGTAATTACACTATACACTATAAATAATTTTTTGTCAAGATTAATGACTAATTTACATCAATAAATACCTCGTTTTTAAGCTCTTTTTCACCCTTGCTTTCATATAATTTTTTTGCTAAAATAATGGTAGATAATTAATTAATTCAGTCTGTTAACCAAGTAGAAAAAACAACCTAAAAATACCCAAAATAACGGGAATTTTTTGTTTTTAATTCTGTTTATAAAATATGCCTAAAGACCCAAAAAACCCCAACGCTTACGGCGCCGATCAAATTACAGTTTTAGAAGGATTGGAACCGGTTAGAAAAAGACCGGGCATGTACATCGGTTCAACTTCTGGAGCCGGCTTGCATCATTTGATTTGGGAAGTCGTTGATAATTCTATTGACGAAGCTATGGCCGGCTATGCTTCGGAAATTTCTGTTTCCCTGCTCCCCGATGGCATGGTTTCAGTAGTCGATAACGGCCGCGGCATCCCGGTCGAGAAGCATAAAGTAACCGGCGTTTCGGCTCTAGAAACAGTTTTAACCAAACTGCACGCCGGTGGCAAATTCGGCGACGGAGGCTATAAAGTTTCCGGCGGTCTGCACGGCGTCGGCGTTTCGGTCGTTAATGCTTTAAGCGAATACCTCAAAGCCGAAGTCCATGTCGGCGGGAAAATTTGGGAGCAAGAATATAAAATCGGCAAACCGTTAAAAGCCGCCAAACCGGTCGACACTTGCAAAGATACAGGCACGACCATTACTTTTAAGCCGGACAAAACCATATTTACTGAACTAGAATTTAGCTGGGGAAAAATTTTAGACCGCTTAAGGCAGCAATCGTATCTGACCAAGGGCATTACGATCAGCGTCTTTGACAAGCGCGATGGCCATCGCGCCAAAAAATATAAATTCCACTTCGAGGGCGGCATTAAATCGTATATTAAATCCTTGCATCGCAATAAAGCTGTTAAAAACGACACTGTTTTTTATATCGATAAGGATACTAACGACTGCAAGATTGAACTGGCCCTGCAATATAACGATGAATATAATGAAACCGTTTTAGCGTTCGCGAACAATATCCATAACCCGGAAGGCGGCACCCATGTCGCCGGCTTCCGTTCTGCCTTAACCAGAACTTTGAATAATTATGCTCGCGTTAAAAATCTTTTGAAAGATAAGGACGAAAATTTAACGGGCGAAGATGTCCGCGAAGGCTTAACCGCGATTATCAGCGTCAAGCTCCCTGATCCGCAATTTGAAGGCCAGACTAAAGGCAAACTCGGCAACGCCGAAATGAAAGGATATGTGGAAACTATCTTCGGCGAAACCTTTACGACTTTCTTGGAGGAACACCCGAAAGAAGCGGAGGCGATTATCGGTAAATGCGTTCTGTCTGCTCAAGCCCGTATGGCCGCCCGAACCGCGCGCGCCACTATTCTGCGCAAAAGCGCCCTGGAAGGCATGACGCTCCCGGGCAAGCTCGCGGACTGCTCAAGCCGCCACCCCGAAGAATGCGAATTATATATTGTAGAGGGCGATTCGGCCGGCGGCAGCGCCAAACAAGGCCGCAACCGTAAATTCCAGGCCATCCTTCCTTTGCGCGGTAAAATTTTAAACGTCGAACGCGCCCGTCTCGACAAGATGCTCGCCAATAATGAAATTAAAAATTTGGTAATCGCGCTGGGCACCAATATTGATGATCAATTTGATATTGAAAAATTAAGATACCATCGCATTATTATCATGACTGATGCGGATGTCGACGGCGCCCATATCAGAACTCTTCTCCTGACGCTCTTCTTCCGCCATTTTACCCCGCTGGTAACCGGCGGCTATATGTATATCGCGCAACCGCCGCTCTATCAATTGAAGAAAGGCTCGGTTGTCCGCTACGCCTACAGCGATGAAGAAAAAGAGAAAATAATTATTGAACTCGGAGGCGGCGTTGAAGAAGCGGTTGAGGTCGGCGAAGAAAATGATGAGGGTGAAAATATTGAAGTAGTCGAAGAGGAAAAAGAAGAAGGCAAAAAAGGCAAGAAGGGGAATGAAGATGAAAAAAAGAAACCGAACAAAATAACTATCCAGCGCTATAAAGGCTTGGGCGAAATGAACCCCGAACAACTTTGGGAAACGACCATGGACCCGGCCGGCCGCATAGTTAAACAAGTAACCATTGAAGACGCAGCGAAAGCCGACCAGATATTCGATATGTTGATGGGGGATAACGTTGCGCCGCGCAAGAATTTCATCCAGACCCATGCTAAAAAGGTACAAAATTTAGATATTTAATTTTATGTATATTTATATTTTAACGCCGATTGTCGCCTTTATTATCGCCCAAGGAGCCAAAGTTTTCCTGCGCTCCTTCCACCACAAAATTACCTGGCATGATGTTTTTGCTTATTCTGATATGCCGAGCGGGCATACGGCCGTAACTGTTTCCCTGGTTACTATCTTAGGGCTGAAGCTGGGCATTAGCTCTCCTGTTTTTGCGGCCGCTTTCGTCTTTACCGCGATTGTCATAACCGATGCGATTGGCCTGCGCAACTATCTCGGGCAGCACGGAAAAACTCTGAATGTACTGGTAAAAGATCTGAAAGAAGATGAATTCCTGGACAGATCTTATCCGAAACAATTGGAGCGTATCGGCCATACCCCGCTTCAAGTTATCGTCGGTGCTTTCGTCGGCATTATAACTAGTTTGATAAGTTTTCTTTTTTTCTAAAGAATTAATTTATAACCCTCTGATATAAATAAGCCCCGTCTGCTGGCGGGGCTTTTTTCACAAAAAGAGACTTTGACCGGTTAAGGGTAAGAATAAATCACAGATATTATCCGGCACATAACTTTTAAAGCCGCCACCAATTTTGGCACAAGCTTTTTTAAAGCTGAGAACCGATACTCCTAAGCTGTGAAATTTATATGGACCCCAACCCTTCTCTCTTAATTTTTGAATTACTTTTACCACCCCATCTTTGGTGGTGGCTTGTTCTAAGCTTAAATCAAGCTCCAGGTTTTTCACGATGAGCATCAGGATTTCCTTATCTCTGGCGCTCAAATTACTATTTTCTGGCACTGGCATTGGAACCTCCTTTTTTATTGTTTCTTTTATATTTTTTAACTATCAAATCTATCTTTTTTACTATTTTTTGTCAATAAGAGAACTACCACTCATTTCTTCTGGTTTAGCTAGACCCATAATACTTAAGATGGTCGGGCTAACATCACTGAGACCACCCGCCGGAGCCAAGAGACTCAAATCATTATTTATGGGTTCCCGCAAACCGATTGTCTTGCCTTTATACTCTTCACCGACGATAATGAAGGGCACCGGATTATCCGTTATATTTTTATCAACCAATTCCGTCGCCATGCTTTTTAAATATTCAGCGTTGCCGCAGGCCGAACTAATTATCAAAACTCCTCTTTCGCCTAAAACTAGGCTGACAATTTTCCGCAAATGTTTGTCGATTGTCTCGACCACCTTTTTTACAGCCTTAAAGTCGCCGCTTGCGGCCACTAAATCAAGCGTCGGAATCGCCGCCACTAAAAAATTATATTTTTCCGATTCTAAAGCTTTTATTAATTCCCGGTTGATTCTGTTCAAAACGAGAACCGGTTTTATATTATGATCGCCGGATTGCGAAGAAACTATTTTCCAATCTTCTCCTAATACTCTGGCTTCTTCATGCCCGTTAAAAAAATGGGTCAAAGCAGCCAAACGCTCCGTTTCGGTAATTTTAATCTGCTTTATGTTATGGCTCGACAATATCTTGCTAAGCGTCAGATTGGGCACAAAATTTTCATCCGCTAAATCCTGGCCGGCACCTAAACTTAAATAACGAGCATTAATTGTTTTATTGTGCGCTTCAATTAGAGCCACCGGATATTCTTTAACCAGGCTATCCAAACAAGGTGTTTTCGCGCTCGTCATGGCATTGGCTTCGCTGAGCGGCGCCACGCCCCAGCCATCAAATAATAAAAAAACTACCGGCCTGGCCGCCAGAGGAATTTCCGAGTTTTCGGTAGAAATAATATTAGTCATTTTGTTTTATGAGGTCGGCGATTTCAAGCAAGCGATTGTATTTTGCCAGCCTCTCCCCTCTTGATAAGGAGCCGGCCTTAAGATAGTCCGCTCCGCTGGCGACGGCTAAATCAACAATGAAATCATCGACCGTTTCGCCGCTGCGATGCGATACGATTATCTTATAATTATGCTTCTGGGCTAATTTTACACAATCTACCGTCTCCGTCAAGGTTCCGATCTGATTGGGCTTAATGATTATGGCGTTAGCCGCCTTTTCTTTCAGCCCCTGGCGCAAACGGTTAGAGTTCGTTGTAAATAAATCATCGCCGACAACCATGATTTTATCTCCCAATTCGGCCGTCAGCTCGCGCCAATTTTCCCAATCATCTTCAGCTAAGCCGTCTTCAATATAAAGGAAGGGGTATTTTTTTAACCACTCATTATACAAGCCTATCAAACTGTCCGAACTGAAATAAGCCTTATCAAGCGAAAATAAATATTTTTTAGTGTCCGCATCATATAGAACCGAAGAGCCGACATCAACCCCGAGCTTAAGGTCTTCGCCCGGCTTATAGCCGGCTCGAATGGTGGCGGCCAGTATCAATTCAATCGCTTCAATGCTGGAATCAAGGTCCGGCGCATAGCCGCCTTCCGCTCCAGTGTCGGTATCATAATCCGATTCTTTCAAAACTTTGCCTAATTCATGAAAAACCTCTGCGCCCATTTGCACCATTTTAGCGGCGGCCATCGGCCGGGGGATTATTAAAAATTCCTGGAAGTCCAAATTAGTATCGGCGTGCTTGCCGCCATTAAAAATATTAAAAAGCGGCGTCGGTATTTTCGGACGGCCGGTGAAAGCAAAAGTGTCCTGCAAATAAGAAAATAATTCCTGCTTCCGGCTTAAAGCGGCCGCCCGGGCGCAAGCTAGAGAGACGGCGAGAGTCGCATTCGCCCCCAGATTATTTTTATTCGGCGTGCCGTCGAGAGCGATTAAAGCCTGATCAATTTCACTTTGTTTTAAAACATCAAAACCGATTAATTTCGGAGCGATAATTTCCCGGATTTTACCGACCGCCCGCAGAACTCCTAAGCCGCCATAGCGTTTTTTATCGCCATCGCGCAATTCAACCGCTTCATAGCTTCCGGTCGAAGCGCCGCTCGGCACGCTTGCCTTGGCGCTTAAATCGTTAGCCAGGATGACTTTCACTTCAATCGTTGGATTGCCCCGTGAATCTAATATTTCACGGGCTAAAATATTTTTTATCTTTGGCATATCTTTAATAATTATTTAGTAGCTATTTTAGCGAGCCCGGGCATCTTCCCGCCTCCTAAATAAGTCAGCATCGCCCCGCCCGCAGTTGAAACCCAATCAACATATTCGGCCATCTTCGTTAATTCCAAGGCCTCGATAGTTTCCCCGCCGCCCACGAGACCATAGGCCTTGCCGGAAGAGCGCGAAGCGATCAAGCGGGCGATAGAAAGAGTTCCCTGCCGAAAACCCTCTTCTTCAAATTTGCCCATCGGTCCGTTCCAAACTAAGGTTTGCGCTTCTTTTATATAATGCGAGAAGAGTGAAATTGTTTCCGGGCCGATGTCTAAAATCATTTCATCTTTCTTTACTTCTTCCGGCCGGCGGAGTTGAGCCGAACCTGATTTCGTGCGGACAACCACATCGACCGGTAAAATTATTTTCGCAGCCTTCTTTTTGACTCGACACAACTTGCTAACGCAGACCAGGCTATCCGCATCAAACAAAGATTCGCCGATTTCTTTTTTTTGATACTTAAAAAAATTATTAGCCAAAGCGCCTCCCAAGAGAATATGGCTGGCCGAAGAATATAGTTTAGAAATAAGGGGCGCTTTAGTCGCGATCTTTGCTCCTCCCATAATTACAACCAGCGGCTTTTTGGGTTTAATAATTTTATTTAAAGCCGTGATTTCTTTGGCGAGCAATAAGCCGGCATAAGCGGGCAGATATTTTTTGATAGCGGAAACGGAAGCTTGATCGCGATGGCAAACCGCGAAAGCGTCATTAATATAAATATCAGCCAAACCCGCCAATTCCCGGGCGAACTTATTATCATTAATTAATTCGCCGGCATTAAAACGCAGATTTTCAATCATTAAAATTTCTCCGGCTTTTAAGCGGGAAATCGCTTTGGCGGTTTTCGGTCCTATGGTCTCGGCGCAGAATTTAACCGGTTTCTTTAAAAGCTTCTGCAAGCGCGCCGCTACCGGCTTAACTGAATAGGCAACTTCGGGCTTTCCCTTGGGCTCTCCTAAATGAGTAGCGACTATAAGCTTCACGCCTTTTTCTAAAAGATAATTAATTGTTTCGAGTCCGGACTTAATCTTATAATCTTCTTTGATCTTTCCTTTTTGAAGGGCGACATTAAAATCAACCCGTAAAAAAGCTACTTTATTTTTTAAATTTTTCACCTTTTCAATAGTAGCAATAGTAGCAATTTTCATAGTTTAAAAAGGGTTACTTTAACTCGCCCAATTTAAGGCCGACCTCCTTTTCCTGGCCGGCGCGAATATAGGTAATAGTAATCTTATCGCCGGCCTTATAGCCGGCAATTATATCCGCCAAATCGTTGGCGGCATTAATTTCCTGATTATCTATCCAGGTGATTATATCGCCCGGCAAAAGCCCAGCGGCCGCGGCCGGACTATTTTTAACGACCGCGACTTTATCGGCGTCGGGATAAATCAAAGACCCTTTATAAATATTCATATCGGGGATGCGTTTAGCCGCCAAATCCAAATAATTAACCCCCAAGAAAGGGCGGGCGACCGGGATTTGCCGGCTGAAGCTCTGCCAATAGCCGCTATAAGAAAAGGCTGGAATTATTTCTTTATTAGTGCCGATAACCGCGGTTAAATCGCCGGCTAAATTAAAAACAAAAGAATTTTTCTGAATCGCCTCCGAATTGTTGGCCAGGGCTAAGCGGGCGTTTGTTAGGTCGCTATTTAAAATCTCCGGCGTCTTTTTGAGCGAAGACAGAGTGGTCGGCCAGACATTATTATAATTATCAACCACTATCAGCGATTGACCCAGAGACAATTCGGCGCGGGCGGCAATCTTTCTGACCGGCAGATTCGCGGCGGCGTTCAAATGAAAAAAAACCACATCGCCGGAAGAATTATTCAAGACAGTCACCTTGTCAATCTTATAGATTTTTCTGTCAGAAGCAACGGCCACGTAGCCTTTAGCGGCAAAGACCTCTTTCATTTCGGCGGACAAAGATGACATTGCCCAGCCATCGCTTGTGATAATTAAACCGATGAATAAAGGATTATCCAAAGAATAATACTCCGGCTTTATTGAGTTGCCGGCGGTTTTCTGATCAATTTCCTTAAAAACGCTGACTAGCGACGGAGCAAGAGAATTGATGGTTTCTGCCACCTTTAAATCCTGATTAACGACTACTTTTTTAGCGTCGCGGATGATTAAATTAGAACGATTATTATTTAAATCAGTTAAATTTAATTCTTGATTGGAAGAGGGGAAAGAAAAATCACCCAAAAAATAAACCCTGGTTATGATTTCCCCGCAGATGCCGGCGGCTAAGCCGCAAACGACCGTTAAGAAAACCATCAGAAAAAAATTGTTTTTGATCTTATTAAACATAAAATAATTTAATTAAAGCCAGCGGGCCGATAAAAGAATAAGAATAATGATTAAGGAGCCGATGACGAGCAGCCATTTTAAATTTTTATAATAAAGACGCCCGTCGGCGCGCCAATCATCAAACAAAACCAAGAGATAAAAAATGACCGCCAAAAGAAGCCCGAGAATATTATAATTGAGAGGTAGAAGGAAGAGAGCTCCGGCCGATTCGGCCAAGATCAAAACTTTTACTCCCCAAAAAATCTTCTGTTCCGCTCTAATATTTTTTTCCAATATCAAGAATTGGCCGAAGAGCCCGAAACTAATCAGGGCAAAAACCAAGAGTAGGATAGAAAAAGGCCAGCTCAAAAAAATAGGCAAAGCGTATAAAGACGAGGCGATGGCGAAAGTCGAGAGAAAGGAGCCGCTGGTAAGCAAACGGCGCAGCTTGATTGCGCGTTCCGGAGCGCCGAAAGAAAAATAATAATAAATATTTTGCAGATAAAAAAAGATGAACCAGGCATTTAAAAGAAAAATTACCTGGATCCAGAATTGGCTGACAATCATGGCGCTATAAAAAGAAAAGCTCAAATAAAATAAGCTGGGCGGCAGAACGAAAACCAGCCAAAATTTAAGACTTTGTTTTCTTATAAGCCGGCGGACGCCGAAAGTAATAATTAACAAGCCCAGACTCAAAGCGATAAAGAAAAAATCCGGTTTGAAGATAAAAATCTCGTCCAGAACCCAAAGCAAAAACGGAATCAAAATTAAATACAAATAATTATTTTTCATCATAAGCCTAAACTAAGGATTAGTTGAGCTGCCTGTGTCCGGAGCAGAGCTTCCCTCTGCGGCGAGCGGCGGAATAGGCGGTTCTAGAGACGGCGTGCTTGAACCTAGAGACGAAGCTGGCGCGGAGGCGGATGTTCCGCCCTCGGAAACGCCCGCTTCGCCCGACAAAGGAGCCGGAACGGGGTTCGGAGCCGGAACGGGGTTCGGAGTAATAATATAATCGTTGCCGCCGCTTGTCAAAATCAAGCTTTTTACCGAACCAAGATCTTTCAGGCTGTTAATCTTTAAAAATTTGTTGGAAAAAGTATAAAGATCGTCATTGATATACAAGCTGCGCTTGACTGTATTATCATAATAATTATATCCGCCCCAATAATCTGACCCGGAAAAATTCCCGCCCTCCGAATGGTCTATTCCTCCCTTGAAAGTGAATTTATTGTTATCCGTATTGAAAACTAACGATCCGGCAAAGGAGATCCGCCCGTTCTCCCGCAGGACCGCCGGCAGCACTAATAAATTTTTCGCTTCCGAGTAAAGAAACGCCTTATGATCCTGCAAAGCAATTGAATCGCTCCCCGAATCGCCGAACATATATGAATCTAATTCTTTGGGCTTGTCCAGGTCAGTAAAATCAAACAGGGATATTTTTAAACCTTTTACCTTTACGCTGCCGCCCGCATCTTCTTCCGCGTCTCGCCCGAAGCCGATTATTTTATTGCCATTTTTATCGGCTGGATGGAGATAATTTGAAAACCCGGGCAGCTTGATAGCGCCCAATACGCTCGGCTTAGCTGGATCGCTTAGGCTGATGGCATATAGCGGATCGGTCTTTTTGAAAGTTACCAGATAAAGCCGGTCTCCCATGAAGCGGGCCGCATAAATACGCTCCGTAGTCGCCAGATTCTCTAAACTGCCCACCACTTTCAATTCGCCATTTAAGATATATACATTACTGTAAGAATCTTCCGGCTTATCGGTCAGGCGCGACCATATAGGATTGCGGGTGGTGGCGATACGGAAATAATCGCCGTTTTCATCCATAGAAAATTGATTTAAAACCTGGCCGCTTACTTCTCCCATTCCCTTATACTCCACGCTTTTACCATTAATCGCAATCTTGTGGATGACGGTTTTCTCCATATTCTTGGCCTGCTCAATCAGCTTCTGCTTTAAAGCATCATCAAGGTTGGCTTGCAAATTTTTCTGGGCTTCTTCGCTCAAACTATTCAAATAGCGATCAATAATCGCCGCCACTTTCGCCTTCTTCTCGTTCTTAGCCAAGATGAAGTTGGCTGAAGCCTCAATCTTAGTGATTTTATCCTGATCATCGGCACTTAGCTGCGAAAAAACTATTTCCCTTTTCACGGTCTGTTCTAAATCATATTCATTAATATATTCCGTATAGGTAATATAAATATTGGACGGGGAAACGTAGAGATTCTGGCCGTAATTCATCAAATATGATTGGCCGTTAATGGCTTCGCCATTATCTTTGATGTTGATTGCGGTGACATTGGAAAAATTATACGAGTCGTATGGGATGTCAAAATAATAAACATCGGGCGCAAAGCATTTTTCAAACTGATCGCACGCATTTGATAAAACGACCCCCTTATCCAAAACTCTGGGCAGAAGCGGCTCATTCTCAATATAATTAGCCGAGCTGTTAGTGAATAAATAAACGTAATCGCCGATTAAACGGGCGTCGGAATACGAGCCTTCAAAATCCAAATCGCGCGCTAATTTCGGGTCAGCCGGATTAGCCAAATCAAAAACCTTGAAAAAAGTATACGGATTTTGGCGGCGGAAGCTTCGATATGTCTCCATGGCGTAAATCTGCTGGTCGGCCCCGAAAACAACCAAGCTGGAGCCGCTTATAAAAATATCTTGCGGACGCGACTTGAAGGTAATCGTGCTCAAAACCGCAGACTCCGTGGCGGGGTTAACTTTTATTATCTTTAATTCATTGCGCACGAGCGCATAAATATAATTGCCGTCTGTTTTAATAATATCAGCTTCATCAACGCCGGCGACTTGGTTGTTGGTTGTCGAATAGTCGTTTGCCGCCGATGCTTCCAAACTACCAGTTCCCGCGCTGGCGCTGCTTTCAGATATAGCGGAATCAGCCGTCGGCGCCATGGTGGATGTTAAGGCTTTAGTCGAAAAACTACCCGCTTGCTCGCGCATCACAATGTTGCCGCCGCTACCTGAACTATTATTCTCTTCCAAAAAAGCTTTGAGTTCGTCATAATTCGCGAATTTCTTAATTTGTTTTGTGCTGGTCGCCGTTTCTTCTTCTTTAGCCTCTTCAATATTATTAGCGTCATTAACATTATTTAATGCATTATCGACCGTTTTCTTTTTCCAAGGAAGCGTGCATCCGCTTATTAAAACAGTTAAAACCGCTAGAACTAGGGTTAATTTAAATATTTTTTTTAACATAAATAAAAAATATTAGCGCTAATATGGCTTAAGTAAATTATATCATCTTAGAGCAGGAAAAACAACGCAAAAATTTTAACGGCTGGAGAGTTAATTATTTTATTTCCACTTCTAACCCCACCGCTACGCGATCATAAATATATTGGGCCGGACCGATGCCTAAACGGATACATCCGTGAGAAACCGGTTTTCCGAGATGGTCTGCGCCTTCGCGATAACCGCTGGGCCAAACCGGCAGTTCATGAATACCGAACTGGCCGCTACCCAAGCCAAGCCAAAAAGGCATCCATAACTTATAAGTTTTCGACCACGCTTTGGGAACTTTATTGACTATCTTAAACTTACCCTTTGGAGTCGGCATAGCCGGCTTTCCCGTAGATACAGGGGATTCTTTCCAGAGATTACCGGCGACATAATATTTTAATTTCTGATTTTTCAAATCAATTTCTAATTTTTGTGCTAACTTTTTAGTGGAACTCGACAGCGGATCATAAGCCCAATCAACTTCCAGACCGTCTTGCCATCCATCGCCATCCGAATCCGGGTTCAAAGGGTCGGTCTTAAATTTTAATTCAAAATAATCGCTTAAGCCGTCCTTATCAACATCGCTCTTTGCCAATCTTATCTTCTCTGGATTGAAAGGAGAATAGCCGTTGCTTATTTCTTGAGTATTGTTATAGCCATCATTATCGGAATCAAGCGCTTCTTCGGCTCTAATCGGCGCGGCCATAAAAAAATAAATGAATAAAAGCAAAACCCCGTAAATAATTGGTCCCTGTCTTTTGAGTCTCATACTGATTTTCTTAATGAAAATTCACAGCCGCAAAACTTCTGTTGATAAATGCCCAGCTCCCTGGCCAAGTTCTGCGACTGGCGGTAACCATTATCTTTTTGAAAATCATCGTCCAAAAATTTTAAACCATTCGCGCCAGCCAGCTCATGGCCGATTCTTTTTATCGCCTCCGTATCCTTATAGGGGCTGACGAGCAGGCTGGTGCTGAAATAATCAAACTTGTTTAAGCGCGCCAACTCGGCCGTCTTGGCTAATCGGCCGCGATAGCAAATCTGGCAGCGCGCCCCGCGCTCCGGAGATTCCTCATTCCCCTTGACTGTTTCCAGCCAAACCGCATGTTCATAGGGCTCAATCAGCAAGGGTATATTGAATTTACGGGCGACTAATCTAACTGCCTCCAGCCGAAGATTATATTCGGCCAGCGAGCTTAAGTTGGAGTTATAAAAATACCAAGTCAGCTTATATTTAGGAAGCAGGCGCTCGCGGCTGATATACGCGCTGCAAGGCGCGCAGCAAACATGGAGAAGCAGAGATGGTTTTCTGTTTCGGCGATCCAAGAGCCAGAAAACGATAACAATAATGAACATGACAGCCAGAAGCCCGATTAAGGCGAAAAATTTTCCTCGACTTTGCAAAAATAAGCCGCTTAAACCAAAAGCTAAAGAAAGGCTATAAAAAATAAAAACCGTTTTCTTTTGTCCAAGCCCCAGCGCTAAGAGGCGGTGATGAAGATGCTTTCTGTCGGCGAACCGAAAAGGATTTTTCCCTTGAAAAAGGCGACGCAAAATTGTCCAGGCAACATCTAAAATCGGTATACCCATAATAAGCAGGGCAATGGCAATCTTACCACCGGAGATAATTGCCAGCACTCCTAATATATAGCCCAAGAGAAGAGCCCCCCCCTCGCCTAAGAATATTTTTGCCGGATGCCAATTAAAAATCAAAAAGCCTATTGCCGATCCGACCAAAGTAATGGCGGCGAAAGCAATATCTGGCTGATAATAGCGGGTCGTCAAAGTAAACAAAAAAATCACCAAGCCGCCGATAGCGGCGACCCCTGAAACCAAGCCGTCGACGCCGTCAAGAAGCTTGGTTGTATACATCATGCCTAAAAGCCAGGCGGCAATCAGTATGGGGCCGACGACAATCAGCGACTTTAAATAAACATAACCCCCAAAAGGGTTGGTTATCTTTTCAATTTCCACCCCTCCTAAAATTAAAATCAAGACGGCTAATAAAGGAAAAATAATCTGCCGGCTGGGCCGCAAATTATATTTATCATCAAGCGCGCCGCCGATAATAATAACCAAGGCGCCGACAAAAAAGGCGATTAAATGCGACCAATGCAGATTGCCGGACAAGAAGCGGGAGGCGAAAGCGAACAATAGAATAAAATAAGCAATAAAAATAGCGACGCCGCCCAAAAGCGGAGTCGCGGTCGTATGTATCTTTCGGCTCGCGCCGCCAGCTGTGTCCGGACGATCAACAATGTCTAGCTTCAAAGCAACTCTCTTCACTAAAAAAGTGAGGACGGCCGCTAAAATTAAACTAGCCAAGAAAATAAGAAAGTAAAACATAATTTATTATTCCATTTTTATAACTCAGCGGCCTTTTCAATTTCAATTTCCGCCCGCGAATTGATAATTACCGTATCCCGCCGCTTGAGTTCGCCGCTTAATATTTTGTTGGCGATGCTATCTTCAACTTTGTCTTGGAGCAAGCGCCGGAGCGGCCGGGCGCCGAATTTCGGATCGTAGCCCTCATGCGCGAGTATGGCCGCACCGTCCTTATCCGCCTTAAGATTTATCCCTTTATCGCTTAAACCTTTTTTAATCTTCTTGAGCATCAACGTAGCAATCGCCAAAACATCCTTCTCGCTGAGCGGCTTGAAGACGATAATCCCGTCAAAACGATTAATGAGCTCGGGGCGCATATATTTATTCAATTGGTTGTCGATAAGCTCTTGCTTGATAATATTAATATTTGCTTTAGCGCGAATCTGCTCCTGGATGTAAAGAGCGCCGATATTGGAGGTCGCGATAATGATCGATTCCGTGAAACTAATAGTTCTTCCCTGGCCGTCGGTTAAGCGGCCATCATCTAACAGCTGCAAAAACAGATTTAAAATATCAGGATGCGCCTTTTCGATTTCATCTAAAAGAATTAAGGAAAACGGTTTTTTGCGGACGGCCTCGGTTAAATACCCCAAAGCGCCGTCGACGTCTCCAATCATTTTTCGGACGCTGTCCGGATACTGGTATTCGCTCATATCAACCCGAATCAAGTAATCTTCATCGCCGAAATAAACCTGACTGACCGCTTTAGCAAGCTCTGTTTTACCGACGCCGGTCGGACCGAGAAAAAGGAAGCTGGCAATCGGGCGTTTCCCTTCCTTGAGCTGAGCGCGGGCGCGGCGCAAGCTGGAGGCGACCGCCTTGACCGCCTCCTCTTGATCTACCAAGCGCTTATGAATTTCTACCTCTAAATTTAATAACTTCTGGCTCTCGTCAACCGTAACTTTATTGGCGGGAATCCCGGTAATTTCACCAATAGCCGCCGCCACCTCTTCGCTGCCGCAAAAACATTTCGTCGGATCGTTTTGAAAATTTTTCGCTGCAATAAGCGCCGCTTTCTCGAGCAGATTAATCGCTTTAAGCGGCAAGAATTTATCATGCAGATAGCGTTCAGACATTTTTACCGCCTGTTCTAAAGCGCCGTAAACAATATAGACGTCATACTTGGATTCTAAGAAACCGACCTTACTCTCAAGAATCTGAATTGCTTCATTGAATTCTGGTTCTTTTATGCCGACGGTTGTTAAAACCGTGCCAAGCGATTTATTCTCTATATACTTAGAATAATTTTCCGTGGTCGCCGAAGCTAAGCACATTAAATGTTTGCGGCTTAGCGCCTCGGCCAAAACTTCCGATAAATCCAAGCTTTCTTGGCTGCCGGCGCTTATTCCAATCAAATTTTCAATATTATCAATATATAAGATAATATTGCCGGAATGGTTGATTTCGCTGATTGCGGTCAATAGGCGTTCTTCCGCTTGAGCTGCATCAGCGCCGCTTACAAGGCGCGAAACATCAAGCTCGACTAAGCGCTTGTCCTTCAAAAAAGCGGGGACTCGTTCTTCAACCATCAGCTGTGCTAATCCGGTAATAATTGTGCTCTTGCCGACGCCGCTGGGGCCGACCAAAAGAACGCCGCTATGACCGCCGATGAAAGACTCGAAAATAGAATTGATTTCTTTCTGCCGGCCGACGCAGATGTCGTTAGCTCCATATTTTGATTGGATGGTAACGTCGTGGGAAAAATGATCAAGGGTCGGCGTGGCAATGGCCGTATACGCGCGGTTCATGCCCGTACCAGGCTTAAGAAGCGCTAATTTACGATATGATTTATAACTTGCCAGCATGCGGCGATTGACTCTGAACCATTCAACCGTGTTGACGATTTTATTATTATCAATCTCTAAATCATATAGAATTTCGGCCAAACGCGGATCTTTCTGATAGCAGAAGGAAATAAGGTTTAAAACGTCGACGCTATCTTGATTCAAATTATAAGCCTCGACAAAGGCCAATATTAAAACTTCTTCCAGATTTGGAGCCAATTTGCTTCGTCCGGAAAAACCATTATCTTGCGATTTAATTAAACGGCGATCGACGAGTTCGACTAATTTTTTAGCATCAACATTAAGGCGGATGAAAAGGGTTTGTATCTCTTTAACTTTAAGCAATACACGAAAAAGATGGATAATGGTCACTTCTGTTTGGCGCAACTTATTGGCCAAAAGATAAGCATCTTCCAGTGCTTTGCTCGCGACCGTGTTGTAGGCCTTAGAAACGTTATATTTTTTTGGCTTTTCTCTCTTCCTGACTTTGTCGGAAGTAAAATTCCGATAATCGATCTTTTTAAGAGCCGCGCGCGCCTCGCTCTTCTTATAAAACAGAAACAAATCAAACCATAAAGAAAGCACAAAAACTAAAATGAGTGGATGACTCTTATTCCAGAAGACTAAAAAGCGCAAAGGATGAGCAGACAATGTTCCCCAATTATAGAAAACCCATAAGCCGAAAGCGAGCCAACCGGCAAAAATAATGAGCCAGGTTAAAAATTCAAAAATTCTTTCCGTATTTTCTTTAGTGCGCTCAATCGCAATCACTGACTTTTTTAAAACCTTATCCCAATATAAAAATCTTCCCAGAAACCAAGCGCCAGGACGGGCGCTGCTTGAATCGGGGCTAAAGACAATTTCTTCAGGATTTGTTTTTTCAATTACCATATTATTGATTATTTCAGTACTTGAAAAATAAAAGCGAAAATTAATAAAGGAGGCAAAGCCAGCCAAAAGATTATAACTATCAGGCAAACTGCCAGCCAAATAAGTAGCGCGAAGCCGCGAAAGATTACTTGCACCAGACGCACCAAGAAGCTTATCAGGCGACCGGCCCAATCCGACTGCCCGTACATAGGCACAAAAATATTTTTCGCCCAGACGGAGAACCCTAATGATTTTTCTTGATCGCGCCAAAAATTCCAAACATTTCTGACAAGGCGGCCGAACCCGACGCTATACCACCAGAGAGGAAAATAAACCACTTCTAAAAGCAAGGAAACGATTATTTTTCCGCTATATGTAAGGAAATTGTGTTTAAACATATTTATTTTATTTTGTTCAATCTTTCAATCTAATTGTTTATATTTTATCATAAAACAAAAAAAATCACTAATGAATTAACGGCGCCAAATTAAAAAAGATCTAACTTTTATTAATATTTAATCGTAATTTGACAAGCTGCCTGCTCTAGCTTATTATTATAATTAGCAGTCTTAAACTAGGAGTGCTAAAAATAATTATAAAAAATATGTTCAACAAATTTACTGATAAATCGCAAGAAGCTATCATTAATGCCCAAATAATCGCCTCTTCTTACGGCCAATCTAATATTGAGGCTCTCCATATTTTACTCTCTCTGCTCCAGCAAAACGAAAGTTTGATTAAGCCGATACTCGAAAAAATGAAAATTGATCCGGAAATGATTGAAGATCTCACGATTAAGGAGCTGCAAAAGTTGCCACGCTTGAAAATCAACCCGACGAACGGCCCGGTTCAGGCTGTTTCGGGCACAGCTGAAACGGCCATTATTTTAGAGCGCGCGCAGAAAGAAGCGGATGGCATGAATGATGAATTTATTTCGACCGAACATATCCTGCTGGCTCTAATCGGCGTCCCTTCCCCGGCCCAAGCCGTTCTTCTCAGTTTTAAAGTAGAATATAAAAATATTAAAGAAATTTTAAAAGAGTTGCGCGGCGCGCAAACCATAAACGATCCTTACCCCGAAAACAAATACAAGGTCTTGGAAAAATATACGACCAATCTGACCGAACTGGCCCGCCAAGAGAAACTCGATCCGGTTATTGGCCGCGACTTGGAAATCCGCCGCATCATGCAGGTGCTTCTGCGCCGCACTAAAAATAATCCTGTCCTAATCGGTGAAGCCGGAACCGGCAAAACCGCCATCGTTGAGGGTCTAGCGCAAAGAATTATCGCCGGCGATGTACCGGAAAACCTGAAGAATAAGGAAGTCGTGACACTTGATTTGGGCGCTTTAGTAGCCGGGGCAAAATTCCGCGGCGAATTTGAAGACCGCCTTAAAGCCGTTCTTAAAGAAGTGAAATCGCAAAACGGACGAATCATTTTATTCATCGACGAGCTCCATACTTTAATCGGCGCGGGCGCTTCCGAAGGCTCGATGGACGCTTCAAATATGCTAAAACCGGCGTTAGCCCGCGGCGAACTGCGCACTATCGGCGCGACAACCACAAAAGAGTACCAAAAATATATTGAACGTGATGCCGCCTTGGAGAGACGTTTCCAGCCGATTATGGTTAACGAACCGAGCGTTGAAGATACTATCTCAATGCTCCGCGGACTTAAAGAAAAATATGAAGTCCATCATGGCGTCCGCATTACCGATAACGCGGTCATTGCCGCCGCTAAATTATCCAACCGCTATATCAGCGACCGTTTTTTGCCCGACAAGGCGGTGGACTTGATCGATGAAGCGACTTCATCGCTCCGTATGGAAATAGATTCGATGCCCGACGAGCTCGACCAGTTAAAACGCAAGATGAACCAGCTTGAATTAAACAAAGCCGGCATCATGACAACTGATAAAAAATCCTCCCGGCTTAAAGCCGTCAACCAAGAGCTCGCGAGAATAAAAGAGAGGGCCAACCAGCTGGAACTGCACTGGAATAATGAAAAAAATATCATTTCTCAAATCCGCAATTCAAAAAAAGAGATTGAAGATTTAAAAATCCGCGCCGAAATTACTCAGCGCCAAGGCGCCGATCTGACCGAAGTCGCGAAAATCAAATATGGCTTGATCCCGGAATTAGAAAATAAAATTAAGAAGCTCCAGGATGAATTGATAAAAATCCAAAAAAAAGGACAGCGTATTCTAAAAGAAGAAGTTGACGAAGAAGATATTGCTAAAGTTATCGCCCGCTGGACCGGCATTCCGGTAAACCGGATGCTCCAAGATGAAATAACAAAACTGAGCGAAGCGGAAAATAAGCTGGGCGAAGAGGTGGTCGGGCAAGAAGAAGCAATCAAGGCCGTAGCTAATGCTCTACGCCGCAGCCGCGCCGGCATTAATGAAGAAAAAAAACCGATCGGATCATTTTTATTTGTCGGACCGACCGGCGTCGGAAAAACTGAACTCGCCAAGGCCCTGGCCACTTTTATGTTCGACGATGAAAAAGCTCTTATCCGCTTGGACATGAGTGAATTTATGGAGAAGCATTCGGTCGCCAAGCTGATCGGTTCTCCCCCCGGCTATGTCGGACATGACGACGGCGGCCAATTAACCGATAAGGTGCGGCGGCACCCCTATAGCGTCGTCCTCTTTGACGAAATCGAAAAGGCAAATCCTGATATGTTCAATGTGCTCCTCCAAATTCTTGACGATGGACGGCTGACCGATTCTAAAGGACGAACCGTTAATTTTAAAAATACGATTATTATCATGACTTCTAATCTCGGCAATGAAGTTATTAAACAGTATTCCATCGGCTTCGCCGATGAGAGCGACAAACAGGCGGCGGCGAAAATGCGCACCGGTGAGATGAAAGAAAAAATCGATAAAATTTTAAAAAATCATTTCAAATTAGAATTCCTCAACCGAATCGATGAAATCGTCCTCTTTAGAAGCTTGTCGGGGGCGGCGCTGGAAAAAATTGTCGATCTTGAATTGTTAAAAGTAGAAAAACGCCTTCATAATAAAAATATCGCGCTCCGCATCAGTCCCAAAGTAAAAAAACTGCTTGCCGAAAAGGGCTATGATATTACTTATGGCGCCCGCCCCTTGAAGCGCATCATCCAAACCATGATTCTTGATGAACTCGCTTTAGAGATTATAGAAGGCAAAGTTAAAGAGGGCGATAAAGTAAGAATTGAACTAGAAGACAAAGAAAAAGTTCTCATCCGTGTTAATTAAACCGACTTGAACTAATGAAAAACCTGCCTTTCGGGGGCAGGTTTTTTTGTATTAAATGAACCAGATAAATTCCAGCCAGGCCAGCAAGCCCGTGATAATAATCTGGAACAAATTAATAAAATACAATTTCCCGGCGGCGATTGAGAGCGCGCGGCATAAAACGAAACTGACAAGCGGCGGGATGGTCAGCGCAAACCAGGCGATTATTTCCGACCAGAAGCCAAGCTGATCGCTCAAATATTCATCGTAAAGCCAGAAGGCCAGGATGAGCCCGATGAGCGTCATAACTAGCGGTATAACTCCGGCAATCACGTTTCTCTCCTGGTCATACATGGAGCCGAGAGTAATAACCAGCGTCATAAAAAAAATATAAACTGCGGAAAAAAATAACAGCGTTCCGGCCATTGCGCTTAAAGTGGTGGATTCACGGGAGACAAAAAGCCCGCAAATAACCGCACTAAAAACAAGGGCTACCAGATTGAATTTGAAATAACGCTTGGTAACTGCGTTTAAAGATTGGATTTTAGCTTTGAGAGTTTCTCTCTCATTAAAGTTTGGCTTCATGAGGCAGGGTTTATTTGGTTTATACTGTATTTAAAAAGAACTTTTTTTATTTTAAGGTTTAATAAATTTATCCTTAAAATTATCATAGCATTTAACCTCTTTTTTAATTTCTTGTCAAGAAAACTTTATCCCCTTTGTCTCAAAACGAAAATTATATTATAATGTAACCATGAAAACAAAAAAAATAATCACTCTTTTTTTATTTTGCCTGGTTATCCCCTGGCCGGCGGTCGCGCAAACAGAAATCGATCCTAATTTCAACCCCAACAAAATCATCGAGGATGGCGACCTTTTGAATTATGATGCCATGAGCCTGCCTGATATCCAAAATTTCTTACAAAGTAAAAATAGCTACCTGGCTAATTATATAACCAGCAATGCGCACGGCACCGCAAAGTCAGCCGCGGAAATTATCTACGATGCCAGCCATAATAATTATGACTGCGAGGGCATAGCTTTAAGCGAAGCGCCGACAGAACTTGAAAAGCAGCAAAAATGCCGAAAGATTACTACGGTCAATCCAAAATTTTTGCTTATCCTTTTACAGAAAGAGGCCAGTTTGATTGAAGATTCGAACCCGCCGCAAGCCCGCCTTGATTGGGCGACCGGCTATGGCTGCCCTGACGGCTGGGTCTGCAACCCTTACTATAAAGGATTCGGCAAACAAGTTAACAGCGCCGCCCTGCAATTTCTCGCCTACATGAACGAACAGGATCACTATACTTATAAAGCCGGCCAAACATACACTTTTTCTAATCCTTACGGCACCATCTCCAAAGAACCGATAGTAGTCACGCCGCTTAACAAAGCTACGGCGGCTCTTTATAACTATACCCCCCATGTCTTTAACGGAAATTATAACGTCTATAAGCTTTGGAATCGTTATTTCCCAAAAGGAAATGCTATTATGTACCCAGACGGCTCTATCTTGCAAGTTAAGGGCGACCCGGGCATCTGGCTAATCGAAAACGGAAAAAAGAGGCCATTCTTAAATTACTCCGCTTTTGTCTCCCGCTTCAAAACCGACCAAATCATTACGATTGGCGAGGACGAACTTGATAATTATGCTCCCGGCGAGGCGATAAAATTTGCCAACTATTCTTTGGTCCAAACTCCGGATAAAACAATTTATTTGCTGGTCGATAAAGAAAAAAGACCATTCGCCAGTTTGGCTGTCTTTAAAAAAATCGGCTTCAACCCTGAAGAAATTGAAAAAGCCAGCAGCTCCGATCTAACAATTTATACTACCGGCAAACCGATTACCGCCACTTCGACTTATGTAACCGGCGTCTTAATGCAAGACACAAAAACGGGCGGAGTTTTTTATGTCGTCGATGGAACCAAGGCGCCACTCACCGATAAAATACTCCTATCCACAAAATTTAAAGGCAAAAAAATAATCAAAGCGACTACTAAAACCCTTAATACTTACACCAAGGTCGACCCGGTTATGTTTGATGACGGCACCTTGGTCAAAACTGACAGCTTCCCGACCGTTTATTTAATTTCCAATAAGCAAAAAAGACCGTTCGCCAGCGAAGAGATTTTTAATAAACTCGGCTATAATTCTAAAAATATCATCTCCGTCTCCTCAAAATTCTTATATAATTACACCCAGGGAGAAACGATAAAATAAGTTTTGCCCGATACCTGAAAAAATATCGCCTCAAAATAAAAAAAACTCCGATACGTCGGGGTTTTTTATTAGATTAAAATATAATATATTTTTAATATACTGTCAACTTCTCTAAAGAGATTAATTATACTATACTAAAAATACCTAAAAATAACAAAATTTATGGCTCTAATTAAAACCATGATCCTCCCCCATTCTCCCCTATTGATTCCGGAAATCGGCCGAGCTAATTATAATTTTCTTGATAAAACCGTTAACGCTTATAAGCAAGTTGGGGAAAGTTTGAAAAATCTTGAAATCGACACTCTAGTTATTATTAGTCCCCATGGTCTATCCCAAGATAATGCTTTTACTGTCAATGTTGCTCCGGAAATGACTATTAATTTGCAAGACTTCGGCTTTATCCCTCCGAAAACGATTTTAAAAGGAGACTCTCTTTTAGCCGATCAGATTAAGAATGCTCTCCATAATGAATTTCCGCTTCAATTAATCTCCGAGAGTATTTTAGATTACGGCAGCGCTATCCCGACATATATTTTGAAAGCTCTGACGCCCAGTTTCAAAATCATCATCCTTACCCCCGCCAGCGGCTTAAGCCTTGAAGAACATTTTAAATTAGGCGAAAATCTTAAAAAAATCCTTGAATCAAGCAATAAAAGAATTGCCGTCTTAGCTTCAAGCGACCTGTCTCATCGCCTTAAAAGAAAATCACCTGGCGGCTATTCGCCCAAAGGCGCCAAATTTGATAACAAATTAATCGAATATTTAAGCGAACCAAAAACAGCGGCGGAAAATATATTAAAAATGGACACCAATTTTATAAAGGACGCGGGTGAATGCGGCTTAAAGCCGATAGTGATTTTGCTGGGTATTTTAGAAGATAAAAACACTAAGCCGCGTATCTTGTCTTACCAGACAGATTTCGGAATCGGCTATCTGAGCCTCGAGCTTGAATTCTAATTTCCTAGTTTTCAGCTTTATGAGCGAAGATAAATTTATGAGCGAAGATAAATTTCAATCTTTTGCGGACATAATAAAAATGAAACCAAAGATAAAAGCTCCCGCCTATCCTTGGCAGGATCTCGCTTTGCGTATTATAAAAGAATTAAATATCCCCAATTTCAAGCGCGCCGCGGTTTTTAAAGTTTGCCGGGACCTGCCCGCCCATAAAGTTTCGCTTGCCCTTAACGACACCAAGGAGCTCTGCAAAGCCGGAGCCGCTTGGAAATATTTTTTCAAAATCATCGATCAAAAATAATTTTATGCCCAAGCAATTAGAAATATTAATAAATCCTCATCCGATTCTGCGGAAAAAGTCAGCGCCGCTTGACGAAGCAAAAATCTTAAAACCGGAATTCCAATCCTTTTTGGCCGACATGGCCGAAACAATGATAAAAAAAGACGGCGCCGGCTTAGCTGCTCCGCAAATCGGCCAGAATATCCGCGTCGTGGTTATCCATTATGAAAACCGAACTTTATTCCTTATCAACCCGCAAATAACCAAAAAATCCTGGGCCAAAGAAATAGAGGAAGAGGGCTGCCTGTCAGTGCTTGATGAAAAAGGCGAAATAATTTACGCGCCGGTCGAACGCCATAAAAAAGTAAACTGCGTCTATATTGATGAAAAAGGCGAAAAGAAAAAAATTATCGCCGAAAAATTATTAGCGCGCATCATCCAGCACGAGCTCGACCATCTGGACGGAGTTTTATTCATCGACAAAATCACCAAAAATAAAAAATAAATTATGCCTGATTCAAAAAGCGACAAAAAAATTCGCACTATTTTCATGGGAACGCCCGAGTTTTCCCTGCCCGGATTGGCGAGTTTGATTGCTTCTGCGAATTTTGAAATTGTCGGCATTTTTACGCAACCCGATAAGCCGTTCGGACGCAATCAAATATTAACTCCGCCCCCAATAAAAGACCTGGCCTTAAAGCATAATTTAAAAATATTCCAACCACTAAAAATAAGATCGGAAATTGAAACCATTAAAAATTTACAGCCCGATCTAATCGTGGTCATCGCTTACGGAAAAATTATTCCGCCAGAAATTTTAAGCATTCCAAAATACTCTTGCATTAATGTTCATGCTTCCCTTTTGCCTCGTTACCGCGGTGCCGCCTGTCTGAACGCTCCGATCTTAAACGGCGACGGAGAAACCGGGGTCACAATCATGCAAATGGAAGCCGGCCTTGATACCGGGCCGATTCTCAGGCAAGAAGCGATTAAACTAACGGGCGCGGAAACTTTGGAAACAGTCCACGACGAATTATCCACTCTGAGCGCTAAATTGTTAGTCCCAACTCTAAATGATTTTATTGCCGGAAAAATTACTCCGCAAATCCAAGATGATTCCCGAGCCAGCTATATCAAAACTTTAAAAAAGGAGGACGGTAAAATTGATTGGGCTAGACCGGCGCTTGAAATCGAAAGAATGGTGCGCGCTTACAACCCCTGGCCGGGAACTTACACCGTAAGCAACGGCAAGACAATAAAGCTGATATCGGTCGACCATGAAATTTTTAAATCAAATAATCATAAAACTGGAGAATCTTTCTTGGCCGATGGCCGCTTGGCCATCCAGTGTGGACAAGATTCTTTGGTTATATTAAAATTACAACTTGAGGGTAAAAAAATGATGGAGAGCGCCGAATTCTTGCGCGGTCACAAAATTGGTCCCTTCGTCTAACGGTTAGCTCGCCTCGCTTCGCTCCGGCGAAGCGGGGGCGCCAGATTGATATGTATAAAATTTACTGGCTAATAAACGAAACTAAAGATAAAAGCTATATAGGCTTCACTAATAATTTAGAGCAACGGCTGCAAGAACATCGCTAAGGCAAAACTAAAACAACAAAAAACTTTGGCAAATTTTCTTTCTCTATCCTAGAAGAAGCAAACAATATAAATGAAGCCAGAAAAATGGAAAAATATTGGAAATCTGGCGGTGGAAGAAAAAAATTAAAAACAAAATTTAAATTAATATAAATTTGGTCCCTTCGTCTAACGGTTAGGACGCCAGGTTCTCATCCTGGTAACAGGGGTTCGATTCCCCTAGGGACTACTAACTAAAAACATCCAGTGAATACTGGATGTTTTTAGTTAATAATTCGCAACTAGGGGAAGCGAACAGACGGCGAGCCTGCCTACCGGCAGGCAGGCGAGGCTCGAGTTCGAGTAGAGCGAGAGAGGATGAGCGACGATAAACGCGAGTTGGCGAGCGTTTAGCGGGTCCGTTAAGGGCAACGAGCGGCGCCGAATCAGGCGTCGTGAGGTGGAATCCACCTAGAGACTAGAGATAAAAATATCTCGTAAGGGTATTCTTTTAATTATTTCTCTAAAATTAATTCTCCGTTTTTAAGTGCTTGATCATGAGAGGGACAAGTTGGCCATGGGCGATCCAATACATCTTCAGAATCAAAAAGGAATATGAAACAATCACCAGGAGGAACTTTGCCGTAATTATTTGTTAAAATATAATCCTTATCTTTCCAAATAATTCGTGAATAAATAGACCACGGATCAGTCCCAGTCTCAACTCGATGATGTATAACATGAAGACTAGCCTCTTTGCCATTGCACATATCCCCGGGATGAAACTCACGCACACCCTTCTCGGTTTGCAGATAAAGATTAGATTTATAGTCTGGCGCGTATTCTATAATACTACTACCAATTGCCTCAAAAAATGAACTTAATAAAACATACTCATTATTTATAACAAAACCGTCGGCAATAACACTGCCTGATTTACTATGCGCGAACAGACCGCCCCTTTTTGTTTTAAGAGCTTCTTCATCTACTTTTAAAAAAATCTCCTCACCACAAGCAAATATACGATAATCAACTCTTGATAAAAGTCTTTCCATTCCTTTGCTTTTCTCTTTATTTTTTAATACAAAAAATATACTTATGAAAATAATTAATACCGCCAAAAAGCATAAAATCCCAAATTTATAAATATGGTTTTTTATTAATTTCATATTTAATCAATAACTTCAAGCTCGCCCACGCTTAGAAAATCTCCTTTGCGCGCTTTGATTAATTTATCATAGATCTCATTCCATTTTTCAATTTCAATTATTGTGATACAGCCAAGCGAAACTCTGCCTGTATGTAAATATCTTTCTCCTTCATGCCCGATTCTAAACCAACTCATCGCCCTCAGTGCCCTCTTCTCATAATTCCGTCCTTTAGGATGCGGATAATCAGGCAATTCAATGTCATACCAACCTTTTTCCCATGGCGATTCAGGATAATCTGTAACTTGATATTTTTTATTACCAATAATCAGTTTCTTTTGAGAGGTGGAATATTGCAGATGAATTAAAGACTCATGCTTTACGTCTATTAAAAGACGGGAATTACCATTGTTTAGGCTGACAGAGGCTTTTTGATTTTTATATAAACCCTCTAACACCATAAAATATTCCCGCCCGCTTTCAATATATTCTGATTGTACTTTTAAAAAGGCGGGAAGAGAAACCGTCTCACCACCCGTTATCTTAACTTTAAGCCAGCCATTATCAACATCAGGGATATATCTTACCGTTTTCGTAACCAAAGCTTCAATCGTAACTTCAAAAAGAGCGGCGGACTTGCCCCACGTCTTGCCAAAACGATTTTCACGAAGTTCAATATTATAGGTGAAATTTTGCTGCTTAACGTTATCCGTATCAACTTTAATTATCTTTTCTATTTTTCCGATATCGTTAAATAATATATCTTTTTCTAAAACGATGATTTTTACTTTGGCAGAAAATGTTTTCTGGTCAGAAGAAAAATCGCCTATCACTTGATTAAATTCGGCGGTTTTTCTATCCCGCATCCTTTTATCAGCGTGAAAAATTTTATCCAATAATTCTATATCAATATGGATGTCGTTGCCAATTGATTTACCTGTATATTTTATTTTTATAAGTTTGAATTGAATTTTTTTAAGCATACAGATTTTTTTAAATTTTTAATACATCTTGCTCATTTAATATCGACTTCAGCTCCTTGACTTTTATCAACAGAGTTTTAGCGTCTGCATGGGCTTGGTGTAATTCTGCTTCTGAAATTCCGATAAAATCACCATATTCGATTCTATTTCTTTTCTTTCTCATTTGCTGAAATCTTTGAAACTCATTACCGAGTTCGCCATTAAGGAAGACGGCGGCGGCATTAATTACAATATAATGATGACCCTCTCCACTTGCTTTTACTCTATATCCGTTAATTAACAATATGGCTTCACAGCCTAATCTTATAGAATCGTAGATATTATTGTACACAATGTCCTCGTCCCCGGTGCCTAATCCGGACAAGTTTTTATTTGCAAAATTATATAATCTATCAGCCTTCTCGATTTTTATTTCAACCCCCTTTAAATTGGGTAAAAAAGGCTCAATGGAATTATTACTTAATAATGTTTGAATCTCTTGTAAAATCATATGGATCCCCTTTTAATTTAATTATTGGTGATAAGAATATATTAGATATAAAATTATTTTTTTCTTTAATCTTTTTAATAATTTCCTGACTACTGTAAATATGATAATTTATTTCTCTGGCAATTTTGCCCTCTATAGAACTTACCATGATAGTAAGGGCCTCTTGATCGATGTTTCCAATTAACATTAAATCAATATCGCTATTATTATTTTCCGTTCCTCTGGCTATTGATCCGAAAATAAAAGCGCATTCCACATTATCAAGTTTATCGATTAACTTTTTTAGTTCATTTTCTAAGCCGCTTGTTTTCGAAATAATGCTTTTTATTTCTTCATAAAGTGGGTGTTCTTTATTTAATCTAAAAAAACGCATATTTCCGCGACGTTCATCTAATAAGATTTTATCATCCACCAAATTATCTAAATATTTTTGATAATGACTCGGCTCTTTTTTTAGATTTTTAGCAATTTCTCTAAAATAATATTCTTTTTTTGAGTCTTCAAAAAAAAGCTTAAGGATTTCCCCTTCCCCGTTTTTTAAAAAATTTAGCATATAGTATGTTTAATAATTTTTATTTCAATTATTCTTGATTATATTATACATAATTTATGTACAATTGTACATACTTTATGTACATAAGCTAATATTAGCCAACGATTACACACTTATTAAGAAAAATATATTATCTCAAAACTTTCCTCCACCTCTCAATTTCGCCCATATCCTATATTTATAACTCATACAAAAATATCATATAAGAGGTGCCTTCCAGGTGGCCTTTTTCTGTAAAGTTCTTCCGGAAGTCATTCTTTAAAGTCGCAGCAAATGGATTATCTTCTGTAAAAACCAGCCAAACCCTCTTACTGCCAGATGATTTAATATTATTTATCAATACATCCGAGCTCGGAAATGTGTTGTTATTATTTTTAATAATCTTATTTACATCTTGGTAAAGTTGATGAGTAGCCATTTCTTCGGGGAATGACTTTTTTATAAAAAACTTAAGATTAATATTCATGCGACCTATATAATAATCAATCGTTGGCCTCGAAAGTCCGGTAAACACTAGCCAATCATTATCCTGGGCTATCGATAAAAAATTGGACACAACTGTCCGCTCATTAATTTTTTGGTTTTTGATGTTATTCTTTTCCCTAATTACCTCTGCATAACTAAAAATAATCAATAATAAAATTAAAGAGCAGACAATCCATTTATTTTTAAGACGAGAAAACAATATGGCGAATAGAAGAATAAAAGCCGGCAAAACTACGGCCTCATAGCGCCCCGGCTCATAAAAATTTACAAAATGACCCACAATCCATGCCACCAACAATGGGATAAATAGGTAACCAAGCAACCATGATAAGTTGGAAATAATCTTATTATAATTAATTTTTTTTAACTTAAAATAGATTCTATCTTTTGTTTCTTCTAAGTAACCAAAAATAGCAAGAGCCGATATTAGACCAAATATTATATAAATTCCAGTAGCCCCGTACATAAAATAATGGAAAGTATCGAATATTGTTTTAAATGATGTTAAAGAAATCCAGCTGCTTGCTCCATTTTCCCTATATTGCCACAAGATTACTATCCAGGGCGAACTAATAAATACGGCAGCAATTTGGCAAAAGAGTATTTTAAAAGATTTTTTATAAAGCAGCCAGCTAATAAATTGGGATCCCAATAATAACAAGAACCAGGGATGAGAACAGACGCCTAAAACAGTAAAAAACAAATACCAAATAACATTTTTATACCGAAAGTGCTTTAGTAAAATATAAAATTGAAAATACGAAAGAATGCTCAGTAGTATGACCAATGAATACTGCCTGGCTTGAATAGAATAGAAAATACTAAAATAATTTATTGCCAGTAAAAAGGCCGCCCATAGGCCGGTACGCACACCTCTAATTAATACTCCGAGTTTATAAATTGCTATAAGTGAAAGCAAGCTTAAAATTACAGATAAAGAACGGAGTCCGATCTCATTATTTCCAAATAAAACCGACCAAAATTTTAATAAATAAAAGTAAGCGACATTGCTGCCAGAATTAACCAAATTGGACCACGAGTTAATCAAATTTGTATTAAGGGCATTGGCTACCCCAGCCTCATCTAGCCACAATGGCCTTAAAGATAAATGATCTAATCGTAAAATACTGGCTAAGACAAAAATAGCTAAAAAAATTAAGACATTTCGATTCTTTTTTATTATCTTTCTTAAATTATTTACCATAAAGTAATAATACGAATTAAAAAAGCACTTCGATTTTGCCTTTCATAGAATCATTAACAGAAAAAGTGAAGCGCAAGGATAGGCCGACCCGGCTGACATATAAGCGGCCGCCCTCCGACTCTTCAATCTTGTAACCTCTCCCTTCATAATATTTCTGGACAGCTTCAACGTCGGCGCGTGTCACCGGGCGAGAAAGATAATAAGTCAGCCACATGCTATCCATACTATCAACCATCTTCACTTGATTACTAAAAATAGGGTTTAGGATTAGCAACAGTTCATCATGAATACTCTGATTTTTAGCTGAGCCTATCTTGGCTTCTTTAGCATTCTCAAAATTTATTTCCACCCAAGTTTTGGTCGTAGGCGTTATGGCGGCTTGCCCGAGCGGCGAGCTGACGGTAGAATCCGGGCGAGAACAGGCCGGGATTATTTTATTTTTAAAATACTGGCAGATATTTTTAACTATATTTTTGGCGACGGCGGTTTTTTCTTTTACTTTCTTATTAATCTTTAGAGCTGATTTTTCCGCGCCAGCGACTGCCATATTTTGAGCCACTAAATAAGCGCTTTGATCTTCTATTTTCGCCCCGGTGCGATTAGAAACTTGCATACACTTATTCGTGCTTCCATTAGCATCCAATTTGATAAGCGCCGCTTCCGTATACGGGGTCATAATGCCCATTACCTTGCGCGTCTTATTAGTAAGCATGCTTCCCGCAATTATAATCCCCTTATCGGCTGTCGGCTGCAAGCTGTAACCCGACAATTCTCTTTCAGCGTCGATTTTCTTTACCCAAATCGGATTAAAATCGGCGTCGGTTTTGACCAAACCAATATTTATCGCCGAAGCCGCTACCATTTTTTTTAAAGCTTCGTTCATTGCCTTGGCAAAAGGCTGGATCTTCGGAGCCAACTTTTCAATATTGACGCAATCGGCTTCATGCTTAGCGCATTCGTCTAAATAAGCTCGTCTTTTTTTGGCAGCGTCTGCTTCTTTAGCTTCCAGCCCATCGCCATCACGCACAGTATTTTTCATGATGACAAAATTGTGGTCAAAGGTTTTAACTACATGAAAATCATTAACCGCTCCTCCGGAAATAAGATTGATATCCAGCTTTTTCGCCCATTGATAATTGCCGGCGGCGTCAAATTTCACGGCCATGAGCGGACGCAAGCCTAATTCCGTCAAAGATATCGCAGCCCCTCCTGACAAGCCCTGGGTTAATAATTGGTTGGCGAAACCGAAAACTAAAAAACCGCCATCCGGCGCTAGCTGGACGGATCTAAAATCACCGCCCGCCAAACGAATCTTCGTTTTGCCGATAGTGACCGCATTTCCCGTATAGCTAGTTGGAGCGCTTATCTCAGAGGGTATCATTTCCAGGCTTTTAGCCCAAGAAACATTTAGATTACGGTCTAATCTTATTGCTGTCGGGATATCGCCCATAACTATTTCCGGTCCTACAATATTTTCCGGTTGTTCTGTTTTATAAATAGCGATATTGGCTAAAGCGATAAAGCTCCCATCGGCCAAGCGCTGCATATCAAGAGCGTTCCAACTCATCTTTTTAAAAGACTGGACTGATCCTTTCTTATCGACTTGAATCAGCGCACTGTATTTGGGCACGGCCTCCGTGTCCGCGACGTCCTTGCCGTGTCCGGTTTCCATAAAACGCGCTAAGAGCATTATGCCGCCATCAGGCAGAGCCCAAATCTTTTGTGGGCGATCGATACTATAATCACCGATTAAAATTGACCACGATTGAATCCCCTTAGAATTAAACCTGGTTATTAAAATATCCCCATAAAGTTCCTTGGTTTTTTCATCGACAAAATCAACAACATCGCTGGCCGTAATTATGCCGCCGTCCGATGTTTCAACGGCTAGGCGGCCGAAGTGGCTGGAACTCATATTGCCGAGAGCATTGCTTGCGCTGCTAAAATCACGGGTCCAGAGCTTATTGCCCTTCGCGTCCGTTTTTACAACATACGGATAAGGCTCTTGCATACCTCCGGCTCGAATAGTCTCGCCCGTAAGCACGAACCCGCCGTCCTTAGTCGGCAAAACGCCAAAACCTTCCGTATTGTCACGCAAATGGTAAGTCTTTAGAAAGCTCGTCGCATCAATTTGTTTCTGAGGGCATTCTGCCGCCGGCTGCGCCGCGGCCGGCTGATCGCCGGTTATCTTTAAAACCGCAAAAATTGTAAAAAAAATAATTACGGATAATAATAAATACTTAATTTTCATACTCATAAATCTTTAAAAAATAATTTACTATGCTTGATTATATTTTATCATTAACAGCCAAAAATTGGTATTTAAGACCGCCAATGATATAATCCAATATATAACAGTGCATTTATGTTAAAAACTTTCATAAGCTGGTTTAAAAAATTTTTTCCTTTCCTGGGCTTGAGCGCTTTATTCTTTTTGTTCGTCCTTTTAATCACCTTCTTGTTCAACTACTATAATGCCGATTCCCTCGCTTGGGCGCAGAGAGTCAATCCTTATTATTTATTGGTGCGCTGGGATTCTATTCATTATTTAGAAATCGCCTTAAACGGTTTCGGCGCCCCTTCGACATTTTTCCCTTTTTATCCTTTCCTAATAACCTTATTTTCTTTATTTTTACCAACTATTTTTTCCGGATTCTTAATCAGCTTCTTGTCCTTAGCGGCGGCCCTCTACTATTTGAATTTAATATTGGAAGAGGCTGGCCTCGGAAAAATTTATGGCCGAACTGTTATTTTATTGTTATCTTTCCCGGCCGCCCTATTTTTTTCCCTGATTTACACAGAATCTTTATTTTTTTTTCTAGTCATCGCCTTTTTTTATTACTTGCAAAAACGTTACTGGCGTGTCGCCGCTCTTCTCGGCTTTTTGGCCGTTCTAACGAGAAATGTCGGAATTTTTTTATGGCCAGTCTACTTAGTCTTTCTGCTAACCACCCTCTACGATTTTAACTTGGGAAAATTCTGGAAAAATTTGGCTGCTTTGATTAAGAAAAAAGAATTTTGGTTTTCTCTGGCTATTCCCGCCGGTTTGTTCTTATACTGCTTCTATTGCTATCTCCAATTTGGCGATTGGCTTACTTTTATTCGCAGCCAGCAGGGTTGGGCGCAGTGGCGGGCTTTCGTGTGGCCCTGGAAAACCTTCGCTAATTTCTTTAAAATAATTTTTCTCGACTCAATCGGAGAAACCAGCCTCTATAATTTTATCAGGATAGTAATCATTGAGGGTGGGTCTTTTCTGCTTCTGCTTGCGGCCACGATATATTGGCTGAAGAAAAAACATTGGCCTTATGCTGTGTTTTGTTTACTCAATACTCTTCTTTTCTCTTTCATGTATCCTATGCTTTCCGTCAACCGCTATGTGGTCGTCGTCTTCCCGATTTTTATATTTCTCGCTAGTCTTACCAAAAAATATAATTGGCTATTTTATAGCACTCTTTTTATATTTATTATCTTCTTTATCTTAAACGTCTCTCAATTTTCCATCGGATCTTGGGCGGGCTAAAAAACAAAAGGCCTCGAATTGCTTGCGGCAATCCGAGGCTAAAAATAGAGAACTAAAGACTAAAAGAGCCAAAAACCAGAAATTTGAAAAACGACGAACGCAAAACCACCGCCACGACTCCACCGGTCGTCAGGATTGCCACAGTCGGCACTCAACCAAGAATCATCGTCATCGCGATGAGCGTAGAGAAGTGAGAGATCACCTTCAAAATCTTTTATTGGTTCGTGCATAACGACAATCCAAAGAAGTCCCATAGCTTCCAGTTCTTTATCAGAGAATTTCTCTCTGATAAGACAAGCGGTTTCAGTGTTTGGCGTGATGAGCTTACGATTTTTAGCGTCCTTACGAATGTTTTGAGTGATAAGTTCGCTGTCACTGAAAATTTCATCTTTAAAAACGGCAATTTCGTAGGTGACACCGCTTGTCGGTTTAAATCTTTTTGAACGAAGTACGCTCTTAGCATAATTTCCGACATGAAAACCCTTATCTTCCAAACGAGTAATCCACTGTTCGCCGGTAGTGCCGTCAGATGTGACCGAGAAACGGATAATGCCGTCTTTTTCTGTCCATTTAGGTCTGGGCGTGAAGAGCTGTATTTCTCCGGCGTTCACCATGCGGACAGCTTCATTGGGATCATTTACTCCGATTTGTTTCATGATGTTTTTCACCAAAGCATTTAGCTTACCCGGCAAAACATCGGCGATTACAAAAAAATCATTATTCATTTTGCCCTCCTTGCGCTTATTCGCGCTTTTTACTTGCTCTCATCCGAAGCAGGAGCTCTAACCATTGTGGCCACAGCCAGGAAATGGCTAACTTGTTAACCATTTTTTGGCTGTGGCCTGTTCGCAAATTATTTTTTTAAAGTCCGATTTTTATAAGATAATTATAGCATAATATCATAATATTAATATTTTTTCAATAACAAAAAAATAGAGATATTAACTCTATTTTTCTGTATCTACGGAGAGGATAGGGTGAAAACTTTTTTGTGTAAATATTAGTATTTTTTAAAATATGGATGAAAAATTCTAAAACCATCTTTTTTGTCTAATTCGGATTTTATAAAACTTTCTTTTATTTCTATTTCTCTAGCATTTAAAGGAGTTTCGCCCTTGTTCGCCCTTTTATTGAACCACCAAACACCAATATCGCGTTTATAGATTGGTATTTTAAATATTTTTGCATATGTAGGTATTTTATATTCAAGCATTCCAATCTCCCTGTCTTCGACAGTTAACCATTTATCGAAAAAAATTCTTGGAAAGATTTGAAAAATAAATAAACTGCATAATAACCTATTTCTATAAGAATACTTTTCTTTTATATATTTTTTGAATTCAAGATAATTTTTTCTATGTTTTTTTCCTTTTTTTGTCCAATCCCATTTTTTTTCTATATACTCATCTAATATCCTTGTACCCGAAATAAACAATTCTCCTTTTTTCATCCTAGGAAATTGTTTTTTAATATTTCCCAATATTAAAGCGTCCCATTGAACTATAGCGACTCCATCCCAATTTTTTAAGTTTTGTCCCCTTTCTTTATACCAATCTAATATCATTAAATCCCCATGAATCCATTTATACTTACGTGGCTTGCTGCAAAGAGAGCTAACATGAAAATCATCCAAATAACTTTTTAATTTATTTTTAAAGCTACCAGCCTTTGCCTTATCTCCACCGTACAATCCAAAAATTTTGACATTCGGATTATGTTTTTTTATCAATTTAAGTCTATTCAAGCAAATTTCAGGGTCTTTGTAGAACCAAAACAAAATAGCTAACTTCATATTGCTTAAAAACCGAAGTATTTTAAAACGGGTTTAATGTTTGGGGCCAAATCTTCTTTATCTAAATCTTGTATATCTATCCAACGCCATTCTTTTATATCTTTACCTGGCATAATTTCTCCAATTCTTTTAGCCAGGAAATGAACCAAGATAACACTTAACCTTTCTTCTCCCTTTTCCGTATAGAAAAAATAGGGGTTATTATTTAGTATTTCTATATCTAGTCCCATCTCCTCCTTGACTTCTCTAATGGCAACTTCTTTTAAATTAGTTTCATCTTCTTCAACTCTTCCGCCACAAAATTTCCAAAATTGATCTTCACCATGTTTATTAAGTAAAACGTGATTATTTTCTACAATTACGGGACCGGATGCGATAATAATTTTAGACATATATTTTATAATTGCTATTTTACAATTATACCACGCCTTGCCGAAGCCATAAATTTCTTATTAAAAATAACTCGAAATCTTATGGCTTTTCACTCTCAAATTTAATGTTTTCGTCTAATATTGTAACAATTTCATTATTCAAAATAGGAATGTCATATTGTTTGGTTTCAGGATTAAATTTTTTTCCGCTAACAGACATTTTAGAAATTATTTTACCCACAATTTGCGGATTTCTAAATTTCCCCTCATTTTTTGCTTTTATTGATCTTTCTCTTATTGAATCAATCCCATAATTAATGGCCTCCTCATTCATGCGAGTATCAACATGACCAGGATTAACTAAAAAGACTTGAATGTTTTTATTTTCTTCTTTGCTAGAAAAATCTTTAAGCCAGTCCTCAACATTTTTTTTCGCTTGTCCGTAATGTTCATGCCCCTCTATAAATTTACTGGCCTGAGTAGAAGTAAGAAATATTATGCGTCCATTTGAAGAACGCAATAAATCAGAGGCCGATTCAACTAGATTTTTTTGAGCCTCATAATCAACTTTTAAGGTATAGCCTTTCGATTCTCTTATGCCAGTCACGGCGGCGTTTAGTATTAAAATATCCAAACCGCCTAATTTTTCAGAACCTTGTTTTATAAAATCTTCTATTTTATCGGTATTGCTTAAATCAAGTTGATATGCCTCAACTTTACTTGAATTTTTCATTTCGTCTAGTTTTTCTTGTGTACGGGCGCAAATAACGACATCATGATTTTGTCCAGACAATTCCAACGCTATGGCCCTACCAATTCCCTCGGTCCCACCAGTTAAAATTATTTTTTCTTTTTCTATCGCTGGCGATTGTATTTTTTGCTCAAAATTCATATTTATATATCTCAAATATATTTTAAAATTATCAATCAACAAAATTATTTCTGCACGATTATTCTAGCCACTTCGTGCTTATGTGGATTCGGAAAACCAGGATGACCGGGGTCTAAAATAATATTTTCTAAATAATATAACACTTTATAGCCAGAAAAAAGATGCAATAATTCCTGCTCATCGAAATAACCGCTAAATTTATTACCTGAAGTAAAACTGGGGTCATCTTTGGTAAAAGCTTCGATGATTATATAACCGCCTTTTTGGATATTATCTTGCAGGCTATTTAATATTTTTAAAGTTTCATCTTTGCCTAAAAAATTTAAAACATTACGGCAGGCAATTACTTGGTATTTATCTTTTTCAATATTAAAATCTTTTATATCACCATAAATTAATTCTAAATTATCTAGTTTAAGCTCATCTTTTTTAGCTTTTAATTGATCAATGACCACGGATGAACTATCTATCGCCGTAACCGGAAAACCCTTTTCAGCTAAAAACAAAGAATCGACTCCCTGGCCACAACCCAAATCCAATACCGCGCTACCCGGTAAAAAATTTTTCCAGATAAGGTTTAAAATTTGGCTGGGCTTAATTTCCTCACCAACATTAAAGGTTGAATATATTTTATTATAATTTGGCATTTTATTGATAACTTTAATTTATTGTTTTTAAATATGTTTCAAATATCATTAAATTAACAATTTTTAAACATAACTACAAAATCATCAGCCAAAGAATAGCCGCGCTTCTCATAAAAATCCAGCAAACGCTTATCTTTTTTAGTCCAAAGCATCGCCGATCTAACACCTCGCGCCTTTAAATACTCCTGGGCATGCGCCATCAGCGCCGTGCCGACGCCATTATTTTGATTTGCGGGGTTGACTACTATCTCTTCCAAAATAGCTTGGGAGCCAACGCTCCAGGTCGATAATCTTAAAAATATAAAACCCAATATTTCGTTCCCTTCAACAGATACAAAACTATCATTCTTACAATTATTATATTTTTCTAAAATATATTTATAAGCATTATCACCAACGAAATTTTCGTTGTAGGGCGGTTTACCATAAGCCGCCTGCAATAAATTGGCGCAAACCGACAAATCTTCTTCTGTTATATTTCTAATCATATTATTTTAGGCATTATCCGTTTAATATTATTATAACATTTTCATTCCTATAACTAAAATCCCGGGTTATTCTTACGGCTCGCGTTTATTATGATAACATCGTAATATACTTTCTATAATTTGCCTCAATTTAACCTCTATGCTATTTTAACTGTATATATATTTTTTATGTTTGATCTTGTCGCTCTCATAAAAGCTGCCGGCTACCTCGGGCTCTTCGGCATCATCTTTGCTGAATCGGGTTTGTTTTTCGGTTTCTTCTTCCCCGGCGACAGCCTTCTTTTTACGGCCGGCTTTCTCGCCTCCAAGGGCTTTCTAAATATCTATTTTCTAATTGTCCTGACTTTTTTGGCCGCAGTTCTTGGCGACAATGTCGGCTATTGGTTCGGTAAAAAAACCGGGCCGAAAATTTTTACTCGAGATGATTCTCTTTTATTCCATAAAGACCATGTAACTAAGGCGGAGAAATTCTTTAAAAAATACGGGCCGAAAACAATAATTTTCGCCCGCTTCGTCCCTATCGTGCGCACTTTCGCGCCTATTCTTGCCGGCGTGGGAAAAATGCATTACCGGACTTTTTTTATTTATAATCTGGTCGGCGGCGCCCTTTGGACTATCAGTCTTTCCCTGCTTGGCTATTTTCTCGGCCAAATAGTACCGAACATCGACAAGTATCTTCTGCCGATAGTCGCCCTTATCATCATTGTTTCTGCGCTGCCCAATATCTATCAGATTTTAAAAATAAAATTTAAAAAATAATCTGATATAAAATATATAAAAAAGTCGCTAATTCTCAAAAGCGACTTAAATGCTTTCGCCTCAACGATCTTTGCGGCCACGGTTTTCCTGGCGGCGGATTGGCGTTATTTTTTTGTACCCGGGGCAAATATGGCCGGAATGATTTACCGGCAGATTGGTCGCGGCTCCTTCGGGCGGATGAATAATAATTTCTTCGTGCGGCAATGTGCCGCAGCCTACTCTGATTCCTTCTTTTTTTGCCATTTATAAAGAATTTTAGATGTAAAATCAATCTAGCATAATTAATGAAATGTGTCCAGCCTAATTTAATAAATACAAAGACTTGTCAAAATTAAAATCATTTGTTATCATCAATTTTGTTAAGCGCCTATAGCTCAGTTGGTAGAGCGGCTCCCTTTTAAGGAGATGGTCGCAGGTTCGAATCCTGCTGGGCGCACAATGGATAGGCCCGATTACCGGGCTTATTTTTATTTAAAAAAACCATCTATTTGATGGTTTAATTGTAGCTTTGATTTTTTCTTTTATTCAAGCGGCTTTAAAACAACTTTCCCGTCTTGCATCACGGCAACAAAACGATTTTGCCTGCAAAGATTTGGGTCCTGCGTAAATTCAACGCCTTCAAAAAAGAAAACTCGCCTCTTTTCATCCTTGCCCCAAAAACCAAGAACCGCGCCGACTGTTTCCATTTTTCCCCGGCCTTTTTCTGCTTTGATTAGTTTAATCAAAACATATCGCCGATTGGCGACGATTTTGGCTTGGGTATATTGGAGATGGATAGAGTTTGCTTGTAAACTCAAGAGAAATAAAGTTGCTAATCCAGTTAGTGAGAACGCGACAATATTCAAAGTTTTTTCGCAAAAAAAATATTGCAAAACAACGTTTAATACTGTCATGGATAAAACAACCCACAAACAGGTTGAGAAAGAACGGTTGATTTTCATCTTATAAGATTTAGGGGGTTAACATCTGGTTCGGCTGAATATTAACCTTATAATTTAGCAACTATTTTGTCAAGCTCTTCCCAAAATTAAATAAATAATTTATATTTAAGAGAGCCGCGCCATCTTAGCTCAGTTGGTAGAGCAGCCGCCTTGTAAGCGGCAGGTCGTCGGTCCGAGCCCGACAGATGGCTCCATAAAAAAGACCGCCCTTTAACCTTACGGTTTGGGGGCGGTTTTGTTATTGAGAGCAGTCTTTTCCGTCTTTTTTCTTAATAACGACCTGAAAATCCGCTCGAAGCCAAGGGCTTTCTCTGTCGAGCTTGAATCTTCTTTTGATCTGGTTGTAAATCAGATCTTTGAGGAGAGAAATGTCTTCTCCTATGTTCTCATACTCGCGAGATTCTTCTTCATTGGCAGTTTCTATTTCTTCGGCGCGCTTAGCCTTCTTTAAAAGGAGAGCGTAAATTTTCTGCTCAAAATCGTTCAAGTTGCCGATTGGTTTTTCCATCGTGGTTGCAGTATCTTTTGCCAGACTTTCCTTGGCTTGACCGATTTCGTCAGGGGTAATCTGGAACACCTCCCCCAGGAGGGTTATGGCTATGTCTTCGGGTTTAATTGTATTCATCTTTTAGGTTTTTTAAGGGTAAAAAACTACTAATATATATGGGGTTAAGGTACTATTTTTTAATATGATAAATTAACAAGAAACAAAAATTATGTCAATATCTTAATAATCAGTTAATAAAAGGTTGATAAAATATCCTTGAATAATCGCTGTATATAAGTTAAAATAAGCTAACGAGAACTAATGGAAATTATCGCCTAATAATATAAATATGGCCAATAATCAATTGATTGAAAAAATACCCCCCCATAGCTTAGAAGCGGAAGAATCTTTAATCGGCTCCCTTTTAATTGATAAGGACGCCATTATTAAGGTGGCGGACAGTATAATGCCCCAAGATTTTTATAAGGATGCCCATAAAACTCTTTTTGAAACAATCAAAGAGTTATACAGCAACCAAGAACCGATTGATATTATTACTTTGTCAAACCGCCTTGAAGAAAAAAAACAATTAACCGGAATCGGCGGCCGGTCTTATCTGGCTCGTTTATCGAACGTCGTCGCGACGTCCGGCAATATTGTCCAATACGCTGGCATTATCCAGCGCAAAGCTACTTTGCGGCGGCTGCAGCAAGCGGCGGCGGAAATTTCCTCGATGAGCTTCGACGAAGAAAAAGAAATCGACGAAGTGCTTGATGAAACCGAAAAAAAAATATTCGGCGTGTCGCGGAAATATTTAAAAAACGCTTTTATTCCCATAGACACTCTTTTAACCAACGCTTTTGACCGCATTGATGAGCTCCATAAATACAGCGGCAAGCTGCGCGGTCTTTCGACCGGGTTCCCCGATCTCGATCATCTTTTGGCGGGCCTGCAAAAGTCCGATTTAATTATTTTAGCCGCCCGTCCTTCTGTCGGAAAAACTGCTTTCGCTTTAGATATCGCTCGCCAAGCCGCCATAAAAAGCAAGGAAGGCGTCGGCATCTTTTCTCTGGAAATGAGTAAGGAACAATTAGTCGACCGCCTGCTCTGCGCCCAAGCGAATGTCAGTTTATGGAAAATGCGCACCGGGAATCTGTCAGATAAAGAAGAAGATAATGATTTCGCACGTATTGGAGAAGCGATGGGTAAACTGGCTGAAGCGCCGATTTACATCGACGATTCCGGCACTCTTTCAATCATGGAAATAAGAGCTAAGGCGCGCCGTTTGCAGATGGAAAAAGGGCTGGGTCTTATAGTTATCGATTATCTGCAGTTGATGGAAGGACGGGGAAAATACGGCGATAACCGTGTTCAAGAAATAGCGGAAATCAGCCGCGGGCTTAAATCTATCGCCCGCGAACTTAATATCCCGATTCTCGCTCTCGCCCAGCTTTCCCGGGCGGTTGAAGCGACTCATCCGGCCATCCCGAAACTATCTCACTTGCGCGATTCCGGTTCCATAGAACAGGACGCAGACGTAGTTATGTTTATTTACCGCAAAGCGGCGGACCGCGGCTATAATCCGGCCGACCTCCCCATGGATGAGCGCTATAAAGCGGAAATCCATATTGCCAAACACCGCAATGGACCGACCGGCAAGGTTGACTTATATTTTGATGAAAACACCGTAAACTTCAAAAGCTTGAGCAAGATGCCAAGCGGCAATATCGCCCCTGTAGAATTTTAATTAAATAACTTATAATTAACTGAACCCTTTTTGGGTAAAATATTTTTTATGTTCAGCAAATTAAAACAGTTCAAAGATTTACGCAGCCAAGCGAAAATTATGCAGAATGCGCTCTCCCAGGAAACCATCACCGAAGAAAAAAACGGCGTGAAGATTGTCTTAAACGGCAATATGGAGGTAACTGAATTAACTTTAAGCGAGGCTTTGCCGAAAAGCTCTCAGGAAGCAATTCTTAAAGATTGCTTTAATGACGCCGTCAAACGCGCCCAAAGAATCATGGCCAAAAAATTACAGGATATGGGGGGAATCCCGGGAATGAATTAATTATTATCTTAATTTCCATGCGCTATCCGCAAGCGATCCAAAATTTAATCGGAAAATTCGCAACGCTGCCCAGTGTCGGCCCCAAAACCGCCGAACGTTATGTTTTTCATCTTCTCCGCCAGAGCGAAGAAAACTTAAACGAACTGGCGGAAGCGGTTAAAAACTTAAAATCAAAAACGACGCTTTGTTCGTCCTGCCAAGCGATTACAGAAACTAATCCTTGCTCTATTTGCGGCAACCAAAATCGGGCAAATGACATCCTCTGCTTGGTCGAAAACACCCAAGATCTCTTAACGATTGAAGCAACAAGGCAATTCGACGGAAAATACTTCGTGCTCGGCGGCCTAATCAATACCATTAACGATGTTTCGCCTAATGATTTAAATATCGCTAAATTAACCAAGCGCATCAAGGACGATAAAATAAAAGAAATAATTCTGGCGCTCAATTTTACGCTTGAGGGCGAAACCACTTCTCTTTATTTAAATAAGCTCCTGCGAAATCACATAAAAATAACGCGCCTCGCCAAGGGTTTGCCCGCCGGTTCGGATTTAGAGTACGCCGACGAAACAACACTTGCGAATGCGCTTAAATATCGTAATGAAATAAAATAAAATATTTTAAAAGGAGGTGAAGATGATTGCTGGTTCTATGTTGATTTTTATTATTTTGGCTTTTATTTTATTTTCCATCATCGGGATCTTTAACAAAAAAATCGGTCGGTTCATGAGAATGATTATTTTCTACCTAAAAAACCTGCGGCTGACAAAAAGAAATATTTATAAGCTGCCGAAAACAGCCAAAAAAATATACCCCGTACTTCGCCGGCGTCGCACTCTATTTATAAACAAACTTTTTCAGAACTACCAAAAAAACAAAAAATTAAAAGATGGATCCCGAACTTTAAGCCAATAAAAAAGTCCGCTCCCCGAACCGGGAAACGGACTTTTTAATTTTTGGATTATTAAGCGATTTTCAAAATCTTAAGGGCGGTAAACTTCTGGCGATGGCCGACTGTCTTCTTATAACGAGTCTTATTCTTATACTTAACTACTGTAACTTTTTTACCTTTGGCCGTTTCGAGCACCTCGGCTTCAACCTTTTCGCCTAGTGAAGGTTGGCCTAATTCTAAATTAGCGCCGTCAGCTATTAAAAGAGTTTCCAATTTAACGGTTTTCCCTTTTTCCGCCTCCAGCTTTTCGACTTTAACCGTATCGCCAACAGCTACCTTATATTGCTTGCCGCCGGTCTTGATTACTGCAATTTTTGCCATAAAATTTAATAAAATTAACATTTCTGTTTAACATTAATAAATAATAACAGATATTTGAAAAATGTCAATAAATAAGTTATAGTAATGAAAGAAACTATAAATCATAATCTTTACAAATATGCCAAAATTTATCATTACCGGTGGCAAAAAGTTAAGCGGTGAAATCGCGGTCGGCGGAGCAAAAAACTCAGCCTTAAAAATAATACCGGCCGCTATTCTGTCAAAAGAACCGATTACGATTAAAAACCTGCCGAATATTGAAGACGTTAATCGTTCTTTAGAGCTCTTGGAATCGCTTGGCGCTCAGATAACTCATTTTAAAAATGGCGTAATCATTAATACCAAACAGATAAAAACAATAGAATTAGAGCAAAAAATGGCTGATAAATTCCGCGGCTCGATTATGTTTGTCGGGCCGATGCTGGCTCGCTTCGGCGAGGTTAAGTTCCCTCATCCCGGCGGCTGCGTAATCGGCGCCGGCGGCCGCCCCATTGATCTATTTATTGAAGGCTACAAATCTTTTGGCGCAGAGGTTGATGAAAACTCCGGCCACTTTTACCACATCAAGGCAAAAAAATTAAAGCCGGCGAATTATTTCTTTCCTTTAGTTTCGGTAACGGCTACCGAGAGCATGCTTATGACCGCCTCAATTATTCCCGGAAAGACGATTTTAAATAATTGCGCCATGGAACCGGAGATTGAAGCTTTAGCTGAATATTTAAATAAGCAAGGCGCTAAAATCAAAGGCGCCGGCTCTCCGACCATAACTATTGAAGGGGCGCGCCAGCTTAAGGCCGGAGCTTTTACTGTTATTCCCGACAGAATTGAGACCGGCTCTTTCGCCATACTGGCAGCCGCGGCTAACGCAGAAATCAAAATCACAAAATGCAACCCAGACCACATAATGACCCTTCTAACGGTCTTTAAAAAAATTGGCGTTAATTTTAAAATCGGCAAAGATTGGATACAAATTAAAAAAAGCGGGCGCCTGACGGCTAATGATGTTAAAACGCATGAATACCCGGGTTTTGCCACTGACCTGCAATCGCCCTACGTTGTGTTAATGACACAGGTACACGGCTCGGCCATGATTCATGAAACTATTTATGATCGGCGCCTAATCTGGACCGATATGCTCTCACAGATGGGAGCAAATATCACCATGTGCGATCCGCATAGGATTTTAGTGCAAGGACCGACTAAACTATACGGGAAACGCTTAATATCCCCGGACTTAAGGGCCGGAATCGCCCTGATTATCGCCGGTCTTATCGCCGAAGGAACAACAGAAATCGACAATATCTATCAAATCGACCGCGGATACGAACAATTAGACGCCCGCCTTAAAAAATTAGGCGCCGCCATTGAGCGTGTTGACTAAAAATCTAATATGTCTAAAAAAGTTCGGGACTATCTCCTAATAATATTTATCATCCTTTTTATAATTATGACTGGGGGCACATCTTTATATGCCTCCGGCTATAAATTCAATCTCAGCTGGCCCCTTAAATTCAACCGTCTCCTGCAAAAAACCGGGATGCTCGCCGTCGCGACCGAACCGTCCCGCTCTCTTATTTATCTTAATGATAAGCTGCAGAAAGACTTGTCTCTCAAACCCTGGAAAAAAGATTATCTTCTGACGCCGACAAAAATAAAAAATATTCTTCCCGGCGAATATGAATTGCGCCTGGAGCAGCCCGGCTACTGGCCGTATAAGCAAAGAATTTTTATTAATTCGGGCGAAACCACCTTCGTTGAAGATGTTAATTTATTCCGGGAAAACCTGCCTCTGCTTCTTGTCTCCGTACCGGAAAACGCCCTGGCTATAAGCCCGGACAAAAAGTATTTATACCTGGAAGCAGCCAAAAAAATAATCATTTTAAAAACCGAAGCGATAAGAGCCTTAGATCTTCCGGAAAAAGCAGACGGTTTCTGGCTTAAAAACAACAAGCTTCTGGCATCGGGAATAATATTTGACCCCCTAAAATCTACAAACGATGTTAATTACGCCAAATTAATCGGAGCGGAAGCAAGCAATTGGTATTTAGACGAAGCGGGCGGCCAGCTTTATTATCAAAACAAAACATCGCTTAACCGCTGGGAAATAAATACCAAAACCAACACCTTGCTACTAAGCGGCGATGATTATCTAGCCTATGAGCCGCGAGTTGACAAATTATTTGTTATTGTCAATATAAAAAATCAAATTCATTTACGCTCCTATTCTCTAAAAGATTTACAGTTAATTCGCGACACTACCCTGCCTACAAACGGCCACTATCTCTTTACTAAAGATATTCCCGGCTACCTATCCATCTACGATGGCCCGAATAAGACTCTTTACTTGTACAATGAAAATAAGCTGGAAAACGAACCGGCCATAATCCGGGGAGTGAAAAATTGGGCTATCTATGATTCTGATACTCTTATCTATGCCAACGACTTGGAAATTTACACTTTCTCGCTTATTAACGGCCGCACCGATCTGATAACACGGCGCAGCGAAGCCATTGAAAAAATAGTTTGGAACGCAACCGGCAACTATCTGCTTTTCTCAACCCTTAACACTTTAAACGTCTTAGATTTCAAAAATCGTAATGCCACCCTGCTCTTCCGCGCCGAAAAAATCTCCTCACCCGCGCTAGACGAAAAAAATAACAATCTTTACTTCTGGGCTAAAGTCGGCCAGCAAGAGGGTGTCTATAAAATGATAATGCAATAGAATTAACCACTATATTTACCGTCCTTTAAACAAAAAAACCATGAACATTTATCAATTTAAGAAAGCAATTGCTTTCCAGGAACCCCTTTTGTGCATTCAGGGTGACATCTTCCAAACACCGGCCGATCATATTGCTTTTGCGGTAAACTACCCCAATTGTGCTGGCGAATACAATAACTCGGGGGGATTTGCCGGGCAAGTTTGTGCTGAGGCTTGGCCAGAGCTGAAAAATATAAAATTTGCTAAGGGTGAAATTCGCCATCATCTATTTATGGGCAAGACTTATCATGCTATGGCAGTCCACACCAATGAAGTAAACGGCTGGAAAGAAACTCCGGAGCTCCTTGAATTCTGCCTCAACAGGCTGCCCGTAGACAGCACGGAAGTAATCGCTATCGTCCTTATAGGCGGCGGCAAAGCCGGCGCTAAATGGAAAGCTAGTGTTAACAACATTATTGGTATGGCGCGTTCATATAAAACAATCGCCCTGTACGTCAAGGAGGAAAAGCCCTATCAAGCTCTCTTGGCATTAGGAATTGTTTGCCAGACGATTCCGCTAAACTTCTTCCCTAAAACAAAGAAGTATCGGGCTGAGTTAGTCGCTTAAAATTAAACAATCAAAAAAAGCCCCGAGAAATCGAGGCTTTTTTATTTTCTAAAACTTCTTGCCAACTAAATTTTATTTAGTGCTCAACTCATTAATTAATTTCTGCAGGTCGCTGCCGATTTCTTCATCTTTTAATCCCACCTTAAGACTAGCTTTAATGAAATTAAATTTATTGCCGGTGTCCAGCCATTCGCCGTCTAATTTTTTGCCATAAATCGGAATTCCATTCTCGAGCATAATTTCAAAAGCATCGGCTAAGCGGATTTCCCCCGATTTGCCCGACTGCATTTTTTCTAACACGGAAAATACTTCCGGCGTAATCGCGTAAATACCGACCGCCACTAAATTTGAGGGTGCGGCTTCTACGGCCGGCTTTTCAACGATTTTTTTAATCTCATAAACACCATCCCCTAAATCAATACCATCGATTACCCCGTATTTATTTACTTCAGCAGGCGGCACTTCGGACAAGCCGATTACTGGATAATCATATTTTTCAAAAACCGCCAGAACTTGAGGGGAAATAGCACTGTCATACAAAGTATCGCCGAAAACGACCAGAGCCGATTCGTCTTCGCCTACCAAATGAGCCGCGCAGCTAACCGCATGGCCGTCACCGAGCGGAATCGGCTGGCGCACATAGGAAAATTTGGCCAGGCTCTCTACTTCCTTAACTTTTTTGACCAAATCTAACTTATTTTTTTCGACCAATGTCTTTTCTAGTTCAAACGAGTAGTCAAAATGATCTTCGATTGCACGCTTGCCTCGTCCGGTAACAAAGACGATTTCTTCAATCCCGGCGCGAGTCGCCTCTTCCACTAAATATTGGATAACCGGCTTGTCAACAATCATAAGCATTTCCTTGGGCTGCGCCTTGGTGGCCGGCAAAAAACGAGTGCCGAAACCGGCTACCGGAAAAATCGCTTTTTTAATTTTTGGCATAAGAGTTATCTTTAAATTTTATTCCCCACTTTAAAAAATATTTAAGCCAAGAACCGATGTGGCGCCAGGCCAAACGATCAAGAAAGATAGCTAGATACCAAGGATATTTGGCGCTCTCCCGCGCATGGTCGTGCGTTAGAATCGCTTCCGGATTATAGATAACCTTAAAACCCTTCTGCCAGGCGGTTCGGCAGAGATCCGTATCTTCAAAATACATAAAATAACGCTTATCAAAACGCGGCTCCCAAATTCTTCCGTCTTCAAGGGTTAACTGTTTTTTAAACATTAAAGCCGAACCCATAAGCCAATCAACCGGCTTGATGGTATTATGATCGAACTCTTGCATTTGAAAATGGTCGCGTAGAATCGCAAAATAATCACCCAAAAAAGTTCGCCGGAGAATCGGCATGTAGACTTTCGGGAAACGGGAGCAAGAAAACTGCAGGCTGCCGTCGGGATTTAATAGTTTTGGTCCGACAATGCCTATCGCCGGATTATTTTTTATATAAGTAAACAATACTTTAAGCGCATCTCCTCTAATAACCGTGTCCGGGTTGAGAATAAAAATGTATTCGCCGCCAGCGGCCTTAATCCCTAAATTATTCCCTCCGCCCATGCCTAGGTTTTGCGGGCTGACTATCAATTTTATCTTCTCACTTAAACGAGCTAAGCCGCTTAAATCATCACCGGAATTATTCTCAACCAAAATAATTTCATAATTAAAAGCTACCTCAGACTGAAGAATTGAGGCCAAACAAGTCTCAAGTTTATTTTTACTATGATAATTAACGATAATTATTGATAAATCCATATTAAATGAGGCGACGCGCTATTTGCCAATAAATATTAAACAAAGGATTGACAATGTATTTCAAAATTGGATTGGCGATTTCCTGAAACTCTATTTTTCCGGAAAACCCCTTAGCCAAAGAGGTAAACGGTTGAACCTTAAATTTTTCAATCGCGTCTCTCTCTGCTTGAATCTTAACATAGTTTTTAAAATGGCAAAAATAACCGTATATTTTTATCTCTTCTTTGGTCCAACCGTTCAAAAGAGAAAACAAAAACATACCAATATCCATAATTAGGCCCGGCAGACCGATTAAAATCAAAAGCCAAAACGGATAGAAAGCCAGCAGGGTTAAATAACGATTGCGCTCCATATAGTAAATCATCTTAGTGCTCCGCTTAAACTCGTATTTATGATAAACCGCCGAACAAGGGGCTAAAATTACTTTATAACCGGCTAACTTGGCCTTGAGGCTTATCTCTAAATCATCATGATACATGTAATATTCCTCATTATAGCCGCCAATTTTATCCAATACTTCGGAGCGGATAATAAAAGAACAGCCGCTGGCATAGCCTTTTATTTCCGGATAGCCGGAAATTTCGCGATCTGGCTCTCCGTAGCCAGAGGTAAACCCGAAGCCCAAAAAATGAATAACATTGCCCAGGCTGTTTATTCTCGGATTTTTCTTGGCTTCTTCTGTTTTGGGAAATAACAATATTTTTGATTGGGCGATGCCCGCCTCGAGATTATTATCTAGGGCTGAAACCAATTCGCTTAACCAGGCCGGCTCCATTTCCGTGTCCATATTGACGGTCACTAAGTACTCGCAATCGTCTTTTTTCGCCTGCCTAAACCCAAGATTATTAGCCGCCGCATAATTGCCATCATCTCTCGCCAAAATAACCGCCTCGGGATAATTGTCTTTTAAATATTTAAAAGACTCCACCGTGGACGCATTATCAACAATATAAACTTTTGTAAGTTCAGCCGGATAATTTTGTCTGCGCAAAGAATCGCGGCAGGGCGCCAAAAAGCGCTCGGCGTAATCCTTATAGTTTATTAAAATTATCCCGACTTTTTTATTCATATTCCGGCTAATTAAATTAGATTTACAATCATAGCATTGACTACCCTCCTCGTATTGGGGCTAATATCATCTCTTTTAATCACATTCAAGGCTTGGTGCCATTCTCCTCTCTTGCCCTCATGAACGACGACTTGATTGGCAAAATTTTCGCCAACCTCTTCAATATAATAATTTGATACTGAATGATTGGTCTCAAAGGCGCCAAGCAAAACATAGTGTTCCGGGGTGTATTCTAATTCTTCCATTATTTCACGTAACAAAGCCTCCTCATTATTTTCATCAGCTTCTAAGCCGCCACCGAAAGCGCCCAGGCGGCCAGGGTTACGAGGCGCATCATCACTGCGTCTTTGCAAAAAAACATAAAGATTGGTGTCCTTGAAATAATAAGGAACTAGCATTGAATTATGTCTTTTGTTTTCCATCATTTTTTAATAAAGATTTTAACCGCAAGCCAAACCAGGCGCAAAACTGCGCCTTGCCATTTTGCTTCCCATTTCTCGAAATATTTTATCATCGAATCGCTAAAATATTTTTGCGCCCTACCGCGAGGAACTTGCTTGAAGCTCTGCCCGACATAATCAAGGCACTGTGCGGCCGGCGTATACCAAACCTCGCCGCCCAAACGATAGACATCGCGGCAAAAATCAACCTCTTCAAACCAAATAAAATAACGATCGTCAAGCAAGGGAAAATTGCGGCCGCTAATTTTTTGATAATTCCCCCGATTAATCAGGAAAAAGGCGCCGCGGATAGAATCTACTTTAGCCGCCTGATTATAATTAAAATCCGAAACTAAATATTTATCAACGATTCTCGGAAAAAGATGAGGCAATTTTAAAGTAATTGCCAATTGATCACAAAACTTCGGAAAGCGGCGCACTTGTTTAATAATTTCTCCTTTTTCGTCCACTAATTTGCAACCCGTTACTGTCGCTTGCGGATTATTACGCGTCCAATCTAAAATATTACTCAGAGTATCTGGTCCGACCTGCATATCGGGGTTAAGGAGCAAGATATATTTTCCGGCGCTTACTTTCATTGCTTCATTATTAGCCGAGGCGAACCCAAGATTTTCCGAATTGACGATTAATTTCACTTGCGGAAATTCCTCCTTGATCATTTCCGCGCTACCATCCTGAGAATTATTATCAACCACGAATACTTCAATTTTAAAATCGCCTTGTGATTCAAACAAAGCGCTCAAGTTGGCTTTTAATTTATCTTTAACTTTCCAAGAAACAATAACTACTGATAAATCCATAAAAGTAATAATTTACTAACGGCTGACCTTGAGAAGTTTGGCTCTTTCAGTTAATCCGCCAATAATTTTTACTTGGTATTTTCTAACCCCAAGCATTTTGGCGATATAATTAATTAACTCTCGATTGGCCTCTCCCTTTTCCGGCGGCGCCGCCAAAGCAACTTTAAAGGTCCCGTCAGCCATTTCTCCACGGATTTCTGTTTTTGGAGCTCCGGGAATAACTTTGACGTTAAAATAAACTTCTTTATTATTAGCTAAATTTTCAATAATTTTTTCTAACATATCCATAATCAATTAAATCCTGGGCTAAGACCGATTCTCTTCTTATAGTTTAACCCTTTTTCTTGGTTTTTTAAAGCCCATAAGGACAGAAAGCGCCATCTGTCAAGATTTATTTTATTGTAATAATATATTAAAATATAGATACTAAAACATTAAAGAAAATATTATGTCCGAGGCCTACAAACGTCCCTCCTGGGATGAGTATTTTATCAAAATAATGGAGATGGTCGGCAGTCGTGGTTCTTGCGATCGCGGTCGTTCCGGCTGTGTTATTACGCGCGATAGACGGATAATTTCTACCGGCTATGTTGGTTCTCCGGTTGGTTTGCCGCACTGCGATGAAGTCGGCCACGAAATGCATACCGTTATTCATGAAGATGGCGAACAACATCGTCATTGTATTCGAACCGCTCATGCCGAACAAAACGCGATTTGCGAAGCAGCCAGAATGGGCATCGCGCTTGAAGGTGCGACCCTCTATTGTCAGATGACTCCCTGCTACACCTGCGCCAAGATGATTATTAATTCTGGAATTAAAACAGTTGTTTGCGCGAAAGACTACCATGCCGGTGCTCGGAGCAAAGAAATTTTCAAAGAAGCGGGCATTCAATACACTCTAGTGACCGACGAATTGACTAAATACGAAGATCAATAAAATAACCGCTTAATCATATGAAACAATACCTTGATTTACTGCGCGATGTTTTAGAAAACGGCCAAGGCAAAGATGACCGGACCGGAACCGGAACTATTAGTGTCTTCGGGCGCCAAGTTCGTTATGATTTGAATGCCGGCTTCCCGTTATTAACCACCAAAAAAGTCCACCTGAAATCAATCATTTATGAATTGCTCTGGTTTTTAAAAGGCGATACCAATATTAAATATTTAAATAACAACGGCGTAACCATCTGGGATGAATGGGCAGACGAAAATGGCGACCTTGGTCCAATTTATGGTAAACAGTGGACCGCCTGGGAAGCGCCCGACGGTTCAAAAATAAACCAAATTGCGGAAGCGGTAGCGACTTTAAAAAATAATCCGACTTCCCGGCGCATAATCATTAGCGGCTGGAATGTCGGCGACCTAAGACAATTAATCGGCGGCAAAAAAACCGCCCCGCCGCCTTGCCATACCATCTTCCAATTCTATGTTTCTCATGATAACAAGCTATCCTGCCAACTTTATCAACGCAGCGCCGATATCTTTTTAGGAGTACCTTTTAACATTGCTTCCTACGCCCTTCTGACCATGATGATAGCCCAAGTTTGCAATTTAAAATTAGGAGAATTTATTCATACCTTTGGCGACCTTCACATTTATAATAACCATCTGGAGCAAGTAAAACTACAGCTATCTCGTACGCCCAAAACTTTGCCTAAAATGATTATCAATCCCGAAGTAAAAGACATATTCAATTTTAAGTATGAAGATTTTACTCTCGAGGGCTATGATCCCGAACCGGGAATAAAAGCCCCGATAGCCATTTAATTTTATGATCCCAGTAACCATGATGATGGCGATAACTGTCGACGGAAAAATCGCTAAAGACAAAACGCAGTTTGCCGACTGGACCAGCCGCGAGGACAAAAAATTATTTGTCGAGATCTCAAAATCTCATGGCGTTATCATGATGGGCGAAAATACTTTCCGCACTTTTCCCGCCCCCTTGAAAGAAAGGCTAAATGTAGTCTTCTCTGAAAAAGATAATCCGGAACCAATGGCGGGCGTAAAATGGGTCAAAGGCGAACCCGAAACCGTCTTGCTGGAGTTAGAAAAAATGGGTTACAAATCCGCCTTGCTCGGCGGCGGCTCTTTCCTTAATTCTCTTTTTCTTGAAAAAAAACTAATTTCGGAAATCATTCTAACCGTTGAACCAAAAATTTTTGGCGCCGGCCTATCCCTCTTCAACAAAGACTTGGACGCTAATTTAAAACTTTTAGAAACCAGGAATTTAAATGACAATACTTTAATGCTTCGTTATCAAGTTGTTTATTAATATGAAAAAGACCATCATCGGACTTGTCGGAGAACTGGCCAGCGGCAAAGACGTGACTAAAAAATATTTAGAAGACCATTACGGCGCCAGCTGCCATCGTTTTTCCACTATTTTACGCGATGTCCTGCGCCGGCTCTACCTGCCGATAACCAGAGAAAATCTCCAGGATCTCTCCACTATTTTGCGCCGCCGCTTCGGCGAGGACTTGCTTGCCAAAATTATTGCTGAAGATGTTAAAAATGATCCCCATGAAATTATCGTTGTCGACGGCATCCGCCGCGATGCCGATATCACTTATTTAAAAGCTCTCCCCGGTTTTGTCTTGTTAAGCTTGGAGGTTGAAGCCAAAACACGCTATGAGCGCCTAATCAAACGGCAAGAAAATGCCGATGACGCTTCAAAGACCTATGAACAGTTTCTGACTGACGGCCAGAAAGAGGCTGAGCTAGAAATCCCCAGTGTAATGGCTAAAGCTAACTACAGGCTTAATAACAACGGACCGCTCGAAAAGCTTTACGAACAAATCGAAAAAATTATTATTGAGTTGGAAAAATAGTATGAAAAATAGTATGAATAACTACCCCGGGAAATTAATAGTTTTTTACGGCATAAATAACCTCGGCAAGAGCACGCAGGCAAAGTTGCTCGTAGAAAGATTAAAGGCTAATGGCTATCAGGCCGAATACTTAAAATACCCAATCTACGATTTATCCCCCTCCGGCCAAATGCTTAACGACTATTTACGAAACGCCAATCCCTATAACCTGCATTCCCGCGAAGCGCAAATAATGTATGCCATGAACCGTACGCAATATCAGGCCGAATTAATCGCCAAACTTAAAGCGGGAATAAATGTTATTGCCGAAGACTATAAGGGTACCGGTATCGCCTGGGGACTAGGCGCTGGAGTTGATGAAAAATTTCTTAAGGACGTTAATTCTCACTTAATCTCCGAGGATTTAGTTTTTCTTTTTGACGGCGAGCGCTTCCGCCAGGCCATAGAAAACAACCATAAACATGAAAACGATGAAGACCTGATGATAAAAGTGCGCTGGGCGCATTTAAAATTAAGGGAGGAATATGGCTGGTGGAAAATAAATGCCAATCTGGCTATAGAAGAAATTCATGAAGAAATCTGGCAAAGCGTCCGCGGGCTACTCGAAGGACCGAGAACAGAAGAGCCGATGACCACAAAATCCAAAGAAACTTACAGCTATTCCGGTTTCCAGGCTATCGGCGACATTATCACCGATAACCGCCAAACCGTCATTACTGATAGCCCGAAACCGACGGAAAGCGGCCCGGAAACTCCTGATAAAATCTTGCGGGTTGAAAAACTAATCAATTCAGCCAAGCTGCCGCAAAAAGCTCATTTAGGCGACGCCGGCTATGATTTATATTCTAGCGACTATTATTCGATTCCTCCCTACGGCCAAGCGCTGGTCACTACCGGCCTAAAAATCGCTATTCCCGACGGATATGTTGGCTTGATTTGGGACAAAAGCGGCCTGGCTTTCGAAGGTATAAAAACTATGGGCGGGGTAATCGATTCTAATTACCGCGGCGAAGTAAAAATAATTATAAAAAATCTAGGCGAAGAAGTTTTTAACATTATTCCCAGACAAAAAATCGCCCAGCTTCTGGTTCAGACAGTAACCGACCTGAAAGTCAAAGAAGAAATAATTGAAGACCAGACGGAAAGAGCGGCCAACGGTTTTGGCAGTTCCGGCCGATTTTAAAAATTAACAACGAATATATGGGGTTATTAAATTTTTTCAAATCAATGGAAGCGCCGAATAGAGAACCAGTCGAAGCGCCTAAGCTTAAGCGGGTGTCGGCCGAAAAAAACGACGGCCATTGGGCTCCCGAGAATGAAGCGCCAAGTTATAATAACAACTCGGAAATGCTCGCCAAGATACGCAGGCAAATGGATGAAGAGTATGCTGAAATAAAAAAAGATTTAGAGTCCCGCAAAAATTAATTATACTATTATATAAAAATGAAATACGATATAATCATCGGCCTGGAAATCCACGCCGAATTAAAAACTAAGAGCAAAATGTTTTGCGCGTGCAATAATGACGCTAGCCAGAAAGCGCCCAATTCCACTGTTTGCCCGATCTGTTTGGGGCATCCGGGAACCCTGCCCGTCCCCAACCAAGAAGCTGTTAATTGGACTATTATGACCGGCTTGGCAATGCACTGCAAAATCAATCGCCTTTCCAAATTTGATCGGAAAAATTATTTCTATCCCGATCTTCCTAAAGGCTATCAAATCTCACAATACGATTTTCCTTTCTGCTACGACGGTTATTTAGAGGTCGACGGCGCCAAAATCATGATTACGCGCATCCACCTTGAAGAAGACACCGGAAAGTCAACCCACTTCAAGGATAAAGACTATACCCTGCTCGATTTTAACCGAGCAGGCACGCCGCTGATGGAGCTTGTCACCGAGCCGGTGATTAAAGACGCCCTGGAAGCTAAAAAATTCTGTCAGGCTTACCAGCAGATATTGCGTTACCTAGATATTAGTAACGCCGACATGGAAAAAGGCGAAATGCGCTGCGAAGCTAATATCAGTCTCCAGGAAAAGGGCAAATGGGAATATAAAAACGGATTAATCAAGCCTAAGAAAGGCTATACTTTAAACAATAAGGTTGAAATAAAAAATATTAATTCTTTCCGGGCGGTGGAAAAAGCGATTAACTTTGAAATCGCCCGCCAAAGCGCGGCTCTAGACAAGGGCGAAGCAATCGTAGCTGAAACTCGCGGCTGGGATGATAACAAGGCGGCGACTATCAGCCAAAGAATAAAAGAAACTTCAGCTGATTACCGTTATTTCCCCGAACCGGACATTCCACCTTTAAAAATCGACGACAACTGGCTCGCGAAACTGGAAGCCGAACTGCCGGAGATGCCCCAAGCTAAAAAAACGCGCTTTATCCGTGAATATAATTTCAGTCCGGAAATTGCCGACGTCCTAATCGCCGATAAGGCTTTGGCTGATTGGACGGAAAATGTTATCTCCGAATTAGACGCCTGGATAGAGGCCAACGGCGACGAAGAAGAGCGCCAAGAAAAACGTTTGGCAAAAACCGCCGGCAATTGGATTACCAGCGAACTGCTGAAATATTTAAACGCGGACGGAAAAAGAATTTCCGACCTAAAAATAACGGCCGAAAATTTCGCGGAACTGGTCTGCTTAATTTATCAGGACAAAATAAACTCTTCGGCCGGGCAAAGGATTTTGGAAGAAATGTACCAAAATGGCGGCGACCCGACTGACATTATGAAATTAATGGGGCTTGAGCAGATGGATAATACGGAAGAATTAGAAGTCGCGGTCAAAAAAATAATCGAGGCTAACCCAGCCCAAGCCGATGCTTACCGCGGAGGCAAGGTCGCTCTGCTCCAATTCTTTGTCGGCCAAGTGATGGCGGAAACCAACGGCAAAGCTAATCCGAAAATCGTCCGCGAGCTTTTTGAAAAATTATTGAAATAAAATAATTAATAACCAACCAATTTGGAGGTTCTTTAAAATGGAAGACAGAAAAAAAATATCAGTGGCCGTACTTATTTGGTTGACTAAAACAAATAATTACCGCTTGAGCTTGGTGGAAAGCTTACGAATGCAAATGAGTTTTACGGAGGCGCTTTATTATCTTGGCGCTCTTATTACCTGGCTATTCTGGCACCGGCTCTGGATCAGGCAAGACGAGAAACACATTTCGCTTGATTTAAATTGGCGCCTACTTTGGTCAGACGAATTAATAATGAATTACTATGTAGGAGATGTCACTCGTCGTCGCCAATTAGCACACGTTCGTAATCTTTCGTACATCCCTTAAATGTTTAAAGGGGCTCCCTCAGGAACCCCTTTTTTATTTTACTAAATATCTTATTAGAGCCAGGTCTTGATTATGCGCTCAGCCTCAAGTTGATTATGTATCCAATTGATCTTCCCTCCCTGTTTTTCAAAGCGCCTAAACCAAGTCTTCTGTCTTTTGGCAAAACGATAGCTGGCCGTGCTTAATTTATCCACCATGGTTTCATAATCGAATTTCTCTTGCAAATACTGGCTGATGAATTTATATTCTAGGCCAAAACTTTCCAGGCGCTCCCAAGACAAGCCATTCTTATGTAAATTTTCAACCTCCTTGACCATATCTTCGCTGTCTAAACGATCATTAATTCTTTTTATAATCTTCCCTTTTATAATTTCATCCGAGAAATCTAAGCCCAGCACCAAAAAATCATAAATTGAATCCTGGCGCCCGGTTTTTTCAAAACCATCGGAACCAACAACCTCAATATAGCGGATGAGCCGGCGTTTATTATGTTTGTCGCTATTGTTTAAGCGGACCGCAAATTCCGGCTTTAATTTACTTAACCTCTCGAATAGTTCAGGCGCGCTCAATTTTTCTAAAAGAGCGCGTTTTTTTAAATCGGGCTTAACGCTCGATAATTTTAAATTATCAACTACGGCCTGAAGATATAGTCCGGTGCCGCCGACAATGATAGGCAATTTATTTCTCCTCAAAATATCTCTAATCGCCTTAAAAGCCAATTCCTGATATTTAGAAACGTCGAACTGTTGCTTCGGACTGGCGACATCAATCAAGTGATATTTTATTTTCTTGCCATTTAGTTTATACTCTTTTAAATCCTTGCCCGTACCGATATCCATACCTTTATAAACTTGGCGGCTATCGGCACTAATTATCTCCCCCTTAAATTCCGCGGCCAATTTTACCCCCAGACTGGTTTTTCCGGCCGAAGTCGTGCCTAAAATTACCAAAACTTTTGGCTTATTATTGATTTTCTGTTTGTGAATATCTTTTATTGTCATATTATACAAAAAAGCTATAATATATATTGGTTCTTTCTCAAAGTTATTAACCATTTAATCGGCTCGATGGGCCAGAAAAGGAGGAAAAGTGAAAAACTATCATTCACCACCAGGGACAGCAATGTCCGTCATGAACAGTCGCACTCAGAGCCAAGAAAGCGTAAAGGCAAGAGTTATCGGAGTGTTCCCAGTTGAAATTGAACAAGCCGGAAACGAAATTCTGTCAAAAGCCCCACAAGGAGGGTAAAAAAAGTGAAAAAAGGGGGAGAGTCGACTCTGAAAAAAGAGCTCTGGCCTCCCTTTTTTATTTTGATAAATCGCCCTCCAAGGCAAAGGGCAAGATGGCGCTTATTTTAACCAGCACGAACTGGCCGATTAATTTCTGCTTGGCCTTGGCGGCTGTTCGGATTAAAACGGTCTGGTAGGTGCTGGTTTTGCCGTAATATTTGCCGCGCTTATTTATGCCTTCAACTAGGACTTTAATTGATTTTCCTAAATATTTTTTGTTATTATCCAGGGCAGTCTTTTTTAAAATATCGTTTAAAACTTCTTCACGGCGCTTTTTTTCTTCTTGGCTTATATTATCTTTCATTCTTGAAGAAACAGTTCCGGGACGCGGACTATACTGCGCGATGTAAGCTAAATCAAATTTTACCCGGCGAAATAACTTAGCGGTATTTTCAAATTGTTTTTTAGTTTCTCCGGGAAAGCCGACGATAACATCGGTTGTAATCGCAATCCCCGGCTTGGCGGCCCGCGCTTTTTTAATCAAGCCTTCGTAATGTTTCGCCGTATACTTTCTGTTCATAGCTTCCAAAATCTTGTCGTCGCCCGATTGAACGGCCAGGTGGAGGTGCGCGCAGATTTTGTCCGAAGCACCTATAGCTTTAATAAGTTCAGCGCTCATATCCTTGGGGTGGCTGGAAGAAAATCTAACCCAAAAATCACCCGGAATTTTTGCGACCGCGCTTAGCAGCTGCGGAAAATTATATTTCTTATCATGGTAGCTATTAACGTTTTGCGCAATTAAAATGATTTCTTTATAGCCTCGTTCAATCAAACCTCTTGTTTCTTTAATTATTTCTCGGGCTCCGCGGTAAACCTCCCGCCCCCGGGCATAAGGCACGACGCAATAAGAACAAAAATTATTGCAGCCATTGCCAATCGGCACATAGGCAGTAAACGGCTTCTCGTGTTTCGGGGCAATCTCCAAATATTTCTCGCCTTGCTTTAAACGCACGGCGTCTAAGCTGAATTTAGGCTCTAATTCTTCACCGGTTAAAAGCTCCGGGAGCTGCAGCATCTCGTTAATGGGCAAAAATATATCCGCTCGGTTAGCCAAGCGTTTTTTAACATCGTCGCGCTTGCTCAAGCATCCCGCGACGACGATTTTAGCGGCCAAGTTAGCCTTGCGGATAGTATTTACCAAACCGTAAACCCGATCTTCGGCCATTTGCCGGATACCGCAAGTATTGATTATAACCACATCGGCTTTTTTGCTATCGCGGGCCGCCTTAAAACCTTTCTCTTCTAAAAAAGCAGCCAGACGCTCGCTGTCGACCTTATTCATCTGGCAACCGATGGTGATAATATGATAAGTTTTATTTTTTTTGGGCATTTGTTTCTAAGATTAAATCCGGCCTAGCGTTTAATTGATATAGGCCGAATTTGGCGTTAATTTTTTTTATAAACTTCATCTCTAAATTATAGGGTAAAAATTTACGCTCGTTCAAATAAGCGACGTCTTTGTCATTCAAGTAAAAATTATAATAATAAACCGGATAATAACGCACCAGCTTCTTAACCGCCGTTAAGATTTCATCATTGGGGAGCTTGCCCATGATGATACGCCTTTCCGGGAAAAAAAATTTATCATAATACTGGGTAATAATAATTCCTGACGGCTCTGTCAGCGCAAAAACTTTTTCCGCATTAACGCGTTCCGCTAAATTATTATGATAAAGATAAGCCAACCCCTCTTCTGAGCCGAAAAGAACAAACATGACGCCGTTAAAAGAAATCACCAAGATGGCGGCTGCCTGCAGCCCCCCGGCTAATATTTTCTGGATCCGGCCCTTTGTTTTTTCACTGATTAAAAGCAGAGCGCGCGTCGTCCGTTCTATCGCCAAGGCGACTAGAGGCAGGAGCATTAAATAAATCGGTAGCCAATAGCGCGTATATGAATTGCCGATGGTAAAGCGATTCGGATCTGGATTATCATTGAATTTCCAGCTGCCATAATAAAAGACCAGAATAACCGCTAAAACTCCCCAAACCAAAACATAAACTAAATATTTTTTTTGAAAGCGTCTAATATTTTGAATAAGCAGGAGCAGGAGCCCCAGGGCGCCGGCATAAACTAAAATCGGAAACATTTCCAAAATATAATGGCGGGCCATGTCTATTGATTGCGGCTTATTAAAACCGAAATAAAAAACATTATGGCTTAAAGTCGCAAAATATTCGCTATATTTATCAATCTGCCCCAGAAATGTCCATTTAACCACCTCCCCGCTCGCCTGCCCGATTTCATCAAGCGAACGGTTCATTTCATTATAGCCGCCGCGGAAAGATGATTGATACAAAATATTATTCCAATAAGCTACCGGCAAAAGCGCCAGAAATAAACCAGCGCAAAACAGGATTAATTTTATAAGCCCGAGGCGGCGCGCATAAAATAGCCAAAAGATAGCAAAAACCGGAAAAAGCCAAAGTAATTCTGAGGTGCGGGTGATAAGAGCGAGGCCGACAAGCAGGCCGGAAAAAAAAGCGGCGACTATCTGCAGGGTCCGAATGCGCTTCATCTTGAAAGAAAAAAAACTTGTCCTCAGTCTCTCCCAAAGCTTAATTTTATTTTTTTCGCCCAGCGCCAGCGAGAGCAGATAGACGCCGGCTAACAAAAAAACAATAAATAAAATATTATGGAACATGCTTCTTACTGTATAATAAATATAGACCGGAAAAGTAGTCAGTAAAAAAGCCGACAAAAGGCCGATCCGCTTATTTTTAAAGATACGACTCACGAGGGCATAAAAAATAATGATTCCCAGAGACGCAAAAAAGGGCGTTAAAAATGGGATAATACCTATTCCCAGCCAAGCGCCCAGACTGCCATAGGTTAAAATAATTCCCAGAAAACTAACCGGCTTAACCCAGCCGAAGTCGCTGCGCAAACTGCGCGGCATCACTAAATTATCGCCGACCATGGCCGCTGAATCAAAATAAGCTAATTGCCCGGTTTCGCTCAACCGCTTGCTGAAAAAATAATTAGCAGTTTCATCGGGTGATGTCCATTTTGTATAATTTTTATCCTGCGTCAAATAATTAAAACTCGAAGTCGCGCTAAAAAAAATGAGCGCCAGAAGGGTGACGATTATTGGATTTATTAAATTGGACCAATTTATTTTCATCATCTAAATGTTACCTAAAATTACCTATTTTAGCAAGAATTTGCTATTATTAAATCATGCTGGATATAAGAGAAAAACTCAATAAAATTAGCCTTAATTTACCCGAATATTTACTGCTTTTCCTCTCGTTTATCATTATATACGGAACGATTGTTTATTATTTCTATGCTCTAAATTGGCTGGCCGTGGCTGTCATCATGCTCCTTACTATTAGCAGTTTTTTTGTTATACGTAAATACCTATTTAAAAATTCGACTATACCAGAAAATAAGGCTAATATTAAAGAAAAAAATAAAATAAACCTATTAAACTACTGGCCCTATTTAATTTATATTTTTTTCTATGCCATCATCTTCTACCAGCTCTTTCTAGATAGAAGCGACCGGGCTCTTATTTCTCCCTGGCAAGTCGTTAATTCGAGCTTCTTTGTTCTTTATGCTATCAGCTCCCTGATTCTGGTCTTTATTATTTTTAAAAACAAAATATCTTCGACCGGCAAGCTGATTATTCTCTCGGCTCATTATTTCCTAAGCTTTTCAGTCGCGGCGATAATTTATAAAATCGGCTACGGTTTCGATCCGTTCATCCACCAGGCAACCATGGAATTAATTGATAAAAAAGGCTTGGTGACCCCTAAACCTCTTTACTATCTGGGCGAATACGGATTAATCATCGTTCTCCATAAATTAAGCGGCCTTTCAATTTATCTCTTAAATAAGTTTCTTGTTCCGGTCCTCGCCGCGATTTTTCTGCCGCTTGCCAGTTATCGGCTAATGGACCAAAACAATTCAAAGCCGAGCCGTTTTTTGGCGCCGCTTTTTCTTTTGGCTTTAACTTTTTCCCCTTTCATTGCGACGACCCCTCAAAACCTAAGCTACCTTTTCCTTATCTTGGCGGTTACTTTCGGCCTCACAAAAACAAACCCTCTCTGGCCCCTCATCCTGTCTTTAGCCGCTCTAGCTATCCACCCGCTAACCGGCATACCCGCCCTCGCCTGGTGGCTCAGCCTCAGACTTATCGATAAAGCCGACCAAATTAAAAAAAATACTTATCAATTCTTAAAATATTTTCTTTTCGCCGCTAGTGCCCTGATTTTACCTCTCGCTTTGTTTATGGGCGGCGGCAGCAGCCTGAAAACTCTGCAATGGAATTTTCATTTCCTGATCGAGCCTCTAAAAAATTTATTCACCCCTCTGACCGGCGCCGGCGGAGAGAACTGGCTTTTGAATTTCGTTTACTTTTTTTATTATAACTACGCCCTTTGGTTGATTTTAATAATTAGCGCGAGCTTAATTTGGTTCTACCAAAGAAAACAAAGACCAAGATTCAAAAGCCTGATTTTTATTAACCTGGCTCTTATAATCGCCTTCATTATTTCCAGCCAAATTGTTTTTACCGATCTGATTAGTTATGAGCAAACTAATTTCGCCGGTCGCCTCTTGGTCCTGATATTAATTTTCTGCCTGCCTTTCATCAGCGCCGGCTTGCAAAATTTTATCGATCTAATCCTCTCCCAAGAAAAACCGATAAAAATAGTCTGGCTCGTTTTCGGAACCACCCTGATTACAACTAGTCTTTACGTTTCTTATCCTCGTTTCGACAAATATTTTAATTCTCGCGGTTATAGTACCAGTAAAAACGACTTGGCGGCCGTCCACTTAATCGACCAGGAAGCCGCGGCTCCATATATTGCTCTAGCTAACCAGCAGGTGAGCGTAGCCGCTTTAAAAGAACTTGGTTTCGATCATTATTACGATACCCCCGGCGGCCCTCTATATTTTTACCCTATCCCCACCGGCGGGCAGCTTTATAAATATTACCTGGATATGGTATACAAAAACCCCAGTCGCGAAACCATGGCTCAAGCTCGGGCTTTGACTGGGGTTAGAGAATCTTATTTGGTTGTTAATAAATATTGGTTTGAAAGCGCTAAGGTTATAAGCGCGGCTAAATTAAAAGCTGACTCCTGGCAAACCGTTAACAATGAAGTTTATATCTTCAAGTATCTTCCCTAACGGCTTTCAATATAATCCCAAACTGGCCCGACCGAGAAAACTCTGTCTTCACCGTCTTGATGGATTAAAACCATTAATTTCAAACGGCCGATATCTTCTTTGAGGCCGTTTTTTAGTCCGGGCAATTTAAGGGATATCTGCTTGGGGGCGATGCCATTTTTTTCAATCGTCAACTGCTTCGCGAAATTACCGATTATCTCATTATCTTCCGGACCCAATTTTTCGCCGCTTATCTCTTTTATCACCACGCTCCGAAGAGCGGTCAGATTATCATTGGCCATCTGCAGGGCGCTGGAAACGGAAACGACCTCGCTAGTGACCTGCAAGGCGGAAAACATCTTTTGCATCATGACGCTATTGGCCAAAAGCTCGTTTATCAAATTCAGATTCGGTTCGACATAAGCACTGTCGTTAAACCGTGAAAAATTATTGAAGCTCTGCCCTTTGGATAATTTATTGACGGAAAACTTGTCAGTCGGAAGCTGCATGTTGATCCAGGCGCTGACGGCCGTATCAAGAGTCCGATCGCGCCAGGCGGTCGAACGGCTGAATAGCGGCTGATTGGACTTTTCCATGTTCAGATAAGCGGAAATAACGGAAACCATCGACCAATAATTGTTCGTATGCCAGACCATATCTTGATTTAATTTGTCTTTTAGAGTCTTAACTTCCTGGTCATAAGAAAGATAGGCGGAATTTTCTTCAAAATAAGAATTGTTGGCGAGCGGCTGGACGAGATTGATGATATCAAGCGCAAAGCCGTTGCATCGCCGGTAAGCGCTTTTTATGGAACAAGCGGTAATATTGTTTTTTCCGATAGCCGTTCCTTGATAGGTGTCGATATTTGGATAAATCAATTTGGAAAAAATATAATCATTGGGCGAATAGCCCTCGATCAGCATCTTGAATCCTTGGCGATAATTAATGGCCGGATCTTTCTTATCAATTGCTCCTAAAAAGGGAGAAAATTCCAAAGCATTTAATTTCGCCTGCAAGCGCTGCAGATTATTTTTTGCTTCAGGATTCTTGTCATCAAACAGCTCTTCAATCTTATAATCCTCTCCAAAGACTGATTTAAGCGCATCGCGGTAATAAACATAGTTTAAATCCTCGCGCAAAGGATTAAAATAAGACATAACCTTATAAATCCGCGCCCATTTATTTTTTAATTCCGGCAAATCGGAAAAATCGGCGGAAATGAAACTGGCCGCAATCATTTCTAAGCGCCAATCTTCTTTATCAACCAAGCAGTTGGGGCAGCTGGCGCCCCGATAATTCAAAGGAAATATGGAGTTTAGCCATTTAGTGGTCAAATAAAAATTATTCAGCCGGGCATTGCCCCGATAATCGACAGGAATGAGAAAATCTTTATAATCGCGCGTATAAAGCATGACGGGCGACTTGGTTTTTTCCTTGCTTTCCCGGATCAGCTTGACTTCACGCAGAACGTCATCTCGAAGATAAGGCGGAGTCACGAAGTAGAAACGTTCCGCTTCGGCAGAAACAAATTTATTCTTATCATCAAGCATCCCTTTGGGCGCTATCTGGTCGGACGCGGGTTTAAGGAGTTCAAGCGCGACCGCGAAAAAGGCCACTTCCAATCTCTCGCCTTCAAGGACGGAATCGTTAACATTCCCAATCGCCGCCAAGCGGGCTTCATAACGATTCTTTGCGGAATTATAAAGATCTTTGTTAATGCTCCAAAGGTTATCGTAAAAAATATTTTCCTCGATATCTTTGAAGGCCTTTTTTAGGACAGTCTGATAATAATAAATAATGAAATCAGACGTAATCAGGAAGGGGATCTGCTTCTCTTCTAAATTAGAATAAATGGAATAAAAATCCGGCGCCTCTTTCACCCAAGGATTATCAATCACAGCGAAGCCGGAACTATTAAGGCCGGCCAACGCCGGATCAAGATTAAGCTTGCGCGATAAATCATAATAATTTAAGACATCAATCTTAACATTAAGCGGCAATTTATAATCTTGGAATTTAGGCTCTATCTTATTGTCTGATGTTTTATAAAAATCGGCGAAAGCTATATATTCTATGGCGATATTAGAAAAAGTCGAAGTCGCATCACTGGTTGTGGCGGTTAAGGGCAGACTCAGGTTCGGTAAAAGATTAGGCGTCGCCGTCGCTACCGGTTCGATTACTTTCGGCTTATTATTCGGGTTATCTTTCTTCGGCCAAAAATTTTTAACTCCGAAGAAAATACCAAAAATTAAAACCGCCAAGAGCAAAACGAGGCCGATAACCAGAAAAATTTTCTTTTTTGTCGAATGGCCGTCCGGGCGGCCATTGAGGTTGTCGCTGGGCGCGCCTGATGGTATGATTATCTCTTGATCGCCGAACATATACTTAATTTATTTTAAATATTTATATTTATTTTGCAGATGTTCTTCGTAGGTTCGGGCATAAACAACCTCTGCCTTGCCTTTCGGAGTTAAAAAATAATTATAATCGGTGGCAATCGGATAAATCGCCGCTTCAATCGCGATAATTCCGGGATTACAAATCGGTCCGGGCGGGAGCCCTCTATATTTATAAGTGTTATAAGGGGAGTTAACCTCTAATTCTGTTCCGCTGTGCACCGGTTTATTATCTCCATAAATATAAGAAAGCGTCGCATCCGACTGCAGACCCTGGCCGATTTTCAAACGGTTCAAGAATATTCCGGCGATAATCCGAGCGTCGCGATTATTATCCGCCTGATAATCTATCGGCGCCTCTTTTTCGACAATTGAAGCCAAAGTTATTATTTCATAAACAGTTTTTCCCTGTGACTTTATGTCGGAGCGCATTTTCGGCGTTAATTTCTTATCGAAATTCGCCAGTATTTTTTCAATAACCTCGGTGACCGTCGAACTTGCGTATACTCGGTAAGTATCGGGGAAAAGATAGCCTTCTAACCCGTAATGTTTGGGCTTATCATCCAAAAAACTAAATTCTTTAGAAAAATCATTGGGCACCGCCGTCTGATTATTCTTTCGATAATCAGTTCGAGGCAAGCCGGCTGCCTTAAAAAACTCATCTTTCTTATAAAAACCCTTCTCTTCCAGATACTCGGCAATATCCTGGCTGCTCCAACCCTCAATAATTTGAATGGTCTCTTCCGGTTTTAAGATAACGACCGGTTCCGGCTTCGGCCGCGTCAGCTTTTCCAAGATTCTCGCAATCACCGGAGGAAAATTTTTTTCGTTGGCGACAAGCGCGCGATAAGCAAGGCGGATATAAAAAATACCAATAACCAGGCTGGTAGCCAAGAAAACGGCGGCAACAATCAAAAAATATTTGGTAATTCTCTTCATAACTGCCTTTTATTTATTTTCAATCACATGCAACTTAGCTTTTGCGGCGCGAGCGATCATTTCCGAACTAGCTCGAATTTTATTGCCTAATCCGTCGACTAATTTTATATTCAATTTTTTACAAATATCATATTCCGGAACGTTCACGATATTGTGACGATCTCCTCCGTTAGCAAAAATATTCGGCCTGACTTTAGCTAATGATTTTATCACCGGTATTTCTCCGCTCGGCAATTTATAGTCATCAATCGACAAAAATACTTTGTCCACATCACGCAAAGCTTTTATAATTTCTATTCTGTCTTTTTCTGACATGAAGGGGACCCTTCCTTTCAGAGCCACCTGCTTATCATTATTGACAATTACCACTAATTTATCGCCCAGCTTCTTAGCTTTTCTAATCATTTCCAGGTGCCCGATATGGAGCGGGTTGAAATAACCGGAAACAGCGACAATGATTGGTTTTTTATGTGATTTTTTAAAATTATTTTTATAATTGATTTCTTTTTTCATATTACTTATATTATAGCAAAAACCGAGGGCTTGAACAAATAAAAAAGGACCTTAATTTATAAACGTTATGTTTATAAACCAAGGTCCGAGGACAAATTTCAAAAGTCAGAAGACTAAAGAGTTAAAGTCTGAAATCAACTTGCGATGGCGGCAAGATCGCCGGAGCCGAAGCCGCTACCAAGCCAGCGGTAGCCCCGGCCCCACTCGGAACCATCCCAGTAGAGGCAACGAACGTAGAGGCAGCCAACGGAGCTGCGATAAATCGTACCCCAGAAAAAGATGGTTTGGTCTTTCCATTCTTCTGGAATAAGCTCGGGGTGCGCAAATAAATAATCAAGAACATTGGCGTTCATTACCGGCTTACCAGATAATTCTTTTCTCAGATCATGTCCGCTGATGCTTCCATTTTTCTGTTTTTCGGACGGATAGAGGGAAATTTTGGCAGAATTAAATTTTAATAATCCGCCTTTTTTGTGTTCTTCAACAGACCAACCATTGAGGGTAAAGGGGGCGGCATCACAGTCGATAAGGTGTTCTGGATATTTTATCTCGGCTTTCCCGCATAAAACATCCTTGAGGCCTTTTAAATTTCCAAACTGCTTCAGCTTGGTGACATCCTCAGCGGAAAATCCAGCGTTTTCAAGGGCGTCGCCTAATTGATTCATAGCTCCAATTGAATAATTTTTTGACATCGTCAATTCCTCCATATTTTGTAACTTTGTTCATTTTTTAAGAACTCGTTACGGGTTAATACCGGGGCACACCGTCGTTGATTTTGCCACAGCAGAAAATTGCTTAAAATAAGCCTCTTTCTGCTATGGCGAAATAAATTTTAAAGATCGGTTCTATATTTTTCTCATAGAATAACATATACTAATAAAAACGTCAAGGGATTACAATTCTACTAAATATAGGGTAAAATTAAAATATGACAATACTTCATGGTTTAATTTTGGGCATACTCGAGGGCTTAACTGAATTTCTGCCCATCTCTTCTACGGCGCATATGATTATTGCCGCCGAATGGCTTAAGATTCCGGCTACGGAATTTTTAAAGACTTTTGAAATTTCTATTCAACTGGGTGCGATTCTCGCTGTCGTTGTCCTCTACTGGAAAAAAATCTGGTCATCCTGGAGCCTAATCGGCAAAATCGCAACCGCTTTTATCCCGACGGCCATTATTGGTTTAATATTTTATAAAATAGTCAAAAACTATTTGATGAATAATAATTATATCATTGCCGGCGCACTTCTAATTGGAGGTGTTATTTTAATATTGTTTGAAAAATATTATGCGCGCAAAAATATAGTTAATAACTCAGAGGAAATTAATATTTCTTATAAACAATCCGTTTTAATCGGCATTTTTCAAGCACTTGCGATTATTCCTGGCGTTTCCCGAGCGGCCGCAACCATTATCGGTGGCTTGAGTTTGGGAATAAACAAAAAAAACATTGTTGAATTCTCATTCCTGCTGGCTATCCCGACGATGCTCGCCGCTACCGGGCTTGATTTATTAAAAAGTCGCTCAGCTCTTTTGGCTCTTGATAGCCAGAGCTTAATAATTTGGATGATCGGCTTCATCACTTCATTTATCACGGCGATTATCGGCGTCAAATTCTTTATTAAATTCATCCAGAAAAATAATTTTTCTCCTTTCGGCTGGTACCGGGTGGCTCTCGGCTTAGTTATCTTGGCCTGGCTCTGGCTCTAATTTAAAAAAGCCATTTACAAATGGCCTTTTAAAATAATTTAGCAAAATAGTTTACTTCTCTAAGTTAGGAGCAATAAAACCGTCAACTTTCACGCGATCACCGAAGGGTTTTAATGTTTCTGCAGCTATTGCGGTTAGTTGTTTTAGCTCTGTTTCATTATTAGCCGAAATGATGATATAAAAAGGCGCCTCCGTCGTGAATCTTTCGCCTAACCCGTGGTCGCCTAAGGCAATGCCGGTCAAAGCTGGCAGCTCTTTTTGTAAATAAGCGCCACTGAGTCCTAAAAAAGGAGCAGAGCTGATAAATTGCGGCGGGAAATTTTCCCAATTGGCGGCATCAAAATGCCCGGTCGCTTCAACGAGCAAAAGCCGTTCGTTATGAACCGGGGAAATAAACTGGCTATGATCAACTTCTTTGTATTGATTGCCGGTTTTTTCCGCCAGATCTTTAGCACCCTGATAACCGTGCCGGTCGCTATCCGGTCCGGGATACATCAAAGCCGCTGCGCCGCAACCCTCATGACCGGTAATAGTCAGGGGTCGGCCAAGACGTTCGCGCTGTCTAATTAAAGCGGCGGCGACAATTTCCTTTTCCTGACTATCGGCAACAATCCCTTCGCCGGCTAAACCTAGTTTAGGACCGCTTACAACGCGACCGTCGGAACAATCTAAAGTATCCAGCTCATGATCAAAAGCTTCTTTAAAGCCTGGAATTTTTTCAATAACCGCGGCAATTTTTTGACCGGCATTAAGTTGCTGGATAATTTCATTGAATCGTGATTTTTCCCAAGCCGCCGTCAATAATTCTTCATGATTTCCGTGTTCCATAGTTATTTTTTCTGGTTTGTTAAACATACTTTATATTTATTTGACTGTACGCTAAATAATTTATTGCCCTTTAGTGTCCGTGCCTTTAATCTTCCGCCATTTATTAACCGCTCTTAGGCGAGCTAATTCCTTTTCTAGTTTTGCGGCCACTTCCGTAAATTGAACATCATCCTGATCATGCGCATTTTTCTTCAACTCTTCCGCCCGCTTATGAGCTTCTTTAATCCTTTCTTCGTCAAGCTCTTCGGCGCGTTCGGCGGTATCGGCCAAAATAACTATTTTATCCTTTAAAACTTCAATAAAACCTCCGGAAACAGACATAATTTCAACTATATTATCGGCCCGCTTAACTTCAATAACTCCCGGCTGCAAAATTGAAACCAAGGGAATATGATCGGGCAAAATCGTAATTTCCCCGCTGGTGGTCGGTACCGTAACTTGAAGCGCCTCCTGCTTTAAAACTACTCGCTCTGGAGTAACGATTTCAAATTTTATTGTCTTTTGAGACATAATCTAGCTATTAATAATAATCTAGGCAATAATCTAGGCTTCATTAATTTCTTCAATCCCGCCTTTCATATAAAAACTATCTTCCGGCTTGTCATCGTGCTTGCCATCCAAAATTTCCTTGAAACCGCGGACGGTATCGGTTAATTTAACATATTTTCCGGGTCGGCCGGTGAAAGTTTCAGCTACGAAATTAGGCTGAGATAAAAATTTCTGAATCTTGCGCGCGCGAGCCACAATAACCTTATCTTCTTGAGATAGTTCTTCCATACCCAAGATAGCGATGATATCTTGCAAATCTTTATAGCGCTGCAAAATCTTTTGGACGCCGCGAGCCACTTCATAATGTTCTTGGCCGACTACTTTCGGATCAAGAACGATTGAAGACGAATCTAACGGGTCAACGGCCGGATATAAACCTAACTCTGATAATGAACGGGATAACACAACAGTGGAATCTAAGTGACCAAAAGTAGTTGCCGGCGCCGGATCGGTCAAATCATCAGCCGGCACATAGACCGCTTGAATGGAAGTAATGGAGCCGTTCTTGGTTGAAGTAATTCTTTCTTGGAGTTCTCCCATCTCTGAAGCTAAAGTCGGCTGATAACCTACAGCCGAAGGCATGCGACCCAAAAGAGCGGACACCTCGGAGCCGGCTTGAGTGAAGCGGAAAATATTATCAACGAAGAATAAAACATCTTGATTTTTTTCATCACGGAAATATTCGGCGATTGAGAGACCCGACAAAGCGACGCGGGCACGCGAGCCTGGCGGTTCGTTCATCTGGCCGAAGACCATTGATACTTTATCAATAACGCCCGATTCTTTAAATTCATGGTACAAATCATTACCTTCGCGCGTTCTTTCTCCGACACCGGCGAATACTGAATAACCGCCGTGCTCGGAGGCGATATTATGAATCAACTCTTGAATAACTACAGTCTTCCCAACACCAGCGCCGCCGAACATTCCGACTTTGCCTCCTTTGACAATCGGACAGATCAAATCAATGACTTTGATGCCTGTTTCTAAAACTTCCGCCTTAATAGATTGGTCGACAAATTTTGGCGCCGGCCGATGTATAGGATATCTCTTTTCTGTCTTAACCGGTTTCCCGCCGTCAACGACGTCGCCCAGCACGTTAAAAATGCGCCCTAATGTTTCCGTGCCTACCGGAACGGAAATGGCCGTGCCTGTATCAACCGCCTGGTCGCCTCTCTTTAGGCCATCCGTTGTGCCCATGGCGACGGTGCGCACCAAGTTTGAACCAATGTGCTGTTCAACTTCCAAAATCAATTTTTGGCCTTTTAATTCAACTTCCAAAGCATTGTAAATTTCGGGTAATTTATCCGCAAAATAGACATCAACGACGACGCCGATGACTTGTTTGATAACCCCGATGTTTGTCTTGTGTTCGGACATATTATTTCTTATTATTGACAAATTATTTTAAATATTGTAAATTTATTTATTAAATAGTTCTTTTTACGTAAATTTCATTAAACATCATAACCATGAAAACAGTAAAGATATTATTCCTAGTTTTAATCATCATAAGCTTAGGAGCAACGGTTATTTTCGGAATATCGGAAATGAAAAATTTAAGTATTTTCTGTCTAATATTTTGTAGTATCTGCACAATTTTACGCTTCCCTATTTTTGGGAATGCGGCGAAAATACTCGGCGGTTGGAGATGGGACGACTGGTTTGGGAAATTTATGATAACTCTAATAATAGTAGGAATATTTTCTTGTCTGGCTATTTTTCTTTCTATTATCTTCGGTTGGAAATGAATTTCTCTAATTGCACTCTAAGTCGCTGCGGCGACTTTTTTTTATTCCGCCAAGGCATTCGCCCCGGCGCTGATTTCCGCGATTTCCGCCGTGATACCGGCTTGGCGCGCTTTATTATAAAACAATGTTAATTCATTAACCATGTCGGTCGCCGCTTCCGTCGCCTGGTGCATTGCCGTCATACTCGCACTGTGTTCAGATGCATTAGCTTCTAAAAATGCTTGATACAATTGAATTTCAACTAAGCGCGGTATCATTTTATCCAAAACTTCGCGCGGACTCGGTTCAAACGCATATTCATAAACATAATCAGCGGCGCTCAAATGTTTTTTGGTTTTCTCGCTTAACATTTCCTTGGTCAAACCAACCTTTGGATCTTCGCCGACAATGCCGAGATAATTCTCTTCGCTTTCAATTTCGACCGGCACCAATTGTTTAACGCGGGGAATCTGTTTGGCTGGATTTACAAAATCAGTATAGGCTACCAAAATTTTATCGTATTTTTTATGGGCATAATCGCTCAAGGCCATCTTCACGATCGGATAAATCTCCCGGGCGTCGGTTAAAATGTCGCTTTTAGGAAACTCCGCCGCGACGCTATAATTTTGCCGATGAACAGCCGTGCCTTTCCGGCCGACTAAAATAAAATCGGTCGGTACCGGGTGCTTGGCGATTGATTCTTTCGCTTTGGCGATCACGGCCGCATTATAACCGCCGCACATGCCGCGGTTAGAAGTAATCAGAATGATTGCAACCCTATTAATTTTCTTCCGAGGCTTGAGCAAAGCGTGCAAAGATTCGCTGCGCGATCTCTCAAGGCGCGACAAATGCAAAACCGTCTCCCAGCTTAAGTTAGCATAAGTGCGGGTTTTTAAAACTGCTTCAATTGCTTTTCTCATCTTCGCCGCGGACACGACCTCCATCGCTTTGGTTATTTTCTTGGTAGAGGCCACCGATTTTATGCGGCGGGAGATTTCTTTAGTCTTCGCCATGATTTTACTTAATTAGATAATCCAAGGTTCCTTTATAATCGGCAATCAATTTTTTTATTTCATTTTCTATTTCCTCGCTCAATTCCTTCTTTTCATTAATCGCTTTTAGAACCGCATTGTTCAAATCGGCATATTTATATAAGCCAATTTCGAATTCTCTGATTTTTTCTACAGGAACATTGTCCATAAAGCCGTTAATCAAGGAATAATAAGTAATTACCTGTTTAGCGACTTCCAGTGGCTGATATTGATCTTGTTTGAAAATTTCGTATAATCTTTGGCCTCGGTCCAATTTCTTTTTTGTATCCGCGTCCAAATCCGAACCGAATTGCGCAAAAGCGGCGAGCTCGCGGTATTGGGCCGCTTCTAAGCGCATCTTTCCGGCCACTTTCTTCATGGCTTTAATTTGCGCAGATGAACCGACGCGGGAAACGGATAGACCGGCGTTAACGGCCGGACGATTACCTTTATAGAATAAATCCGGTTCCAAAAAAATTTGGCCGTCGGTAATGGAAATGACGTTCGTCGGGATATAAGCAGACAAGTCTCCGGCTTGGGTTTCAATAATCGGCAGGGCAGTAATTGAACCGCCGCCGTATTCTTTATTTAATTTGCAAGCGCGCTCAAGTAAACGGGAGTGTAAATAAAAAACATCGCCCGGATAAGCTTCGCGGCCCGGGGGGCGGCGAAGAAGCAAGGAAATTTCGCGATAAGAAACGGCGTGCTTAGACAAATCATCATAAATGATTAAAACATCTTCGCCTTTATCACAAAAATATTCCGCCATCGCGCAGCCGGCATAGGGAGCGATATATAATAGGGAGGCGGAAGTTGAAGCGCCGGCTAAAACAATCGTCGTATAATCCATCGCGCCCGCTTCCGTCAATTTCGCAACGATACCGGCCACTTTGGACTCTTTTTGGCCAATCGCCACATAGATGCATTTCATGTTCTGCCCTTTCTGGTTGATAATCGTATCAATCGCGATAGCGGTTTTGCCCAGTTGGCGGTCGCCGATGATAAGTTCGCGCTGGCCGCGGCCGATCGGAATCATGGCGTCAATCGCTTTAATACCGGTTTGTACTGGTTCTTTGACGGAGGCGCGGGTAATAACACCGGGGGCAATTTTTTCAACCGGATAAAATTTATTGGTTTCAACTTTTCCTTTGCCGTCTAACGGTTCGCCAAGCGGATTCAAAACGCGGCCGATAACCGCTTCACCGACCGGTACTTCCAAAATCCTCTTAGTGGCATGAACTTCATCACCTTCTTTGATGACTGTATAATCTCCTAAAATAATCGCACCAACTTGATTTTCTTCAAGATTTAAAGCTACGCCGGCCACTTCGCCTTTTTCAGTTTTAAATGTTAAAATTTCCGACATCATGGCTTCGGCCAGACCGGAAATTAAAGCGATGCCATCGGAAACTTTAAGGACTTTTCCAACAGATTTTTCGCTAATTTCAGCCTTGTAACCGGATATTTCCGACTTCAGCTGTTCAATTATGAAATCCTTTGTAGTTGACATATTATTTAGTTTATTTTAAAATATATTGATTATTCATTTTGTGTCGTACCTTAATTAATCATGAAAAATTTCTATTATGTGCTGGCGGCTGTTTTTTACTTCGCCTTCTTGTTTATTTTTTCCCCCAACATAAACGTGTTGCTAACTGGAGATACCCATACCGATAAGTTAATCATAAAACTTAGCTTGTCGTTATTATTCGCCGGATTTTCCTGTACCAGCCTGATCATGGCTCGGATCGAACAGATTAAAGAGCTGTTAGAGAAAAAGAACAAAAAAGAGTGAGCCGCTCTAATGATCCTTATCAACCACCCCTCCAGGGTGGTTTTTTTATTTCAAAAATACTAACTTCTAATTTTATTCTTTAATTCCCCCAGACTTGTCTTCAAACTCCCGTCCAAAACTTTGCTATCGTATTTCAAAACAAAACCACCCATTAATTTTTTGTCAACTTCTTCATCTAAGGTAATGCTTTTGGCGCCGGTTTTTTCTTTCAGATAATTAACAACTACTTCTCGGGCAGTCGGGCCTAATTCGCGCGCACTTAATAAAACCGCGTTAACTTCGCCGTGCTCTTTATTCCATAATTCATTAAAAGCGCCGATTATTTCTTCAGCGCGGCTTAGTTCTCGATTCTTGCCCAAAAGAGCGACAAAATTTTTCAAGACAGCCTTGGCTTCTTTTTCGGTTTTTCCGTAGACAGAATCATACAAACTTTTCGCGTATTGTTGGACTGATATTTTCATAATTATTTAACAAGCTTTTTTATCAACTCTCTGTCTTTATCGCCCGTCATTTTTTCATTCAATAATTTTTCAACCGTCATAATTACTAAATCCGCCACCTCTTTCTTGATTTCTTTCAAAGTTTCCGATTTATCGCGCGCTAATTTTTCTTTTTCTGTATTAATGACTTGGCCAATTTCTTCCTTGGCTTTGGCCACTAATTCATTCTTGCGTTCTTCCCCGCGCGCACTCGCTTCTTCAACGATCAAATTCGCCTGCTTCTTGGCGGCGCTAATAATTTCTTCTCTTTCTTTTTCTGTCAGTGCCAATCTTTTCTCAATCTCATCGGCATCCTTAAGGCTCTTGTCTATCTTTTCGGTTCTCTCCGACATGGTTTTAACCAGGGGCTTGAAGGCAAGAAAATATAAAACTGAAAAAACAATCGCAAAGTTGATTAACTGAGCAATGAAGAGCTTAAGGTCGATATGAAAGGTTGAAATTAATGATTCCATATGAATTTTAATAATAATCTAGCGTTTTCCCCCGAAATTTTCAGGGGAAATCCGTTAAACGATTATTTGATGCTGAAAGCGATAACTAACGCGTAAATGGCGATAGCTTCCGCAAAAGCGGCCACAAGCAACATCGGAACTAAAATTTTGCTGGCGGCTTCCGGGTTGCGGCCAATCGCTTCCATGGCTTTAGCGCCGATAAAACCGATGCCGAGTCCCGGACCGATGGCGCCAACGCCGATGGCGATGGCTTTGGCTAACATAGCAGTTTCCATAGTTTTGTAATATTAATATTTTAATTTATAAATTTTAGTGTTCTTCTTCCGTCGTATTAATCGTAAGGTATGTTAAAATCAACATGGCGAAAATCAAAGCTTGAATAAGGCCGACTAAAACTTCCAGAAATATAAACGGAATCGGGATACCGAAAGCCAAAATAGCCGACATGGAAGCGAGCAAAACTTCGCCCGCAAAAACATTGCCGAACAAACGGAAAGACAGGCTGGCGACCTTAGCGATTTCACCGATAATTTCAATTAAACCAACAAAAGCTTTAATCGGATTAACCAAAAGCACAGTCGGATCCTTAATAACCTTCTTGGGAATTTCTAAAAAAGCTTTAATATTGATAAATTTGTTCAAATATTTCCAAGCGCCGACCGCTATCACTCCTAAAATATGGCTGATGACAACGCCGATAGTAGCAAGCGCTAAAGTAGTATTTAAATCGGCCGTGCCGCCGCGCAGATAAGGGATAAAAAGCTTGCCTTCCTCAGTTTGTATAATTTGGCCGATAGATCCGACGCCCGGCAGAATCCCCATCCAATTGTTAATCAGGACGAAAAAGAAAAAAGCTAATACTAATGGAGCGAATTGCAAAGATTTTTTGCGGCTGCCGGTTACACCGTCAAAAATCCCCAAAAAGCCTTCAATAATCATTTCCAGCGCGTTCTGCAAACCAGTCGGCACTTTCTTTATTTTCCGGCTGATGAGCAATCCAAGAGCGACAATAATAAGCAAGGCGACGCCCGAGGTCATTAAAGAATTAGTAATCGGAAAATTACCGATATGCGCAATCGGCTCGGCGAACAAAGTATTTTCATGGATTATTTCCTCGGCCATTTATTTTTTGGTTAAATTATCTTTTTCTTTTTTATTTTTGCTGTATTCTTCATCGATTTTTTTAAATTCTTTGAGCGCATTCATAATTAAGCCATACATGGAAACCAGAAAGGCAAAAGCAATTGTTGTTAAGAAGAGCCAGGGTTCTGTCCCGAATTTTTTGTCCAGCCACTCGCCTAAAAATGTTCCTAAAATTACCGGGAAAGCTATCCAGCCCGCTAATTTAACCATTACCTTCAGGGCTAGGGCCCAAGATTCATTTTTCATAATCTTAGCGCAAAAACAAAAAGGGCTCTCGGGCCCTTTGTGGATAAAGGGTACATCTTTTTTATAGCGCACAATTATCTATGTGTCAATCCTCTAATTTTTTAATTTTCTCTGTTTTTAGGGCTAAATTCGAAATAATTCTCTGGCTGTTCGGGTAGTAGTTTCAGCCACTTTCTCTATTTTTAAGCTCTTTATATCCGCGATTCTTTTGGCGACATATTGGACCAGAACCGGCTCGTTTCTTTCGCCGCGGTAGGGTTCAGGCGTCATATAAGGTGTATCGGTTTCTATCATAATCTTATCAAGCGGAATTTTTCTGATTAAATCATCCCATTGCTTGCTGAAAGTAATGAGTCCGGTGAAAGAAATAAGCAATCCTAATCTAAAATATTTCCAAGCAAGATCCTCGTCTCCGGAAAAACAATGAATAACCCCCCAAGGCCGGTCGGTCGGGATAATATGGCCATATTCTTTTTTAAACTCCTGAAGAATTTCCAAGAGATCATCGTGCGCTTGCCGGCAATGGATAATAACCGGTAAATCAAGACTGCGGGCCAAAAGCAGCTGTTGAGCAAAAACTTCGTGCTGTTTCTTTTTTACGGCGCTGACGTCTTTTGTCGGGTCTAAATGGTAATAATCAAGGCCGATTTCACCGATAGCCACCACTTTTTCAAACTTAGCCAGTTTTTCATAGCTGCCATAATCAAACTCTTCATACCGAGGAACGAAGCTGTAGGCATTATCCTCTTCTTGGCTATCTACCTGCCCTTCTTCTAGATGAATCGGATGCAGGCCAACCGCCGCATAGACGCCTTTCTCATATTTATTAGCATAGTGAAGCGCTCGATTCGAAGTCTTGAATTCAGCGCCGACTAAAATCACCCAGGTATCATTATCCAAAGACCGGCGAATCACCTCTTCGGCGTCGTCTTTAAAAGCAGCGAAATTAACATGGGCATGGGTATCGATAAACATGAGTCTTATTAATTACTTGGCTTGTTCAACTTTCTCTTTGTCTTCTTTTTCTTTATCTTCGCCCATTTTTCCACCTTCACTCTTTTCTTCGCACCCACATTTTTCTCCGCAAGAACAGCAGCCGGAGCTATTACAATGGCATTTGCAGCCAAAAATCTTTTTAAACCAATTAGACATAATTTTCGAATAATAAATAATAAAAGACGCTCCTATTTTAGCATTCCAAAGGTAAAAGTCAATGAAAATAGCCCTAAAATTCTTTTATTATGAGGAAAAGAGCCAAAAAGCGGCCACACACAAAAGGCGGAACTCTCTAACCGGAGCCCGCCTTTTTCATTTCTAAAAGATAAATTTATATCTCTAGATCTTCCAGCAGCTGCTTCTGCTTCTTGCTAATGCTACTGGGAATTTTCACAATAATTTTTATATATTGATCGCCGATTCCGCGATTATGCAATTTAGTAATTCCCTTTTCCTTAAGCTTAAAAACTGTACCAGATTGCGTACCTTCGGGGATTTTTAATTTTACCGCGCCCTGAATCGTCTCGACTTCAATCTTGTCTCCTAAAACCGCCTGTTTAATGCTGATTATTTCTTCTGTTCTGATATCATAACCGTCGCGCACGAATTTTCTATGGCTTTGTAATTTAATCCTCAGATACAAATCCCCAGCGGGCGCGCCTTTTTCACCGGCTTCTCCTTGGCCGCTTAGCCTGATAGACTCACCTTCATTAACGCCGGCGGGAATTCTCACTTTTATCTTGACTTGATCGCGATAGATTCCGTCACCGTGGCATTTAGTACATTTTTTACTATATATCTTGCCTTCACCGTCACAGGCTGTACAGGTCGATTGCGCCTGGATATTACCCAAAATAGTCCTCTGGATTCTGGTTACGCGACCGCTCCCATTACAAGTTTTGCAAATTTCTATTTTTGCTCCCGGCTCCGCGCCGTTGCCACGGCAACGATCGCAAGCTACATTCTTGGAGAAATTAATTTCTTTTTCCGTGCCGAAAGCGGCATCCATAAAATCAAGGTTCAACGCCATCTCCATGTCGCGGCCCCGCGTCTGTTTCTTCGCGGTTTGGCGCGAGCCGCCAAAACCGAAAATATCGCCGAAGCCGCCGAAAATATCGCCCAAATCTTCAAAATTCATATTGCCGAAGCCGCCGCCGTTTTGAAAGCCAGAAAAACCGCCCCAATTCGCGCCCCCGCCGCCGCCATTGAAGGCGGCCGAACCGAATTGGTCATAACGCTGGCGTTTTTCCGCGTTGCCCAAAACTTGATAAGCTTCATTAAGCTCTTTGAACTTTTCCGGATTGCCGCCTTTATCCGGATGATGTTCATGGGCTTTCTTGCGAAAAGCATTTTTAATTTCGTCGGCGCTGGCTGATTTACCAACGCCTAAAATATCATAATAATCTTTGGACATAATTTCTTTATTCAACAAGTTGCCCCTCTGAAATTAGAGAGGCAACCTATGAATAGATAATTATTTCTTTTCTTCCACCTCGCCCTCGACTACATCGTCTTTCTTATCATCAGGCTTGGCTCCCTGGTCCGGCCCGGGCTGGCCCGCTTCCGCGCCCGGCGCTCCCGCTCCCGGCTGCTGGTACATAGCGGCGCCGATTTTCTGCGCGATTGCATTAATTTCTTCCATTTTCTTTTTCATTTCATCCAGATTGCCGGACTCTTTCGCTTTTTTGAGTTCCGCATTCTTATCTTCTAATTCTTTTTTCTCCTCGGGCTTCATTTTGTCGCCCGATTCTTTGAGCATTTTTTCCATAGTGAAAACAACCGCATCCGCCTGATTCTTTATTTCCGCCTCTTCCTTTTTTTTCTTGTCTTCTTCCGCATGAAATTCTGCTTCTTTCTTCATCTTTTCAATTTCTTCTTTAGACAATCCGGAAGACGCGGTAATTGTTATCTTCTGCTGTTTATTAGTCGCTTTGTCGGTCGCGGAAACATTTAAAATCCCGTTGGCGTCCAAATCAAACTTAACTTCGATTTGCGGAATGCCTCGGGGCGCGGCCGGAATGCCGTCTAGAGTAAAATGCCCCAATGTTTTATTGTCATGCGCCATCGGGCGTTCACCTTGGACAATGTGAATTTCCACCGCTGTCTGACCGTCGGCCGCCGTTGAGAAGACTTGGGATTTCGAGGTCGGAATAGTAGTATTCCTTTCAATTAACGGAGTGGCCACACCGCCCAAAGTTTCGATGCCGAGAGTAAGCGGGGTAACATCGAGCAGCAGGACGTCTTTTACATCGCCTTGGAGAACGCCGGCCTGAACCGCCGCGCCCATCGCCACCACTTCATCAGGATTAACGCTCAAATTCGGTTCCTTGCCGAAAAATTCTTTAACTTTCTGGAGAACCAAGGGCATGCGGGTCATGCCGCCGACCATTAAAACTTCATTGATTTCACTCATTTGGAAACCAGAATCAGCCAACGCTTTTTTGCACGGCTCAATCGTCTTTTCAACCAAGTCGACAATCAAAGCTTCAAGCTTAGCGCGTGATAATTTCATGACTAAATGTTTCGGACCGTTAGCATCGGTCGTGATAAAAGGCTGGTTTATTTCGGTTTCTTGGGCGGTTGATAATTCGATTTTTGCTTTTTCAGCCGATTCTTTGATTCTCTGTAAAGCCAGAGTGTCTTTCGACAAATCAATCCCCTGATCTTTTTTAAACTCTTCTAAAATCCAATTAATAATTCTCTGGTCAAAATCTTCCCCGCCCAAATGGGTGTCGCCGTTAGTAGCCTTCACTTCAACCGTATCAGCGGAAATGTCCAAAACAGAAACGTCGAAAGTCCCGCCGCCCAAATCGTAAACGACAATTTTCTGGCCCTGCTTTTTATCAAAGCCGTAGGCTAAGGCGGCCGCCGTCGGCTCGTTTATAATTCTTTTTACCTCAAGTCCGGCAATGAGGCCGGCGTCTTTAGTCGCCTGCCTCTGCGAGTCGTTGAAATAAGCCGGAACGGTAATGATTGCTTCCGTAATTTTCTCGCCGATCTTGGCTTCAGCGTCCGCTTTCAGCTTTGAAAGAATCATCGCGGAAATTTCTTGCGGCGTATAATCTTTATCCCCCATTTTTACTTTCACGCCCTCTCCGGCTTGGAGGATCTTATAGGGCGCTGTCTTTAAATCGCGCTGTACCTCATCTTCGGAAAAATGGCGGCCGATTAAACGCTTAACGGCATAAACCGTATTTTCCGGATTAATCACCGCTTGGCGCTTGGCGGCTTGCCCGACTATGCGCTCATTATTCTTAGAAATCGCAACGACCGAAGGGGTGGTGCGGTTTCCTTCAATGTTTTCAATAATTTTCGGCAGACCGCCCTCCATGATCGCCATGGCGCTGTTAGTCGTACCTAAATCAATCCCTAAAATTTTCGACATATTTTTTAATTTTTGTTATTAATTCTAACTATTTAGTATTTCCGTAATTATTTTTTTTGGTTTGAATTTTAATCGTCTTGGGCTTTACTTCCGAGGCTTTCGGTATGGTGATTTTTAGCATGCCATCCTCGTTAACTGCCTGGGCTTTTTCACCGTCGACTTTTGTTGGCAAAGGAATTGAACGATAGAAAGCGCCCCGGCGGATTTCTTTGCGGTAATAGTTCTTATCTTCAACCTCGCTTTTCTTCTCGCTTTCTCCTTTGATAGTTAAAACATTATTTTCGATGGAAATATCAACTTTTTCCGAATCGATGCCGCCGAGTTGCGTCTCGACAATAATATTATCCTTATCTTCATACATATCAACGGCGGGCGTATACCCGAATTGATTGCCGCGTACGGCCGGCAACATGGATTCCATCATCTTATCCATGTCGTCGAATTCTGATAAAAATGGTGTCCATTTTATAAGTGACATAGGATTAAATCTTTTCTCCCGATAAAACTATTAGATATAGCAGTATGGGGAGAAAATAATAAATTAATTATATTTATATTAATATTTTTTTATTCTGCAATATTTTTTTATTCTGCTTCAACAATGACCTTGGCCGGCCTGATTACCCTGCCGTTGAGCTTATAGCCGGGCATAACTTCCTGTTTTATTTTTTCGCCCGTCCCGTCAATCGCCTCCATTAGATCGTGATCAAATTTTTCGCCGACCGTCTTTATTTCTTCAATCCCATATTGAGTCAAAACGTCTTTAAACTGTTTTAAAACGTGGCTGACGCCTTGCGCCCAAGGATTTTTTGCCTCCGCCTCGCTTAACCCTTTCATTGATAATTTCAGATGATCATAAATCGGTAGGATGCTATGCAGAAAATCCGTGAGAGCGTATTTTACAAACTCGGCCTTTTCTTTGCCTGTCTGTTTAAGCAAATTTTGGTAATCGGCGAGAGCGCGGAGGTATTTGTTTTCAAAAGCGTCCGCTTCTTCTTCACGTAAAAACACGAATCTTTTTTTCTTTTCGCCGTTTATCTCTTTAAAACCCAAAAATTCTTCTTTTGGGCGTACCCAGATTCCATTATCTTTCAGACTTTGATAAACAACGACCTTGCCTTCATGGTCTTTAGTGTCAGTGGCTTCAAATAAGACGCGATATTCGTTGCCGGTGTGGCAAAGATAAACTCCTTTTCTTATTTCTTCGTTCTCTGATTTTCCTAAATCTTCTAAATCAATTTTTTTTTCTTCCTTCATAATATTATTAAGATATTATTGAGCAAATTTCTTTTTTATAAATTCTACGAGCGCCAAATTACGGCCGTAATCCATGCGCATCGGCCCCAAAATTCCGAAAATACCGTGTGCATTATTATTTTTATATTTAACCAGGACCGTGCTTAAAAAATTACCGAAGGGATTCTTGGATCCAATTAAAACCTGCTCTCCTTCAGCCAAATCTTCAAAAATATTATCGATTATCTCTTCCATGCGGTCGATGATGGCGGAAACATCGCACACTATATCGACTCGGTTAAACTCAGGCTGAGCAAATAAATTAGTTAATCCCGTATAGTATAAATCATTCTTATGAAAAGCCCAGAAAACCGCTCCGCCGGACATCTCCGCAATCGCTTTGGCGGTTTGGCGGAAGGCAACTTCATCATGTTTGAATAAATTATTTAAAGATTCACTTTCTGCTTCCTTTAATTCTCTCTTTTTCTTAATTAAACCCAAATCATTCAGCAACAATTCATAAGCCGTTTCCGTCGGCACGCGTCCGGCTGAAGTATGGGGTTGATAAATGTAGCCTTCTTCTTCGAGCTCCATCATTTCATTACGCACGGTGGCCGCTGAAATATCGAGTTTATACCTTTCGACGAGAACGCCGGAAGAAACCGGATTAGCGGTTTTTAAATACTCCTTAACGATTGTCTCAAGAATAAATCTCTTGCGGTCTGAAATCATATAAAACCATTATAAACAAAATTAGCACTCGAGTCAAGAGAGTGCTAATATATTAATTTTTTATTTAATATAAGATAAAATTTATAAACCTAGTTCAATCTTAGTTTCTTGATTTTTTTGATAATCTTCAGGACGCATCAGTTCGCGAGCGGAAAAATTTACTTCCGCGCGGTGCAGCAAAGAATAAAATTTAGGAGGGTATTTATTGATAACAGAATCGGTCAAAAGATGAACGCTCGCTGCGAAAGCGAAAGTTATAAAAATTGTTTCCGATACTTTGTTTCTTTTAAAAGCTAAAGACAATAGAAGCAAGAGGAGCACATGCTCCCAAGCATGAAACCAGAGATGTATTTTATCGCTGATTAGAAACTGCCGGCCTTGCAAAAAATATATCAGATTAAAATGGAGGCCGTTAACCAAAAAATATTCCAAGACGTGGTCGAGGTCGATTAAGAACCCGCCCAAAAACCCAACCAGAATCCCTAGTTCTATTTTTTTAAAATGCAGCCCCGCTAAATAGCCGGCAAAAACCGCCAAAGTAAAGTGGATTAATAAATGGAGCGACAAGGGCATAAAAAATAAATAGATAATTAATTAATTTAATCCAATTGGATGAAGAGTAAAATACCAATTTAAAATATCGCGGGCAATCGGAGCGGCTATTGTGCTGCCTTCGACTCCCTCTTCGACTAAAACTGTAATAGCAATTTGCGGCTTATCATAAGGAGCAAAACCAATGAACCAGGCGTGGGGGCCTTTTTTAGTCGACCATTGCGCCGTTCCTGTTTTACCGGCAACCGGCACGGGTATAATTTGCAATGACTGCGCGCTTCCCGCGGTAATCGTCTGGCGCATACCCTCGCGGACAATCCGCAAATTATCCGCGCCGATAAAATTATTGCGGATTATCTGGGGGGTAATTTCAGACACCACATTATTATTCTTATCTAATATCCGGCTGACCAGATGCGGCTTATAAAGCGTGCCGCCGTTAGCAATCGCGGCCGTATAGTTAGCAACTTGGAGCGGTGTTACAATAACGTCCCCCTGGCCGATTGCAAAATGATAAGTATCGCCTATATACCAAGGTTCATGCTTGGTTTCTTCTTTCCAGGCCTGTGTCGGCACGAAACCCTTGCGTTCGCCGTGCAAATCAATGCCTGTCAGCTCTCCCAAGCCGAACAGGCGGGCATATTTTACTAAGCCGCTGAGGCCCAGACCTTTAAAATCTCCGTATCCGCCGCCGATATAATAAAAGAAGGTATTAACCGACATCGCAATGGCCTTGCGCACATCGGTTGTCCCATGGCCGCCCGCTTTCCAATCAGGGAAAAACCACTCCCCGATGCTTAGTCCTCCCGTACTTAAAAAACTTGTATTTTCCGTAATGACTTTTTCCTGAAGGGCACCGGCAGCAAAAATCGGCTTGATAGTCGAACCCGAAGGAAATTCGCCGCTGATTGAACGGTTGAATAAAGGCTGGTTTTTATCATTTAAAAATTTATTATAATCAACCTGGCTTATTCCTTTAGCAAACAAATTATTATCATAGGCAGGCAGAGAAACTAGCGCTAAAATTTCACCGTTATTAGGATTCATGATAATGACCGAGGCGCGATGAAGGCCGGCCTGGGCAATATAGCTTTTTGTTATTTCTTCCGCCTTTTCCTGGAGATCGAGATCAAGAGAAAGCAAAAGATTAGATCCGTCGATTGCGGCCACTTCATTAATAATCTTCTTCTGGCGCCCGAGAGCATCAACTTCAATATTCTTTGAGCCCGCTTTACCCTTTAATTCTTTTTCCCAAGAATATTCCAGGCCCGCTTTGCCGATATAATCAATTAAAGAATAATCCTTACCCAAATCTTCGAGTTCTTGACCGTTTATTTTTCCGGTATAGCCCAAAACGTGGGAAAGGCTGCTTTCGGCCAATACCGTAGCCGTACTGGTCGCAGTCGGCAAAAGATATTCCCGCCGAATTTTACTGGACAAAAACACTCCGGGCCAGCTGGGAAGCTCTATGGAAATAAGCATCGCTTTATCGTAATCAATATTGTCGGCGACAAATAGCGGCTGATACGATTCCAAAGAGCCTATTTTAATTGTTGCCAAGGATTCTTTTATCTTATAAAAAGAAGGGGAATCAGAAACTAGGGCGATATTGCCCGCGCGGCTGACTGCCGGGGCACTGAGGGAAGAATTATCTAAATTATTATCATTGTCTAAAATCAAGCTTATTTTTCTAATCAGATCGTCGCGCACCAATTCATTTTTCGGCAAATCAATGGGACGCAGGTAAAGAACGAAGTTAGCTTTATTGCGCACCAGCGGACGTAAATCTTTAGCGTAAATAATACCTCTCTTCGGCTCGATGGTTTCTGCTCTGAGCCTGTTACCCTCGGCTAAAAGGCTATAATAATCGTTTTTAATAACTTGAAGCCAGACGGAGCGGCCGATAATAATAAAAATAGCTAATAAAATACTGAGATAAAAATATTTCAATTTTTCAAAATTAAAAGTCCGGCTGATCATTTCTTTCCGCCCCGTATCTGACAAAAACGACTGTTCTGTCCAATCCGTATAGTAAAACGAGTCTTTTAGCTGTCCGAACTTAAAATGCCCTTCCTTGATTGAGAAGGGGTCGGAAGTTTTGTCGCGCAAAACCTCCAATAATTGGTTTTTACGGGCAATTTTGAAGATTCTTGGATTCATAACATTAATAATAGTAACGTGAATCACCGAGAAAGGCAAACCTATTTCTAATTGCTAAAAGTTATCCCCCAAAAGACAAAAACTTTAGATTTTCTTTATTTCTTTTAGGTTACAATAGAAAAAAAGAAATATGAGCAAAACATGCCCTAAGCATCAATGTTTTAAAAAGGGCTCTTGCCGCCAAAAGACTCGGCTGGGCCACCTCGCCTTGTGCCGAATAAGCAATTTAAAATGCTTATACTGTGCAAGCCGGCCTTACGGCCGCTATGAACCGGAGGATATTATTCTATCCTAAGCAAATCCCCGCCCTCCTTTATTATTAGGGGGTGGGGATAATTTAATTGTTAATTTTTAAACATTTTTATAAAATATACTAATATGACCCTGCTTCTCATAGAAGACGACCCCAATATAGTATTATCTCTTTCTTTAGCCTTAACTAATGCCGGCTTTACTGTTGAATCAGCTGGCGACGGGCGAGAGGGATTGGATCTGGCTCGCAATAATAAATACGAAGCGATCCTCCTTGATTGTAATTTGCCCAGGCTAAGCGGCTTTGAAATAGTTAAAAAATTAAGAGCAGAGAGATGCTCTACGCCGATCATAGTCTTGACCGTGCTTAACGAACTAAACGATAAATTAGAACTTTTCAATCTAGGGGCGGATGATTATTTAATAAAACCCTTTGCTCTTTCCGAACTTTTAGCTAGACTTAGAGCGCTCTTGCGACGGCCAAGGAATATACAGGGAGAAATTTTGACAGTTGGTGATTTAGAGCTGGACCCCGATAAATTTCTTGTCACTAAAAATGGCGTGCGCATACCGATGTCTTCCCGGGAATTTTCCTTGTTAGAATTTCTAATGATTAACAAGGGTAAATTTTTATCGCGCCAAACTATCTTGGAAAAAGTTTGGGACGAGAATGCCGATCCTTTTTCCAACACAGTCGAGGTCCATATCATGAATATCCGGAAAAAGCTGGAAACTAACCATAAACATTATATCTTCACTGCTTCAAATCGCGGTTATAAAGCCGACACTCAGAGATAAAATAATTTTTTATAATTTTTAAACTTTCTTCATAATTAGTCTGCTAAAATCGAGATAGCAATAACTCTAAAATAAAAAGGTCGATATTGCTCGATAAATTTCAAAATAAATATTATGAAAAAACGAATCAACAGGCTGGCTCTCTTGGCGGCCATTCTCGCAATTGCTTCTAACCCGGGCATCCCCTGGCGTAATTGAAGCTCAAAAACACCCCCGATATTATTAGCGGGGTGTTTTAATAATATCTTATGAAAATAATTAATTCTCTTAAAAGCCTGGTAGCCGCCAAACAGGCCGATGAAAACCAAAGGCGTTCGGAATTAATTTTAAATATTCTCCTAATATTTTCTTTGGTGTGTTTTTCTATTATCAATATTATCAGAATTATCGATCATTTAATCTATACGGAAGAAAAGGGCTTGCCGCTTTGGACAACCCTTTCCATTCTTTTTTTCTTCGCTTTTTTATTTTGGCTTAGCCGCCGCGGAAAGATAAAGGCGGCCGCTTCTTTGTTCGTTATTACTTTCGCCTTACCCATGTTTTATTCTTTCATAGTTTGGGGAGCGGATTTGCCGTCTGCGCTTTTGCTGGCCGTTCTTGTTATTACTCTTTCCGGGATTCTCCTTGGCTCCCGCCTCGCCTTCATTAGCACTCTTTTAATTACTGCTTCATTAATTTTTCTAACGGATTGGCAGGCGCGCGGGCTAATAAAAGTTGAAAGCTATTGGCGCAGCGATCCCTCACAAATCGGCGACGCAATCGCCTACAGCGCTTTGCTTTTTTTAATCGCGACAGTCGCTTGGCTTTTTTGTAGAGAAATCAACCGATCCCTAAGAAGGGCGCAGCTTAGCGAGGCTCTGCTGCGCGCAGAAAGAGATTCTTTAGAGACGAAAGTGGAAGAGCGGACCAAAGAGCTGCGTGAATTAGAAGCTGAAAAAATAAATCAGCTCCACCGACTGGCTGAATTCGGCCGTATTTCCTCGGGCATATTCCATGACCTCATTAACCCTCTGACGGCCGTTTCTTTAAATCTAGAACAAATTAAAAATGAAACTGATGCTAAAATATCAAATGCTAAATCATGCCTCGGACAAGCGCTGCTTGCAACCAGCAAAATGGAAAATCTAATTACGAGCATCAAAAAACAACTTGCGCGCGAAAGTGTTATCAACCTCTTCTCCCTCAACCAAGAAATAGAACAAATAATGCAAATTTTATCTTACAAGGCGAGGCGCGGTAACGTTATCATTAAATTTCTTCCTGCCTCGGAAATAAAATTAAGGGGCGATGCAATTAAATTCGGGCAAATTATCATCAATCTTCTGGCAAACGCCATTGAGGCTTGCGAAGAAACGGGATCCGGAGAAATATCCATCAATTTAAGCGACGATGAAAAAGGAATAGAAATAAGATTTATCGACAATGGTGTCGGCATACCCTTAGAAAATAGAAATAAAATATTTGACCCTTTCTTCAGTACGAAGAAAAGTAGAGGACGGGGTCTCGGCCTTGGACTCTCTTCAACTAAAAACATAATAGAAAAAGACTTCCAGGGACAAATTAAAGTTGAGAGTCGGCCGGATAAAGGCGCTATTTTTATAATTAATATCCCTAAATAAAATGGCTAAAAAAGAAGGGGTTTACTATTGGCCTCTCTGGTTCAGTAAGATATTAAGCTCAAGAGAACAAGCAAAAATAAAAAAAATCATTCCTCATCTGGGGCGGGCTCAGGGCTATCTGTGGCGCGCTTTAAATATTTATGACGATTTTTTAGACGGTACGGGCAAACGTGCCGAACTGCCTCTGGCTAATAGCTACTTCCGCCGTTATCTGGAAACTCATTATCGGCTTAACTTATCTAATAATTATTACCGCCTATTTGATAAAATTAACAATAATTTAGATAAAGCCAACCAAGAGGAAGTCTTGACTCCTAAGATAAAAGTCAAAAACAACCGGATAATTATTCCTAAAAAATTAGTTCAAAATAAAAAAACCAGCTCTTTGTCACGAAAGTCTCTGGCTTTAGCCCTTGGGCCCCTCTCTCTTCTCTTCGCGCTAGGCGGAAAAGAATCTAAACCTCATCCAAAATTTCGTGCTTCTCTAAATTTTTTTAAATACGCGCTGGCTGCCAAGCAACTGGCCGACGACAGCCATGACTGGCGTGAAGACTTGATGGAAGGCCTAGTAACGCCAGCTAATCGGCCAATACTTCTCGCCGCGCAAAAAAGAAATTTAGAACTTAAGCTGAAAAATCCGGCGACAGTCGCAAATTTATTATTTTTTACAGAGGCCGCTCCCGTTATTAACGCTGAATTAAAAAATTTATGTAATCTGGCGCGGCGGGAAATGGCTAAAATATCTAAAAATAAAAAAAACATCCTCTTAACCCAGCTAATCTCTCCCCTGGAAAAAGCCTGTTCCAAAGCTCAAGAATTTCGAGCCCTAGTGGTTTCAAGCGACCGAACAATGTTATAATACTATTATAATCAAAGGGGGTTTTATTTTGTAATATTATGAATAATTTTAAAATAAGTCTTGAACAGACTAAAAACAGCGATTTGAATAAGCTCTATTCTTTAACGAATTCTAGCCGTAACGGCTTAACTACCAAGGAAGCAATCAAGCGTTCCCGTCTTCTTGGTTATAATCAAATTGCCACCGCGAAAAAAAGGCATCCCTTTATAAAATTTTTCAACTATTTCAAGAATCCTCTAATTTTAATTTTAATCGGAGCGGCTTTGGTTTCCGGTCTGACCGGAGAAATTAAGAGCATGATCATTATCTTGACCATGATCCTATTAAGCGTTATCTTAAATTTTTACCAAGAACATAAGTCCGACAAGGCGGCTGATAAGATAGCCCGCCGCATCGCCATCCGCTCTCAAATATTGCGGGATGGTAAAAAACAGGAGCTTGATACTAAATACATCGTTCCCGGCGACATTGTCTATTTGGTGGCCGGCGACATTGTCCCGGCTGATGGCAAGATAATTAAAGCCAATGATTTTTATTTAAACGAATCAAGCTTAACCGGAGAAAGCTTGCCGATAGAAAAAGACAGCGACAAAAATAATCTTGTTTTTTCCGGAACAAATGTCGTTTCCGGCTTTGGCGAATTCCTCGTAACCACAATCGGGCTAGAAACTGAGTTCGGCCAAATCGCCCAAAAAATTACCCGGCCGGAAACAGAAAATGCTTTTGAAAAAGGCATGAAAGGCTTCGGCTTCTTGATTATCCGGGTAATTGCCCTGATTGTCAGCATTATTTTTTTAATCAACGCTATTTTAAACAAGGGAATATTTGATTCCTTCCTTTTTGCTCTAGCGGTCGCGGTTGGCGTTACACCCGAACTCTTGCCCATGATCATGAGCGTCAATATGGCTAAAGGGGCGATGCGCATGGAAAAAAACGGGGTTCTGGTCAAACGATTAAACTCAATCCCCACCTTCGGTTCGATGGATATACTCTGCACCGATAAAACAGGCACTCTAACTCAAGATAAAATTACTGTCGTTAAACACGTCGATATCTCCGGCGAGAGTTCAGCGGCAGTTTTGAGCGCCGCTTATCTAAATGGTTATTTTGAAACCGGAATTAAAAGCGTTCTCGATTCAGCCATCCTACAGCATGAACAATTAGACGTTTCTGGATGCATTAAAATTGAAGAATTGCCCTATGATTTTAACCGCAAGCGATCCTCGATTATTTATGAGCGCGCCGGCCGGCGCACAATGGTAACAAAGGGCGCACCGGAAGAAATATTCAAGGTCAGTTCCCATTTTTTTGAGGGTGAAACCGAAAAGGCGATGACGCCGGAAATAATGAAAAAAGTTAAAAATCTTTACGATGAATTGAGTAGTGAAGGCTTACGCATTCTCGCAATTGCCGAAAAGGTGATGTCTGAAAAAAAAGAACACTATGAAATGACCGAAGAAACTGGCTTAACTCTTCGCGGCTTCATGGCTTTTTATGATCCGCCCAAAGAGGATGTTAAAGAAACTCTCGTATTTATGAAAGAGCACGGCGTTGATATTAAAATCCTAACTGGCGACAGCCCGCTAGTCACAAAAAAAATCTGCCACGATTTGAATTTAGAGGTCAAAGGAATGATAACCGGTGAAGAGCTTAACCTCAACCTTTTAAGCGATGAAGAGGTATTTAAAAAAATAAACGGGGCAACGATCTGCGCCCGCTTATCGCCCAGCCAGAAAGAAAAAATCATACTTGAATTAAAGCGCAACGGCTCAATCGTGGGCTATTTAGGAGACGGCATTAATGATGCTCCTTCCTTAAAAACAGCTGATGTCGGTATTTCGGTCGATAACGCCGTTGACGTTGCCAAAGAGACGGCTGACATTATTTTGCTGCAGAAAGGCTTAAAAGAGCTGATGGAAGGCGTTATCGAAGGCCGAAAAACTTTCGGCAATACCATGAAATATCTTTTAATGGGTCTGAGCTCAAATTTTGGCAATATGTTTTCTTTAATCGGCGCTAGCCTTTTTCTACCTTTCTTCCCGATGACAGCGAGCCAAATACTGCTTAATAATTTTATTTATGACTCCTCCCAGCTTTCTATCCCCTCTGATAATGTCGACACCGAATATCTTAAAAAACCGAAACATTGGAATATTAACTTCATTAAAAAATACATGATTGTTTTCGGCCCCATCAGTTCCATTTTTGATCTCTTAACTTTTTATATCCTGTTTGCCGTTTTTCATTTTAACGTGGCCGCTTTCCAGGCCGGCTGGTTTATCGAATCGCTCGCCACTCAAACCTTGGTCATCTATGTTATCCGCACTCAAAAAATTCCTTTCTTACAATCCCGACCCAGTAAATATTTAGTTATGACGACGCTCGCCGCGGTCGGCCTCGGCTGGCTTTTGACACAAAAAGGGATTGGAGAATTTTTCGGCTTCTCGCCCCTGCCTTGGTATGCCATCCTAACTATTTTTGCACTCGTTATTATCTATCTGATTCTCGTGGAAATTACCAAACAAATATTTTATAAAAGAATCACAATTAAAAATTAAACTCGGAAACTAAACCGTTTGAATATTTTGATAAATTCAAAAATAAAGGCCGGAAATAAAGAGAATATGAGAGGCCTGAACCAATCGCTTAAACTTAGCGGCGCGAAATTGAAAGCATTGCGCAAAAACGGGTTATAAATAGAGAGCAGTAAAAATACCGCTGTTAAAAAAATAATCGGCCACAGAAACGGGTTTTTCTTAAATAAGGAGGTAAAAATATTTTCCGACCAAGAACGGTTTACTAAAATCAAGAAAATATTTGAACTGACCAGAGCGACAAAAGAGGTTGTTCTCACGAGCCCGGCGCTTAGACCGGACCTAATGCCTAAATAATAGACTAGAAAAACAAACAATAGGATGCTAAACCCTTGAATAAGGCTAATCAATAAATTATGGCGATTAAGAATCGATTTTTTTGAATTCCGCGGCGGCCGGCTCATGAGGCCGCGGCCGGCTGGCTCGGCTTCAAAGACGATAGAACAAACCGGATCGACTAATAACTCTAAAAACATAATATGGACCGGAAAAAATAATAATGGCCAACCTAAAATAATCGGGATAAGCGATAGAGCGGCAATCGGCAAATGGACCGCGACCAAATAGACAACGGCTCTTTGCAGATTATCAAAAATTCTCCGCCCCTCTTTAACGCCGCTCACAAGCGAAGAAAAATTATCATCAAGCAGAACAATGTCGGCCGACTCTCTCGCGACATCCGTGCCGTGCGCTCCCATCGCCACGCCGATATCGGAGGCTTTAAGCGCTGGGCCATCATTAACTCCGTCGCCCGTCATGGCTACTATCTGCCCGTCGTGTTTCAGCGCCCTGACGATTTGGAGTTTATACTCCGGCATCATGCGGGCAAAAATATTACTCTCCTTAATCTTATTCTTCAGCTCGCTAGCGCTTAAATTAATAAAATCCCGTCCGCTTACTATTTCGCTATAATTTTTTAAACCGATTTGTTTGGCAATGCTTCTGGCTGTTTCTGGGTAGTCGCCCGTAATCATCTTAACGGTAATACCGGCTTGATAGCATTCTTTAATCGCCGCCTCAGCTGTCGGACGGACTGGATCCATAAAACCTATTAACCCAAGGAACTTGAATTTATTTTTTTTCAAATCAAGTTCTTTATTGGCCTCCTCGGAATAAGCAACCCCTAAAACGCGCAGGCCGTCTTGAGCCATTTTTTTAATTATCTCATGGAAAGCGGCGGTTTCTTCTGGGCTTAAATTACTTAAAGACATTATTATTTCAGGCGCCCCTTTAGCGCAAATAAATATATCTTTTTCTTGCTGCCAAACATTAGCCATCGCTAAAAAAGAGCTAGAAAGCGGATATTCCTGAAGGGGTTCTAAACGAGAATAAATATCTTCATGAAAAAATTCACGGCGCATTTCTTTAATCGCGCCCTCGAGCGGATCAAAGGTATTGCGATTACTGGCCAGAGAGCTGGTTTTTATAAAAAATCGTAAAGTCTCATCTTTAAATAAACTTTGACGATTTTTTTCAAATTGAGAAAAATCAATCATTCTTTTCTCATCCGCTAAATAAATGCTATCTATTTTCATCCGGTTCATCGTCAATGTTCCGGTTTTATCAACACAAAGCGTAGTCGCCGCCCCCAGGTTTTCCACGACGCTCAAACGGCGAACTAAAACTTTATAGCGAGAGAGGCGCCAGGCGCCGATTGATAAAAAAACTACTAAAACTACGGGAAATTCTTCGGGAAGAATCGCCATCGCTAAAGTTATACCCGATAAAAAGCTCGGCAATAAATCGTGTTTAGTTAAAAGATTTAAAACTACTACCGCTAAACATAAAATAATCGCGATAATTAAAATAGAGCGCACTAATTGCCCAAAATTTTTCTGCAAAGGAGTATTTTCCTCTTCAACCGAATTAAGAATTTTACCGATGCGGCCCATTTCTGTTTGCCGCCCGACCGCTTTAATAACCGCGATTCCTTGACCAGCCACGACCATTGATCCGGAATAGACAAAAGGGGTGTTCTCTCCCTGCGGGCTAGCCAGCGTCAAGTCTCTCTTGCCAATACTTTTGGTAACCGGAACCGATTCTCCAGTCAAAAGCGATTCGTTAATACTCAGACCTTTATTCCAAATAACTACGCCATCGGCGGGAACGCGGTCGCCTTCTTTTAGCAAAACCACATCCTCTCTAACCACTTCCCGGCCGGCTATTTTTATACATTCGCCATCGCGCCAAACAAAAGCGCGGGGGCTAGAAAGAGACTTTAAAGCTTCAAGCGCTTTTTCGGTTTTACTTTCCTGATAAACGGAAATAAAAATAATAAAAAAAATAGAAATGCCTAGTACGGCCGATTCCTGAAGATCGCCGGAAAAAGCATAAATAATTATACAAGCGAGCAAAAGAAAAATCATGGGCTCGCGCAGAATATCAAGAATAATTTTAAAAAGATGCCTCTTCTTTTCCGCGGGCAGTTCATTATAACCTTCGGTTTCCAGGCGTTTCTTCGCTTCCGAACTAGATAACCCTCGGGCGTCTGGCGGCAAATTGATATTCATAAGATAAAATTAAGGACAGTTTATTAATCTCGGGATTGAAAAAAGTCACAATGCGCCGTAGCCGGAACCTCGCTCTGAGCTTCGTTGCAAAAGCCTATCCCAGCCTGGCTTACAAAACTAGTGCAGTTGTGGCACTGAGTCGCTTCGTTGGACCAATTATTAACAAAATCTGCTTCGATTTCATGAGACATATTTTTTATTTTTATTATTTTTTATAAAATTATTATTTTATTTGAGCGGACATTTCCCGTTATAGAATTCCTCGGTAGAACACTTGGAATCGTCTTTAAAAGTACAAACCGATTGGGGCACGGCCAGCGTTTTGCCTCCAGACCAGGCGCAATATTTCTGATCTATAGTATCAAAGCCTGTTGTTTTAACTCCGCCCAGCGGACAATCGCCGCGCAACAAGGCCCACTCCTCGCAAGCTCTATTATCTTCAAAATAGCACAGGCCATATTCGCCGCCATCACCGCGTTTTTGTATTATCAAAGTTCCTCCCACTTTTAAACAATTAGTAGAGGCGGGATTGGCTAATTGCGTTAAAGTTTGTGTGGAAGTTTGCATCGGAGTTTGGATTGAAGTTTCTAGCACTGGATTACTGTTTTTAGAGTTAAGCTTACGCATTCCCAGCGCCACGATGATGATAGTCGCAATTATGACTAGAGCGGCAATAAAAATTAAGGCTTTTTTTATAAATTTTATCGAAATTATCATATTTTTTAAAAAAATTTAACCCAATAAAATCTCTCTAATAACATTAATCAATGGTTCTCTGGCTAATCCACTAAAACCATGGTCGCCGGCCAAAGACATTAATTTTATTTTCGAGCTAAGATCTTTTAAGTCGACTTTCGGTTGAATCTCGTCTTGGCTAGCCTCAATAGCTGTTACCTCAGCTTTCTCCGCGAGCGCGGTATATTCGAGGAACGGTTTTACCTCTTTGCGCTCCTGCCAATATTGAGCCGGCACAATTCTAGTTAATCCGTCTAATGCCGGAAGCTTAGAGATGCCTTCTAAATTAATCTCCGCTTCGGGCTTAAACTGATATCTAGCTAACGTCCGCTCTATCCCTAAATCAAACGAGGGGGCTAGGAGTATGACTTTTCTAATTCCTTCCGGTCTAGCGAGTGCAGCAATAATTGTTCCCTGAGAATGGCAAACTAAGTCAATTGTTGCCTCGGGATTGGCTAGTCTGGCCGCGGTCATCTTTTTGGACTCCGAAGCCGTGAGAGAAAACGACAATCTGCTTTTTAGGCTTTAATTTATTACTATTTTCCATATCCCTAATTATAACTTAAAACTATAATTTAAAAAACAGCATTCATTTTCGCCCCGTTTTGTTTAATTAACTACCGCCAGCCGTATGGCTGGCGGTTTCGTTCTGGGGGCTAGACGCCCCCGGTCGGACCTAAGGGTAATTCCCTTTGATTCTCTTGATGATGTTCTCTCTGGTTTTTGATATATTCGCTAATCATTACTTCGTTAATTCCAATCGTCGACACAAAGTATCCTCGGGACCAAAAGCTTCCTGGGGGTATTTTTTTAGTTTTCTTTTTGATCCAAGCAGAAGATTTAGATTTAAGAACTGCCATAACATAGGAGACAGAATATTTCGGGGGCACAGAAAGATAGAGATGAATGTGTTCATCGCCAATGTGCCAAGCGAAAAGAGGCCAATGTTTCCACTGACAAATTGACTTGATTATTATACGTAAACATTGTTTAATATACTTATCAGACATAGTCGAATTTCGATATTTCGTAATCCAGACTATATGGTACTCACAACGATACGTTGAGTGATCCAAGCGGTAGAGCCTACCATTTTTGGACATAAAAATCACCTCCTTCCTAGACCGACGGGGGGTGATTTTATATTAACACGGCTTCGCCTTCAAACGCACACGCCGGCTAACGCCGGCGGTTTTTTTCCTTTATAAAACAGCAGCTTCTAGCTGCTGTTTTATTTTATTAGCTCCGAGGTTGGGATATAGTTGGAACAAATTTAAATTCTTAAAAAAATCTTTTTTACCAATAAAACAATAATGCGTTATTGCTCATTACTAAATTTATCCAGACAATTTTTATTTATTAACAAAAAACTCTACCAAAACAAAGGTTATCCAAAAAATAAATAGTATTCCCGCCTCTTTTTTAGAAATCACTCTTCCTGATTTCATGAATTTAAATAGAATAAATGATGCCACCACCATAAATATTCCGGTAATATAAATTATTTTTACCGGAAAAGAGAAAGGAGCGATCAAGGCAAGAATGCCAACTACTATTGTTGCATCTGCCAGTACTGTCCCTAAAATATCGCCTACCGCCAATGAATCGTCATGTTTTTTTACTGATTTAAGAGAAAAGAAAAATTCAGGCATGGTCGTGCCAAGTCCTACTACAAGCATACCAATTAAAATAGAACTTATGCCAATATAATTAGCTAATGATGTAGCTGAAGTTACAGTAAAATGACTACCAATAAGCATAATAGCCATACTGCATAACAACAATAACGAGTTTTTAATCTTATTATTACTATTACTTAAAGGAACTGATCCATCAATGCCATTTTTAAGAGCGAGATAATAAAAAATTCCGCCAGATAGTATAAGGGCTAATCCTTCTATCCTGGAAAAATTACCGTTAAATCCAAGAATAAGCGGCAATAAAAGAATAAATGGATAAACAGCATGGTTTTTTATGATTTTACTTTCCACTTTCAAACTACGGCCAGCAAAAAATATCATCAAGGCAAAAAGAAGCGTGAGGTCAGCAATGTTAGAGCCAAATAGCGTGGCAAGACCGAACGAGGGGATTCCTTCAATGGCGGCGTTAATAGAAATAAAAGTTTCCGGTAAAATAGAAATAATGGCAATAATAATAAAGCCAACCGTATATTTAGAAAGATGGAAACTTTCTGCCAATCTGCCGGCGTATTTTGTAGCAAGCGTTGCGCCTTTGATAACCATAAAAAGCGCAACTATAAATATAAATAAGTTATTTATCATATACTAACAATTTAGATATTTATTAACTAATAATTACAAAGATTAATTGTTTCTAAAATACCATAAAACCCCGAAAAAATCAAAAATTAGCCAATTGCCATAAGACCCGTTTTGTGCCAAAATTGAGTTATGACCACCGACAAAATAAAAAACAAAATAGAGTCTTTCGTGAAACAATACCAGGCTAACTCTGGCACTTTTGAGGGTTTTGTTATTATCTATAACTACATCGATTTCCTAAAGAACGAGCCATATACCTATAAAATGCTCGAAGATATTTTTGAATATGTTGAAAGCCAAAAAAAGATATTAAAAGAACTGCATAAGAAGAAAGAACTGGATCAATTTAATCCTAATGAATTTGTTTTTGACACCAAAAATCCCTCGGCTTGGCCGACTAATCTTGTCTTCAAAAAAATGCAAGAATCATATCTGGATAAGCCCGAAGAATTTAATATAATGGAGGCTCTGCCATTAGATCTGCTTAATCTGATTATGATCTATGACACATTAGCCAAGACAAAAAATTGCGTTAAGACAAATGACTTAAAAGAGGCCGAAAGAATAACCGAAGAGGCTAAAAAATTATCTACTACCTTTGTACCTGTTAAAGCTAGAGACGAAAAAGGTAATATAATGGCGACATCATATAGTATTTCAGCTTATTTCTTAAAATGTATGGCTATAGTCGGCAAATACATCCTGGATAATATTGACTCTAAAGCCTGGCTTGATAATAGCAAGCCCAAATCGCCGATTTCGTTTGATAAAGATAATAGTTTGCTTAATATCCGAGGCGCGGAGATTAAAATCGCCCGACAGAAAGGCAAGCCGATAGACCATTATATTTTAGAGTGTATTTTCTCTAAAGACGATATTTCCGATCCTGCCGACTTCTCGGAAATATCAAGAGAATATCTTAAAGAAGAATACGACAAGGCCAAAGACTGGAACAAATTTAGGCACGCCTGTGATAATTTAAACAAGAAAATAGAGAAAGACACCAAAGATAAGATAAACGACTTTCTAACATACTCCACGGAAAAACTCGGTTGGTGCAAGATTAACCAAAAACACCTGTAAAAATAACAAAATAGACTAAAGAGCTTTGCATGCAAGATGGCGCAAGGCTCTTTTTTAAAATGGGATTAGTTAAATCTAATCTCATTTTTTTATGTACTCCCTGTCCGAACAACTCCGCACTCGTGCCAAGGCCTATTTCGGCCTTAAGTTTGGGCGTGAAGTCAAAGACGATGAGGCCGAGCAATATTTATTAAGTTTGGCTCATTTATATGACCTATTTATTACCAAGGAATAACTCTTTTTTTCTTTTCGGCGGATCCCCCGTAGGGGGAGCCGAAAAGAAAAAAGTTATCCTTGTTAAAAAGAACATCTAATTAGAACAATATGAAAAACTACAAAGACCAATTCGGGGTGGAAATTCAGCCCAATTATCCGACTAGAAAGAAACTGGTTAAATCGGGGTGTTTAATCGAGGTCTATAAATTCGGTAATGATATTCTATTAGGTCGCAAACTCCGTAAATCGAGAACTCCCGAAGAAGAAGCCTTGCGCCATAAAGAGCCGTCCAGTTTAGAGGACATCCTTAAATCGTCCTGCAGGCGATCTAAAAGAATGATTAAACGACTGATATACGCCAATAGCTTTAAATGGTTTAAGAATAACAACAAGCCATATTTACCTATTACTCTGACTTTGACCTTTAAGGAAAACATTCAAGACCTAAAACAGGCTAATTATGAATTTACGAAATTTATCAGACGACTTAATTATGAAACTAATGGAATTGAGGGCAAAGACTTAAAGCAGAGTAATCTGAAATATCTGGCCGTCTTTGAACTTCAAGAACGAGGGGCTATTCATTACCATATGATTTTCTTTAACTTGCCCTATATCAAAAATATCTACGACAAGCTAAGAGATACTTGGGGACAAGGCCGAATAATGGTCGGCGGAAAAGAGCAGAATTTTAAAAAGATTAAAAATCAAGACCAACTTAAGAAAATTATTGATTACTTTATCAAATATATTCAAAAGTCTATCTTTGATAATCAATTTCCTGGACAGAAGAAATACATCACGAGCAAGGGGCTATTAAAACCACAAGAACAATACTTTGAAGAAGTGATTGATTTAATTGAATCGGAAATTCCTTCGGATTGTCTGGTCTATAAGCGAGACGGCGAAACGGAATATAACAATAGCGATATTAACGATACCGTCGGACAGCCAAAAAATTATCTGCGCTGGCTCAATTACTGGCAATATGATTTGTCTAATAATCCGCATGCGGAAGATCGTATTAATGAGATTTTAGAAACTTATTCTTGATTTTAGCCTCGTTCTTTGATATATTAAAAGCGTTGCCTCAATTTAATACTATTTTCCCAAAAGCCTTTTTTATAGGGTTTATATTTGCCGTTCGAAATGGGCAGTTCTGCTTAACGACAAATTAGCTTTTGGGCTAGTTTTAAGTTGAGGCAACCAGGACTGCCCTTTTTGAATACAAAAAAATCCTCTAATCGAAGTTAAAGGATTTTTATAGAAATTACGAAATTTATCCTCTTTCCCACCAATTACCAAGTTTGGCCACAATGAATAATATTACACAGGCCACGAGAAGAGTCCAGCCAAAAGTTTTAACAAACGAGCCATCACTACTGCCAAGAGCCATTAAAAGTCCAATAACTCCGCCGACCCAAGAAATCAATTTTAACATTTTCCAAGTTTTACCAGTTTTAACAATTTTTTCAATATTAAGGTCCGACACTCCATTAACCGAAACGGTTTGATTGATTGGCTCTTTCTTAAAAACAAAGCCACAATGCGGACAACTAGGGGCTTGGTCGGAAATATCTTGACCGCACTCCGAACATTTAATTAATGGCATAACAATTTTATTAAAATAATTATATTTAAATTATAGCATAAATCATAAAAATATGACCATAAACGACCCAAAAATCAAATATGCTCTCTACTGCCGAAAGTCGACCGAAGACGATAATCGGCAAGTCCTGTCTTTGGATTCTCAAGAACAGGAAATGATTAAACTGGCTGATAATCTCGGTCTAGATATTGTCCAGACTTTCCGAGAAAGCAAATCGGCCAAGAAACCAGATAACAGACCGCAATTTTCCGAACTTATCAATTTGATCAAGCGAGGCAAAATTGACGGCGTTATCTGTTGGAAGATTGACCGCTTATCTCGTAATCCGATAGACTCGGCGACTATCCAATGGCTATTACAGCAAAACCAATTAAAAATAATTCAAACAATGGAACGACAATATTTGCCCGGCGATAATGCTCTGCTCTTCAATGTTGAAAGTGGAATGGCAAACCAGTATATTTTAGACTTATCAAAAAATGTTAAGCGAGGTATAAGAGCCAAGCTGTCTCAAGGCTATTGGCCGAATCTCGCTCCTATCGGTTATCTCAATAAAGACTTAAAAATCGTGGTTGATAAACATCGGGCGAAATTTATCAGACGAGTTTTTGAAATGTATAATACTGGCCGATATGGAGTCAAAGAAATATCGCAAACTTTATACGAAGACGGATTCAGAAGTCGGGGCGGTAAAAAATATTATCCCAGTACCATTCATACTATATTAGGCAATTCTTTTTATTGCGGAATTATGGAAAAAGACGGCATTAAATATTTAGGAAAATATGAGCCGATCATTACTAAAGCGTTATTTGATGATGTTCAAGTTATTTTAGGAGTAAAGAAACATGTTAAGAGCCAAATAATTCCTTTCGCTTTTCGGGGACTCTTAAAATGCGCCAAGTGTGGCTGTCTGCTAACAGCCACACTAAAAAAGAAAAGGCATATTTATTACTACTGTACTAACGGCAAAAATACCTGCCAGGAGCATAAAGTCTATTTAACCGAAGATTATTTGGATAAAGAATTATTGGGCGTATTTGATAAACTGATATTTGACGATGAGGCAATCGAGATGTGCTATCAGACCAAGAAAGAACAGGGCGAGGGCAATTTACAATACCTAGAGGAGCTAGAATTAAACCTTAAAAACAGGCTCGCCAAACTCAAGGAAAGACGAAATACTCTGCTTGACGCCTACCTTGATAAAACGCTTGATAAGGCCATTTACGAGGCCAAGGACAAGCAACTGAACAACGAAGAGATTAACGCTTTAAAGGATTTGAGCGACTTAAAAGAGAAATTAAAAGAGGCAGGTACGGATACTTTGGAACGGATAAAAAATGTGTTTTTAGAGCCTAAAAGATTGAAAAATACCTTTTTAACTTTATCTCTTGAGAAAAAACGAGAAGTCTTATTTTCCTTACTTTGGAACGCTGAAATCGGCAACAAAAAAATCGCTAATATTTCATTCAAAGAGCCATATAAACAGCTCTCCGAAATCACAAATAAAAGCGATTTTTCTTCAATGCTCGGGGTCGCGAACGATGTTCGAACCAGTGTTTCTAAAATTAGATAAAAATTAGAGGTACGACCCTATCCATAAAAAGAAAAAACCACTCCGTGCTAGAAGTGGCTTTGGTGCTACGTGAGAAATGGATCTATTAATTCTTTTGTCATATTTAACAAATCTTGAATTTGTTTTGTCATGATTTTCGCTTGTCTATTTTCTATAACTGACACCATAAATTTGTCTGGGTCGTTATTAAATAATGGCCAAAATATAGTTGGAAATGTATCATTGAGTATTAATAATACATTCATGGCTTTTCCCTTTAAGAACATCAGCTCCTCTTGCTGGGAAGTTTGTCTAAGACCATGGCCATAATAGCTTAAACGCCTATCACCTTTTTTGTTATATAAAGTATTTGTCTTTATATATTTTTCAACAATTTTAATCCACCCGCTAATAATAAAAATACTTATACCATTAATTGTGAGATTGTTCATTTTTCCCTCCTATTTTTTAAATTAGTATTAAATTGTTAATGTAATAAAAAATAATACCACATGGTATTATTTTTGTCAAGATTGCTCCGAGGGTGGGATTAGGCCACACGTCGCTAAGTTTCGCTTGTCTCACTTCGTTCGACTTCGCTCACTAAGCGCTCTGGCCTGGCCTCGCGGTGTTCGCTACGCTCACACATCACTCCGGCTTTCTCATCCCTGCCGCAAGCTACTCAAGTAGCTTGTTTCCCCTTCGCTCATTCAAAAAATCCAGCTTACGCTGGATTTTTTTCATTCGCTCGCTTGGAGGGACTGCTTTCGAACTTTAAATATTGTTTAATAATTGACTTTATACAAGAAATATTCTAAGCTCTTATCAGTTGTTTTAAAAATAATAATCATGAAAAAATTCTGGAAATTTCTCGGAGAATACGAGAATATGAGATTAGGGCTAATATTATTTACGTCCCTGGGCGCGTTTCTTTGTTTGTTTGCCGGCACGATATATGTGTTTCCGGAGACATTCAAGAATATTTCTGTAAAATTTAATCGCGACGTCATGATGTTATCAGGATCAATGATAATCACCATTTATTGGCTCTTAAATTATATATCGTATTCCGTTGATCGCTTCTCAAAAAATCATTAAGACTTTAACAAGAACAAGAAGGTGTAAAAACCTTCTTTTTATTTTGTATTTAATAATTTTCGAACCTTGAATTAAACGCCGATAAAATAAGGTTGAAATACACTTTAGGGCGCGAATTTTTGTAAGAATAGATACCAGTCGTAAATCCTATTTTCGAACCGCAAGAAGTTGGCTTATATTACAACAAAACAGGCCTTTATAGCCTGTTTTGTCTGTGCTTGCTCTGCGAATTACATATTTTCAGAATTATATAATATATTCCCTGCCGTTAAAATTAGTTTGGACAAATTAAAAGCGGTTCTGACTTAATGTCTCGACCGCTTTTCTTGTTTTTTGCATCCTCGCAAACTAAGTTTATTTAAACATCCAATTATATATTCCGGTGAATAAAAATGACCCAATTCTCCAACAAAACTTAGCAATAGCGGAAAATACAACTATAGCGCATGTTAGGATTAGCCCTTCCAGCAATCCAACTGTTAATCCCGGGATAAAATGTTTTCCCATTATTTCGAGGAAAATAACAATAAAAGATGTAAATAATATTGCTACTATGCCTGATGGTTTTTCTTCTGCTGGAAAAAATGTAAAAATTATTGCTCCAAATGCTGCCCCTAATACAAAATTAAAACCAAATGAAAGAAACAAACTAATAAGCAAAAAAATTATGCAATATACATGCCATAACTTTTCTTTTGTTTCTTCTGTTTTTTGAAATGAATAAAGTAATAAGAGCAAATAAACATAAGAAGATGCGATATCCCACCAACGAGAGACAGGAAATGGCAATTGATGATCAAATGCAAATCCAGGATCATGTCCAATGCCACAATACCAGGCAGTTGATGATACGGCCCCAATATCACCATTAATGAAATAAATGATTAAATACACCACGCTTAATACTATTGGTGCCAGTAAAGCAATGCGAAAAATTTTATTTTTCATGACATATATTTTTTAAAGTTCGACAATCATTTTAACTATCAGAAAAGCATACCATAAGTATACTTTTTTGTCAACAGAGCTCGG
>CAZYNT010000002.1:0-105036 GCA_964648205.1 uncultured Gammaproteobacteria bacterium
TTTTAACTATCAGAAAAGCATACCATAAGTATACTTTTTTGTCAACAGAGCTCGGTAATGTGCACACACATATGGCGGTTTTCCAACCAATATGCCAAGATACGGCCATATGTGCACTAAATTGCCAAGTAATCCTCTGGAAGAGAGATTGAGATGGGTACTCCCCATCGTCAGAAAGGAGGTGAAGCTGAGAGATGCGGCCCTAGTATTTTCTGGCGGAGCCAGAACATTAGAGAGGTGGGTAGCAGCGTACAAGAAATATGGTAACGCGGGTCTGATGCCAAAATCAACCAGGCCGCTGAGCCAACCGAATGAAACTCCAATTAGAATTAAAGAGTGAGTGATTGAAATGCGTCGGAAGACTGGGCTGTGCGCCAAGAAACTAAATTATAAGTTAAGGAAAGAAAATATATTAATTCATGATAGGACTATCGGCAAAATTATTAAATCGGAAAAATTAGTTAGAAAATATCGAATCAGGAAATTGCAGTATAAATATATAAAAATACCTTTGGCCATAGGTGATTTAGTGGAGATAGATATTAAATATGTGCCCGATTTAATCAATGGAAAGAGGTATTATCAATATACGGCCATTGATTGTGCCGCTAGATGGAGATATTTAGAAATATATGAAAATGGCGATAATGAAAGTACTCTAAAATTTCTAACTAGACTAATTAGTGTTGCTAGCTTCAGAATTAGGGCAATCAAAACCGATAATGGTTCATATTTCACTAATCGCTATGTTGGTTATTTGAAATCAGCCGAGCCGGCTAATCCTAGACTTCATCCGCTTGATTTAGAGTGCCAGAGATTGAATATTATTCATTACCTGATTGACCCCGGCAAACCCGCCCAGAATGGCAGAGTGGAAAGAAGCCATCGAACGGATCAGGAACATTTCTATGATATATATAAATTTAATAGCGTTCTCGACTTGAAAAATAAACTCAGAAAGTGGAATAATTATTATAATGATTTGGAGCATTGCGCCCTAAACGGCAAGACTCCGAATGAGATGGTTTTAGTTAATAGCTAAAACCGCCAAATGTGTGTGCTTAAAACAGCTCGGGGTCGCGGACGATGTTCGAACTAGTGTGGCTAAGATTAAAGAATAATTAAGGGTATAATCCTATCTCTAAATAATAATATCCAGTCACATTGAGAAAAGTCTAATAAATACGGGGCTAATTCAAGTATTGATTTATTGAACCCTTACTTAACAATTCCTTTTTAATTTTAAAAGCATTACCATAACTAATCATCCCCAAATATGAATTTAGAGATTCCTCTTTGTAGCTATTCTCTTTTAATTTCCTAAACATTCGCTTTTTAGTTGCCTGACGTAATACTTTATAGCTAGGAAAATTTATCCAACCCAAGAAATCAAGTCCAGAATTTAATGTTTTGATAAATAATTTGTCTGGGTGAAGCTCTAATTTAAGTTCACGTTTCAAAAATTCAGAAATTATGGGCAGAATATTTTCTAGATACTTTTTATCTTCATGAAAAATCACAAAATCGTCAGCATAGCGGATGTAGTATTTTATTTTCAACTGCCGCTTAATAAAATGATCAAATTCATTCAAGTAAATATTAACTAAGAGCTGGCTCGTTAGATTTCCGAGCGGTAGACCCTTAGCAACTTTCCCAGAAGTGTTAAAGCTGTCAATAATTTTAGCGAGGAGCCAAAGAGTATTTTCGTCTTTAATATATTTTATCAAAATATTCTTCAAAATCTGATGGTCAATGCTAGCAAAAAATTTTCTAATGTCAGCTTTCAAAACCCAAACTGTACGGGTATTATTTCGAGATATTCTTGCGCCAAACCCCAGAAAACGATCTAATGCTCTATGCGTGCCCTTATTTAGGCGACAAGAATAGGAATCATAAATAAATTGATTATCAAAATATGAATATAAAACTCGATAAACAGCATGGTGCACCAAACGGTCACGGACACTGGCTTTATGAATATCTCGCGGTTTAGGGTCATTAATTTTAAAAGCGAAATATCTATCTGGTTTATAGGTTTTAATCAATAAAGATCTTCGAAGGTTTAATAAATTGTCCGATAAGCGAAGAGAAAAATCGACAACATCTTTTCTTTTTCTCTTGCCTCGCAAAAATTCCTGCCAAGATGCGAGTAAATTTTCCCAAGATATGATACAATTATATATATGATTCAATCTTCTACCCCCCCCCGAACTTATTTTAGCTCTTCGATTCTCCAAAAAATCAAAGAGGGATATTTGCTGTGGCTTAGTATTGTTAATCATATTCCTAAAAACCGCCGCTATACCATTGGCGGAAGAATTGAAAATAAATTTCTTGATTTACTTGAAAATGCATATTTAGCTTATTTTATCGCTCGTGAAAAGAAGGCTGAAAAAATAAGCGACTGTATTTTAATTTTAGATACTCTTAAATTTATAGTTTCCATTACCTGGGAGGCAAAACTAATTTCTCCTAATCAATACGAGGAAATAGCCATAAAATTAGAAGAAATAGGTAAAATGTTTGGTGGTTGGAAAAATAGCCTAAGCAACCCGCTGAAGAAAAACCGCGATTTATAAGTCGCGGGAAGAAAATAGTTTCGGGCAAGAACAAACTCATTCTCAAGATTCCACTTGTTCTCTGGCTTGGCCCAATTGTTGTTCAGCCACCGCTTGCCATCATCATTGCGATTCACGTTGAACACCTTCGGGTTGCCATTTGAGTCGGTAATTACATAGACAAGGTCTTCCGTGCCACTGCACGCTCAGTTTACTAATCTGCAAAAGGAGTTAGGCTGTATTTTATTTGAGATCTAAAATCTACCAACCTTATCTACCAAGTATTTTCTTTTTTTAACTTTACAGAATATCCTCCGCACCAAGCCGTAACCAGGCACGCTCTCAATACACCGAAAGCAGAAAGGTCTTAAAAAGCCGTAACCGTTTAATTTAACCAATCTGTGATTAGTATAGCAAAATAATTTGATTTACTAAAGATAAAAAAATATTATCTTAAAAATCAAAGAGACATAGAGCTAGAGAAACAAAAAGCCAAAGAAACAAAAGGCTCAAAAAAACTAAAAAATCAAAAGGTTAAAAACTCTAAGTGTCTACTTGCGGGCAAGAACAAACTCATCCTCAAGATTCCACCCGTCCTCTGGCCTGGCCCAACTGCTGCTCAGCCACCGCCTGCCACCATCATCGCGATTCACGTAGAACACCTCCGGGTTGCCATATGAGTCGGTAATTTGTTTCATGCCAATAAAAAAATATTCCCCTTTAGCCTGTTCTCTTTTAAAAGCCTCCTGATAGTTTAGTCTTAAATTTGGCCCGACTTCGGGAGGACATAATGCTAAACCCAATTCCTCAGCTCGCTTATAAAGTTGGTCGGTGGTTGGGCTGTTTTCAAATCCTAAGTCTTGAACCTTTAATTTTATTAAATTTATCTTTTCTGGCTGGCTTATCACTGCAAATTCTGGTTTTTGGATCATGCTTAGAGAATAATCAGAAATATAAATTTTCTCTTCAGGATTAGTTGATTTTTCTCTTTCTGCCAGTTCTCTAATAAGCTCTTCTTTACTATAGCTTCCAATATTAGCCTCTGCTTTTTCAATCCTGCCATTGGGGAATGAAGTGTAAATATGCTCTAAATTTTGAGAAAATATTTGAGGAAAAAGGGGGCCGATATAGGCTTTAATTGTTTTATTATTTTTTTGTGCCTTTTCATATTCTTCTTGACCGTAGGCAATTTCTTCTGGCTCACACTCTAAAACAATCGGTGCGTCTTCTTTAAGGTTTCTAGTTGAAATTATTTCTTGAATTCTTGGGTCTCTCTGGTAGCCGAAACCATTTATTTTTGAATTGATTTCGTAGAGGAATATTAAGTCTTCTTTATTAAGCGGCTTATCTTCTTTGTTCTTATTATCAATCTCAGTTAACATCTTCATGTCAGAAGATTTTTTCTCATAGGATGCGCCATCAGGAAATTCAGTCATCTTTGATTTAACGACATCGCCAATGTATGGGTCTAGATTTTGGTCAGGACCAATACCACGAACTTCGCCGATAGAATCGCCTTCCATCCGAATAGCGGCGCGAGGGATTTTCGGTTGACCGTTTTCGTCGAGTGAGTAGTAGACGTAGAAATCGCCATTAGACAGTTGAGTTTGAGCAGTTGATTCACCGGCCGTGCACCAGCCGGTGCCGTGTCCCTGGAGAGATTCAACCAGCGGCATGTGGTCGGAATTCTGATTATATTTAATCCATTTACCGTCTGTATTAGCTAGTCTTTCTTTACTGGCTGGGGTAACCTTATCTATCGCCCAGGCATATAGCTTAGCGAAATTTTCGCCTTGAAGAATTTTATCGAAATTTCTTCGTTCTTCTTGCTGAACTTCCCTTTCTTCGTCTGTTAGATTTATTTCTTTTTGTACTCTTTTTTCGGCTTCTAAATTTTTCTGTTCTTCTGCCTGAGGTTGATATTTTTTTTCAATGGCGTCGAGTACATAGGCGAGTGCTTCACGATTTAAATCGGGAAACGGTTTAGTAGTTCTTTTGGAACGTTTAGTAAACTGTTTATTTTCCTTATCATACTCGCCGAGCGACAACATGCTCCTAAAAGAATAGTATTTAAGCCAATCGGGATAGGTGGCGTCTTTTGATGATAAATAGTCTATCCAATTATCCATTGAGCTTTTTTGATCAGTAATGATTACTTCGGTTAATTGCTCTCTTTGTTCTTCGCCAATCTCAACTTCACCGTGACCGAGTTCACGGGCTAGTCTCTGTTGAGTCGTAAAATAACTTTCAGGAATATCTTCAGGTTTAATAACAAATTTGTTGTAGAGAATATGCTTGAGCGCATTTATTCCCTGCTCACGATCATCTTCATTGGGGCGGCCAATTATTTCTTTAAATCTATCTAAATAGTTTTGAATTTGAGCGTCTGGTTTCTGAGATACTTTTTCTCCACTTCGAACTTCTGTCCGCTTAGTAGCTGATTCAATTTCAGGAGTATTATGGAGATTATATTTTTGTTTTAGGAAACTAGGATTTTCCATGTTCATAGATTTGTAAATTATATAATTTACATCTTTATTTTAGCCTTCGGGGGATAAAAAATCAATAGAAATAGGTAAAAATGAGTACACAAATATGGCAGAAATATAAAACAACAGGGCGTGGATTCGAACCAAAATAACCCAATAAAACCAAGGGCTTTCTATGAAATACTATAAATTATCCAAAATATCCCAAAAATGTTCGAACTGCTTTGGAACTTAAAATGTGTCTAATATTAAAACAAAAACAGGCCTTAAAAGCCTGATTTTGTGTTTTGCTCGGGGTCGTGGAAGATGTTCGAACTAGTGTGGCTAAGATTAGAAAATAATTGAGACTATAATCTACAAAATTTCATAGTCAATCTAAATTTTATTTAAAAAATTAATAAAAACTTTAGTCTTTCTTTTTTAATTTATGAATAATTAAGGTATTTTCATCTACATATATATTATATTCTTTAGAATCAACAATTTGCTTCAAGTTATTCATTATTGCCTGTTTAGCCTGCTCGTTTTGAGTGCTGATTGGGGTTATGCGACAGCTTCCGCCTTCTTTTAATAATCCCTTAATATTACTAATAAGATTATCGATTTCCTCTTGTGATTCATTATAAAAAGGCACTGAATAAGAGGCCCAGATTTCATCAGCTAATTCTATCTTTTTACTATTAACTTCTTCCATTAAATTTTTACTGTCAGCCCTTTCAGGAATTGACCTATAAAAACCTTTTTTATTTCTTTCGATATCCTCTTCAGATATAAATGGGTCAATATTTACAACCTGCTTGGGATTTATTTGGGTATCATGCAATAAGTCATTTGCTGATTTGCCCCCACCTAAAAGGTATATAACTTTTCCATCTAATTTATTCTTTAAATATTCTATAGCTTCAGGTGATTTAGAATGGACATTAAAAAGACTACCGGAATAGTAAATACCATCTTTTTTGTAACGAGACGGAAAGAAAGATCTCTCTTGATTTGTTTCAGAAAAAAACCCAACCCTATCTTCATGTCCAGAGTTTTCATTTAAATCCCAGCTCATATTTCTAGAACTGGTTAAAATATTTATATCATTTAAACATTTTTCATTTTTCTCACTATTTAATAATTCTTCACCACCTAAAGATTCCGTTGCTTTAATAAATGAAAGCCTAATTAATTTTTCGTTATCTTTATCTTGATAAACTTCATCTATTTGATCGCCTTTTTTCTTTAAAAGTTTAATATTTTTGTGGTTTTCATCAGGATTATTTTGTATATTTTGCCTTTCTTGTTTATCAACTAAAAATTTAGATAATCGCCCTAAAAAATCGAAATCAGTTTCACCTTCTTTGATTGTTAAATAAAACCCTTTTTCTGATTCTTTGTCGTTATCTAAATTACCACCAATAGACTCTCTAATTTTAGCTAGCTCAAAGCTCGCCCTTTCTTCATCCTTATTTTTCAAATCAATTAATTCCTGCTCCGAAATAATAGAATCGCTATTAGACACTTCTTTAGAAGAAGAAAGGGATTTTGTCTCATTTGGCTCCAATGATTCATTCTTCAAGATGTTATTTCGTTCGAAATTCATATGTATGTTTGTATTTATATGACATTATTATAATTATAACATATTTTATTCTTAAAAATAGCTATTTGACAGGGCTCGGATTCGAACCAATATAGACCAATAGAATCAGGCGATTTGCTAAAATATCTAAAATATAGTGAAAATGTTCGAACCGCTTTAGAGCTTAAATGTGTCTAATATTAAAATAAAAACAGGCTTATAAAACCTGTTTTCGTGTTTTGCTCAGGGTCGTGGACGAAGTTCGAACCAATATAGCTTAATTTATTAAATTATAATTAAAATTATAATATTAAAACTAACCCCATAATAATCATGATAATCCCGGCTATTAAATGTAATACTTTTAGATTTTTATTTCTAGTTTCCTCAGCTTTTTCAACATTCATGCCAAAGTACATGCCGATACTAATAATTATCATTGGAAGAACAAATATAAGGTTATATAGAGCTAATAGCCAGATAGCCTTAGAGAAAGTTTCACTATGTCCCAACATGCCTAAAATGACTATATAAGGACCGCTGGTACAAGGTAGCAAGAATAAGCTAACTAAGAAACCAATAAGAAAAGCGCTAAGCGGCCCTGTCATAGATTTCACCAGAGATTTTAATTTCGGTCGCCAACTTAAAGGCACTTCCATTAAAAATACTTTTCCATACCAAAAATAATCTTTGACATTAAATAAACCAATTAAAATTGCTATACCGCCAATTATTTTCATAAATATAAGCGGAGTCCCAAAACTGGAAATAACTGAATATAAACCTAGTCCCATTAAAAAATAGGAAATAAAAATTGAAACTGAATAGGCTAGCCCCGACAATAATGCTCTTTTTCTGTTTCCTGAAGCTAGAATAGTAGCAATTAATATTAAAAGAACAGCAAATTCACAAGGATTTATAGAATCAACCAAGGCAGCTCCGATTAGAATCGGCATAGTCAAAGATTCTGAAAAATTAGTTTTTATACCGCCAATATCGCTTATTGCCTTATCTGTTTCAACTGATTGCTGTTTTGTTGATAAATAAGAAATAATTTGTTTATCGCCAATAAAACATTCGTTTTCGGCATACAGGAAAGGCACTCCTCTATTCATTAGATTTATTCCTTCTTCAGCGCAGATTTGATTAAATTCTTCGGCATTAGCTTTATTCTGATATATTTCTTTTTGCTCGATAGAAAAATCAAAATTATTATTTTTTATGAAATCCTCGACTTCAGCACAATGGGGACAACCATTGCCGTAATATAAAATTGCCGGATTGTCTTGTGCTAAAACATTCTGAACCGAAAGTGTAAAAATAAATAACAAGAAAATAATAAAAAATCTTATTTTCTTCATAATTTTATTTAATAACTTTTATAGCTTTGCCATTAATTAGAGCATCGGCAATTTTTTCATAAGCGGAATAAATGATTCTCTGGTAAGTACTAGCCGAGGTGTGCATTTTTTCGGCCGCTTCTTTTTGATCTAAATTACCCAAATGCCTAAGACGATATGCTTCTATTTCTTCCATTGTCAATTCAACAACTTCGAGATCCCTCATTGGGATACCTTGGGGTTTAAAATAAGTTACTTCAGGATTAAATTCTATTTTTCGGCATAATCTTGGTCTAGGCATAATCTTGAAAAATTATCTATTATTTGTTAATTTATAATTATAAGAGGAGGCTCTCCGGCCCCTTTTTAAGAGGCCGGTTCCCATGCCTTCTTTTATTTTTGGTTTTTTAAAGTCTCTTTCTCTTTTCTTACCTCTTCTAAATCTGACAGCAAAGCCTTTTCTTCTTCAGTTAAAGCCTTTAACTGATCTTCAGGTGATAAAGAGAACTTAAAACCGCCTCGCCCTATCATTCTGCGCCCGCACCAGAACATTCTTTCTCCGCTTGCACAGCGGCCCATCCCTCGGCCTGTTTGCGGCCCTTGACCCATTGGGCCGGTTCCATTCATTCTTGGCATAAATTTACTTATTACTATTTTTATAATGACAGATCGACCTTTGTCTCTGTCTATTTTGAGTATATACCCATAACTATTTTAAGTCAAACGCTTAAACATCGGGCAAGGATTCGAACCAAGATAGATTAATAAAATCAAGGGTTTTCTATAAAATAGTAAAAATACCGCAAAAATGTTAGAACCACTTTGGAACTTAAATGTGTCTAATATTAAAACAAAAACAGGCCTTAAAAGCCTGATTTTGTGTTTTGCTCCGAGTCGTAGACAAAGTTCGAACTAGTGTGGCTAAGATTAAAGAATAATTTAACTCTTAATATTCAACTCTTTTTCAATATCTTCCTTGCTAATCTTTTTAGTGCAGAAAAACCAATCATAACAATGCATTTCATCTTTGTTCCCCATTCTCTCTTTAGCAACACCACAAGAACCAGCTGTCGGCACAATGACATCATCTCCTAGGCGCCAGTCAGCTGGAGTAGCAATAGAAAATTTATCTGCAGTTTGCATAGCAACTAATGCTCTATATAGTTCATCAAAATTACGGCCCAAGCTTAATGGATAATAAATGATGGCTCTAATTATTCCTTTAGGATCAATAAAGAAAACAGCGCGAACCGCTTTAGTATTACTTTCACCAGGTTGAATCATTCCATATTTCTTAGCCACCTCCATAGTAATATCCTCAATTAAAGGAAATTTAACCTCGATATCTTTCATGCCTTTATATTCAATCTTCTCCTTAATTGTTCTAAGCCAAGCAATATGACTATATAGACCGTCTACTGACAAACCGACAAGTTTACAGTTAGCATCATTAAATTTCTGTTCCATGCTGGCGAAAGTCATAAACTCAGAAGTGCAAACTGGAGTAAAATCGGCTGGATGGCTAAATAAAATAACCCAAGAATCTTTATAGTCCTCGGGAAAATTAATTTCTCCTTGTGTAGTAACTGCTTTAAAGATTGGCGCTTTATCGCCTATTCTTGGCATCGCGATGATATTGTTTTCATTGTTTTCCATAAAATTTAAATTATATTATTAAATTATTTTATAATTTTTATAGCCTTACCATTTACAAGAGCGTCGGCTATCTTTTTATAAGCTGAATAAAGTATTCTTTGATAAGTGCTAGATGAGGTATGCATTTGATTTGCTGATTCTTGTTGATCCAAATCATTTATATGACGCAAACGATACGCCTCCAACTCTTCGGTTGTTAGCTCGACAAATTCAAGATTCCTCATAGGAATCCCCTGTGGTTTGAAATATGTTATCTCAGGATTAAAGTCTATTCTGCGACAAAGCTTTGGTCTAGGCATATATATTGAAAATTATAGCAAGTTTGCTATCATAATTCTATAAGAGAAGGCTCTCCGGCCCCTTTTTATTAAGAGGCCGGTTCCAATGCCTTCTTTTATTTTTGGCTTTTTAAAGCCTCTTTCTCTTTTTTTACTGCTTCAAGATCTAACAACAAAGCTTTTTCTTCTTCATCTAAAGACTTTAACTGATCTTCTAGTGATAAAGAGAGCTTAAAACCGCCTCGGCCCATCATTCTTCGCCCGCACCAGAACATTCGTTCTCCGTTAGCACAGCGACCCATACCTCTACCTGTTTGTGACCCTTGTCCTTTCGGGCCAGTTCCGTTCATATTTGGCATAAATTTATTGTTAATATTTTTTATGATGACAGCCCGACCTTTGTCCCTGCCTATTATGAGTATATACCCATAATTATGTTAAGTCAAATACGTATACACTGGACATGGATTCGAACCAATATGGAGCAATAAAATCAAGGGTTTTCTATAAATTACTGCAGATCGTCTAAAATATATCAAAAATGTTCGAACCGCTTTGGAACTTAAAATATGTCTAATATTAAAACAAAAACAGGCTTTTAAAACCTGTTTTCGTGTTTGGCTCGGGGTCGTGGACGAAGTTCGAATTAGTGTGGCTAAGATTAAATAAGATTTAGATACTATATCACCAACACACGCTAACCTCTTCACCCAACTTCTCTTTCAAGTAATCATTAACATCGTATATACCGCCTATTTTATCAATTAATTTATTTTCTAGTGCCATCTGCCCAGGCATTGAAGATCCGTCAGCTAAAGCTTTTACCTTATCAGTCGGTAAATTACGATTTTCTGAAACCGTTTTAATAAAAATATCGTGAGTTATTTCTAAATCTCTCATAATTAATCCTTTTTCCTCTTCGGTTAAAGTTTTGTCCGGATTACCATAGTCTTTGAATTTACCAACACTTAATGAATTATAGGTTAAACCATCTTTAGTGTTTTTCTTAGTATTGTCTAAATAAGACATAGTAACGCCAATGCTGCCAATATCTGACAAAGATGAGGCAAATATAGTATCCGCCCCACTAGCAGCCCAATAAGCCGCAGAAACAGCGGCACTGCGCACAAAAGCAACAGTTGGCTTATTGGCTTTTTTAAGGGCCTGACTTATTTCTTCAGCGGCAACCGCTGAACCACCGTAGGAATCAACTTCTAGAATAATGGCTTTAATATTTTCATCGGCTTCAGCCTTGTCAATTAAATAGATTATTTCTTCCGAAGAGGTTTCGTCGGAGGTAGCTACATCATTTTCATCGGTGTTTTCTGGTATAACATATGTAACTACGTCACCACGAAGTTCAATTCCCATTACGTTACAATCTTTATTTTCTTCCATGGAGTCTTCATCCATTATAGACTCCTCAGAACTATATTCATCTTCACTATAAAATCCCCAGCCAAACTGATACATAACCTCTTCTTTTACAACAATAAAGGCACCGAGAAAGATGATAAAAAAAGCTAATCCTTTTAAGATTTTTTTCAAAGATAGCTTTTTCCAGTTTTTAGGATTAAATTTTTTGTAATTAATTTCAGCTTTATAGATTTTAAAATGCATTATTTTTTTAAGAAGATTTGACATATTTTTATTATTTAAGCTCTTTGTTTAGTTGTTTAAAGCCACTACTATCTAGATATTCGCTAACATAAAATTTCTCATCCCTAATGTCAAAAGCTTCTTTAGTTTTTGGGTTTATCCAAAAATAATAACTAAATCTTACTCCATGAATTTTTTTATACTTTCTAGTTAATTCTTGTAATTTTTTTGTAGGAATAATAATTGAATGTGGACTTAATGTTCTTCGACCTATTTTTGCGTCTTCTTCTATAATATATACTAAAAAAATAAAATATTCTGCCGTTGCTTTGAATATAGTTTTTTCTTCAAGATAAAACCACCCAACATTCCCATGGCCATATTTAAGAAGTTCACTTTTTTTTGGCTCAAAAGCTTTACTGCCTTTAACTTGAATTGTTGCTGCTTTTTTGTTATCAACATTCATTACAACTAAATCAACACCTTTCATTTGGGCATTCATTGGCATTAATACTTCAATATTTCTGTGAGTTTCACTCCTTAATATTCCAGCGACAACAGCCTCGTCAGTATTTAAACTCCAAAAGTTTTTATAAGTACTGCCCATAAATTTATTTTTAGTTATATAAATTTTTATAATTATCACTATCTAAAGACTCTTTATGCATAGCAAATAATATCTTATCTATTTCTCTTGGCGTTAGCTTATTATCTTTGGCTAAATTTCTAATAATTGAAAGATATTCGAGCCAAACATTTAATGAAATATGTTTTTTTATGTTTTGATTTAATTTGTTTAGCATTTCTATACATCTTATATCAATTACAGCATATTTATCCGGGAAGACTACTGTTAACATAGCTGACGCCATAGGTATGCCAACTCCTTTTAGTTCGCATAATTTTTCCATCTTTTTTCTTTCGTCGCTTTCCTTAAAAGCATTTTTAGTTATTTTCTTTATTGTTTGCTCATTTTTCCGATAGTTATTTTTCTGACGAACGGATTTCCACATGCAAATTTTAAAAAATTCTTGAAAATTTATAAATCCCCTTTTTTTAATTTTTGGACCAATAAAATTAAAAAGGTATTCCTCTTGATTATATAAATCTAAATATTTTTTTGCATTTGAAATTTTCATACTCATCCATTTATTATATATTTATGGCAAACAAATTAAATTGCTAACACTAGAATATGGAATAAACACTTTTGGTATGCCAACAGCGCCAGGAGTTATGTCGTAGGGCTGAAAAACTAATACGAAGCCTGACCCATTTAATAAAACGTTTTTAAAGTTATCTGCCTTGGGTGTTCCGTTATCAAATATTGTCCCAGCTTCAAGATATGAATATTGATTAGGCAAATCAATTTCCGCTAATTTAAATAATTCGTTTGCATAGTCGGAATTACAAAATAATTCACTCGCCTGTAATTCTTTGTCTGATTTTAAGTCATAATTAATTGTTACAGAATTAGAATGATTTCCATTACCACCGCCGGTATAGTCTGATATTACCAATTCCAGGCTAACAATATCATTAATAATTGAATTTATTTCAAAGGTTGAATACAAATTAACACTACAGTATATATGATATTCCTCAGCTCCGACGCAAAAGGGATCGGTTAATTCTTCTCCGCCTATACCAATTCCCATTTTTTCAGTTTCTAACCACTCAGCGACCATTTGCTTGTCGCTTGATAAATTTTTATCAATTATGTCCTTTATATATTTATTTAAACCACTCACCTCACCTCCACCAATAAATACAGGATATTCTAATTTAATATCGGCATAATTATTATTTTCTTTTATTGTTTCAGTTTTCCATTTTAAAGAGGCGTACTTATTTGATTTTGATAAATTATTAAATATCTCTTTATTTGCATTATAAAAAGAAACTGGAACTGCCAAATCAATATTTTCAATGGCGCTACCAATTTTCTCCAAGTTCTCTATAATCCATTTATCAGCTATATTTTTTACATCTTCTTTATCTCTCCCAACTATTTTTTGCTGATATATAATGGAGTAAGTAGAACCATTATCTTCAAATACTTTTATAATTGATATGATTGTATTTTCTCCATAATAATCACCAGCTGTTTTAGTGGTTATATAATATGATTCTCTTTCTTGTTTATCAGGGGCAGTAAATGGCGATAATAATTCATCTCCATTTTCTTTACTTTGATTAAGAATTCCATTTGATAAATCTTTGGCGGATATTTTGTTTCCGTATTGATTTATAATTAATTTTGATTTTGAGTCAACATTTTCTCCCTTAGGCACATAATACATTGCCAACCCGTCATTAATTGTCCCAACAAAATTTAAATTATAATCTATCTCAGAAAATTTTATTGTATATTGTCCGTATATTGTGGAGCTAATAGGGGTTGGCTGATCACTATTTATTACTTTATTTTTATTTTCTACATTATTTTTTGAAGAATTTAATAGTTGATTTATAAAAATAGAAATTAATACAACAGTAACAAATAATGTAATAATTATTAATATGTTTTTAATAATATTCTTTTGGGGCATATATTTAATTTAATATTTTAATTATACCACTTTATCAATAAATCCCCTAAAATCAGCTTAATTCGTAAAATTCCACCGAAATATAGTCTTCACCGGTTGCCCTTTCTAGTAAATTGGCATGATCTCGATTAGATATAATTTTATAAGCAAATACCCTGTCCCAAAAATTCTCTTTATTTTTAGCTCCCATGGAAAAACAGTGAGCAAAGTTAATCCCATAGCCAGTTCCTAAAATTGTATAATATTGTTCTTCCCCTTCTTCTAAACCATAAATCATGATATCTTCATCGGGTCCGTTTGAAGATGTTCTTCTAATTAGTTCTACATTCTTTTTTTTCATAAATTTAATTATTAATAATAAAAAAGCTCTTCCCCAACAAAGGAAAGAGTTTTTATTTATGAAAATAAAAAATCGACCTTTATCTTTCCCTCATCGGGCTAGATTTAGCACCTTCCGGATGGATTGCTCCGGGGTTGCTGGCAGGTCTTAGGGCTAGTTCCCTCGCTGCACTCTTTATAAAACGATTATTTAGTTGTAATTACATTATAACAGTATTTCTTCTGCTCTACAATAAACCTCTTCTAATTCAGTAACAATTGGATTATCTAATCTAGTTCTCATAAACTTTAAGATCTCCTTATAAAGCCAAAGTTTCTTTTCTTTAGGAGAATTGAAGTTATCCCACAAAGCCTCGCCCTTCTCCTGATAAGCCTTTATCATCGACTGAAGATTATGGATCTTATCAGCCGCACAAACCATCAAAGATTCTTCGCTGTCATGCTCCAATCCCGCTAAATATTTCATTTTCCTTTCTTCCCAAGTAGCTTTTTCATCACTTTCAACATTGGGGTCTTTGTCCTCGCTGGCTCCTTTAACTATCTGAGCTACCTTCTCACCGAAGTCTCTTACCATATCTTCATAGTAGTAACCTTTGACGTCTTCTAAGACGTCGTGCAGAATACCGGCCACGATAATATACTCATCCTCAGTATAATTGCTTAATATCCAGGCCACAGAAAAGGGGTGGCTGATATAAGGCAAACCTGAGTCCCCTTTTCTAACCTGGCCCAAGTGAAGTCGGCTAGCTAAATTAATTGCTTGTTGTATTTTTTGAGTTAATTTCATATTGGTATTTATTATAATTACTAGCTAAAAATCTCAAGGAGTTAATGACTTCCCCTCTGTCCCTCATTATATTTCCGCCAGATTCACAGAATAAAACAATCATGCCACCATCTATTTCTTTATTCTCATACTTTTTATCCAGAACGTCAATAAATTCATTAAACTTAACAGCTTGATCGTTTAGTATGTCGTTTATCATTTGAACCAAATCTCCAGTATCATATTTTGGAATTTCAACCCGTTCTTGCCCTGGATCAAGAATAAAGATAGTGAATCTTTCAGCCAAATCTAAGGCAGCACTTCTAAGAATAATAGTAGCTCCAACAAGCCCTCCTAATAAGTCACGAGCCTGCTTTTCTAAATCTTCAGATATGCTCTGCTCATTTAGTTTAGCGGCCATAAACATCACATTTTCTTCAATATCGTCTATATTCCAATATATCCGAGAGCAACGTTCCTGCATCATTTCTTCTAAACTATTTAATTTATTCATATTTTATCACCTCTCTTTCTAGCTCAACAAACAAAAAAAAGCGGCTAAGAGATTTCATCAAAAGATATTACTATCTCTTAGATTGAAATCTTCCAACCGCCTTCAGCGATCAGTCACTTATTTCATCTGGCTTGCCGCAGATTTCCCAGCTTGCCTACCCGTATAAAACAGGAGAAATAAATGGCACTTTTTAGGCTCAGTGCTAGAGTTAGGTTTGTTAAGGATATTAATATTATAGCAGAAATAGGGGAAAAGTCCAATATATTCAAAATTTAATAAACTATATATGTGTTTATCAATATTTTATTAATAATTTCAATTTCGTCATTAACAATCTTATTCATTATATTTTTATGCATTACTTCTACTAGGTCGCCGAACAACTCAAGATTAATAATTGTTTTATTTTTATCATTTTTTGTTTCATGTTTCCCATCCCATTTTTCTTCAGGAAAAATTATTAAATCATTACTCATAGAACCAGAAGTTACCATGAAATGATGTATTTTGTCTTTATCTTTTGTGCTGTTGTTATAAAGATGATAATTATGAGCGAAGGAACAGCGCAAAGAATATATAGCTTTCCTCTCTTTATCATTTAACTGAGTGAAGTATTTTAATGCACTTATGAAGTCGTTTTCATTATTATTTTCATTTTTTAATTTTATCACTCCTCCCACATGATCAACTAAAGCCATATATCCTAAAGCCCCCAACCAGCAGCCATGTTCTCTGTTCAACTTTTTTCCTGTTCTAATATTTCTAGCAGCAACACGTCTTGCATCAATCAATGCTGCCATATACGGAGACTTCCATGTTTTTCCATCTTGGTATTTCCGTGGATATTTAAAATATCTAAGCAACTCTCCATTCATTTTTTATAAATTACTAATTAAAAAGAAATATTTTTTAAATTTTTATTTTTTAACTATTTTATATTCTTTTTGCAAAAACATTAGATCTTGTTCTAATTTATTCAACAATTTAATATGTTTATTTATATGCTCTGGGGTTTGTTTTATTAAACTTAAGACAGTTGCCAATGTTCCGAAATAATCTTCAGATTTTATATGAAATTTTATTGATTTTTGGGACATTATTTTTTTAAATTTAATTGCTCTTTCTTTATTAAATTATGCATAAACTTTAAAAATGGATATAAATTTATTTTATCTACCGCTGAACGTTCCGCCTTAGTCAGCTCGCTGTGCGGCCTACTAAACCCATTTGGGATTAAAAAACTAGACATTGGATAACCCGAATCGATTATCGGAGAAAATTTTTTGGTAACTTTATTAACCTGTAATGTTTTCAGGGTTTCTATATAATTATTATTTGGATTATAATAAGACATGCTAAATTCCCATATAAATTCTAGATTATCTTCTGGGTAGAGATTAAAAATATTTTTCCAAATATTTAAAACCTCACTATCGCTTTGCTCAATATTTTTTTTAAAACGACGAACAAAAACTCCGGGCTGCTCATTTTCTGGCAAAAAATTTGTTTTCACCGCCTCATCTATGGCTATTGTTGGAATCTTGCTTATTTCACCATATTGCCTTGCTTTATGTTCTGAATTTTTTGAAGAACTGTTAAAAGGTTCATCAACTTTAAAATTAATACCCAAATCCATAAGGGTTACAATTTTTAAATCACTAACTTCAGAAAATAACTCCTTATATCTTTTTATTTTTGCCTGATTATGTGAAGCGAAAAGAACATTCAGCATAAACATTTTTGTATTACATTTTAATTTTTTTTCTGGTTGAATTACTATTTAAGCTTTTTTTGGTTATTTCGGAATGTTCCACTTTAATTTCCTCTGGCCAATCCATGCCCTGCTCTTGAACATTCCAATCCGGATATTTATTATTTTCTCGAGATAAATAATCAGCAATACAACATTCTTCAATTAATTTGCAATTTATACTCGCATTAGCTACCTTATGTTTACCAAAAAGTCCCTTTATTTCATAATCAAAATCATCATGATAAATCATATAGAATTCTATTTTAGATCCTTGCATAATGGTGTGGTATAAAAAATACCAAACACCAAAACTTCTAATACTCGGCCTGCCTTTTATTCCGCCGTCTCTATATATGGAAAGCGTTCCCTTAATTCCTCCTTTATCTTGAGAGGCGCCAATTTTTTTAATTACTCCGTCGACAACAATTATATAAACACGAGCATAATTTTTAGTTAAAATATCTTTAGGCAGATGGTTGCCATTTTCATCTACTAAATTAGTAGAATAATTAAAATTTAATTTCGTTGAATTTTTTACATATTCAATGTCAGCAATTTTAAAGGCCGTTTTTACTTCTTTAATTAACATATATTATCCAATTATTAATAATTCATGAGAACTTTTGATATTTTTATTATCATAATTTCTTTCTAATCTATTTTTTCCTATTCTTGTTTCCCCCTGCCCCATAGTATACTGCCATGCGATCTCAACAATTTTAAAATCTTTATAAGCTTTCCGCACCCAAGAGCAATCATTATAAGATAAAATGAATCCGCCCTTGTGATTTTTTAATAATTCAGCGAGACGTTCGTGATTAAATCCATTATGATGAATAGGAAAGTTTCTCATAGGATATATACCCCTAAACATTTTACTATCACCCTCTAAAAAATATGGTGGGTCTAAATAAAGAAAATCTTTTTTGTGCTTTTGTATAGAAGTAATAAAATCTTCACAGTATACTTTAATATTTGGGGCATTAAAATTTTCTACTTTTTTAAGCATGGATTTATATTTTTTTTCGTCAGTATAAATTGACGACATCCAACCCAAAAACCCTGGTCCATAACTTAAATTGTGATTAAAATAATAATACGTAGCTAAATCTAAATTACTATAATTATTTTTTAATAACCCATCTTTTTTATTCCATATTTCTTTCAGTATATTTTTTACTCTTTCATATTCATCTTTATTGTTATTCAAAAGACATAATCTCTTATAGAGCTCTTGTGGTTTAGATATTTGGATGTTCCAATAATTAACTAGTAATTCAAAAATATCGTAGGCTATAACTTTTACGCCCAATTCTTTAGCAAGCGCAACTTCGATGCTTCCTCCACCAATAAACGGGCTTACCACTTTTTTTATATTTTCCGGAAAATATTCTAAAATTTTTCCAACCGCCAAAGTTTTGCCACCGCCATAGCGCAAAGGGCTTTTGACATATCTTTTATAACCATTTTTCGATTGAAGTTGTTTTAAAAATAGACTTTTTTTAGATAAATTATTTTTATCTTCAAAATTAGTATTCCGAATTTTGCCTTTCCTCTGTTTATGTTTTGTCACATTAATTGTATATTTAATTTATAATAAAGATTACTTATATTTTACCAATAATTTGTCATCCTGTAAATTAAAAATATTTAAAAATAGCCATAATTTATTAACTTGCCCACTAAAACATTTTAATCTATAATAAGCATAATATGAATATAAATTTTCCCTAAAACCATGACATCTTGACAAATTTACATAAAATAGCAAATATTCCCTGCCGTTTAGGCGGGAATATTTTATAAGCAGAAATCATATGAAAGCCTATTGCACAGCAGTTAAGGAAAAAATGCTGGAATTAACTAGGCTTTTTTGTATAGAAAATAACATTTTTCAGCGCTTTGTTATCGTTTATAAGTATATCACCCTTATCGACAAGGATCCGATCACAAAAGACATTTTACAAGGTATTTTTGATAGCACAGTTAAAGTGATGGGCGAAGCCGGCCAAGAGTTAAATGAAGACAAATTCCTTAATGTTAAAAGCGAGGTTATTCATACTAATGAATTTTGGATATATTATTCAAACCTCAAAATAATATATAGTCGGATGAAGAAAATTAAGGAATGTAAGCTAGCCGAAAAGAAGGAATTTGATGATTTATGCCGCCTTTTCTCTAAACCATACTCTAAAGAGTCGCTTAAGCTGTCTTTTAGGGTAATAAATAGCAACATTTTTGAGCAGCTTGATCAAAAAAGCTTTTTTAATGAAGACGATGGCGCTAAAAAAACCTATTTTGACCAAAAAAGAAGTATTTTATGGCTAAGAGGGCAAAAAGTCCCCATTGGCAAGCAAGATAAAATAGGCAATGCCCATAAATTACTTAAATATATCTTTATTGATAATAAGGATAATTTAGATGATGATTTTTTTTACTCCGAAATTGCCGAAGATGAATTTGATGACTTTTACGAATACAAGGAAAACCGAAGGCGTTGGAAAAGATATCATAATATTTGCTCTGAGGTTAATAAGAAAATTGAAGATGCTATAAAAATTAAAGACTTCCTAATATTCAACACAGGAAGAAAAGGAAAAGTTAAGTTAAACAAAAAATACCTCTAAAGTTCTGAAAAAATATCGTTAAAAAGGCCTGTAAAACAGGTCTTTTTTTGTTGTTCTGAAAAATGGTACAGGAACTTCTCAGAACCCTATTTATCTATGATATGAGCGTAAACTGCCGGATAAAGGTCGGGGGCAGAACAATGAATAAAAATAACAATAAAACTATGTTTATTTTAAAAGGAAAAATCAAAGATGATAAAACAAAAGATTTCGTCTCTAAAGACGGAGTCCCTGGTGTTGTCCGCTCATTATTTATCGATCCCTTAGGCAGTATTTACCCGATAAAGGTAAATGTGCCGCTGGACCGAGATTTTGGCGCAGTCGGCTCAGAGGTAGAGCTTAAGGTTAACGTCTTCCCTTTTAGCTATGTCGATGGGGTGAGACAAAGAGCTTATCTTTCTATTTACGTGTCTGAGAATGAAAACGATAAGAAATAGAAATATGGGGCGGCAAGGAAATATTTTAATCCTGTAAGTCCGCTCCAATTTCTAAATTTATTATTATATGAATTTCAATGAAATTTTATTCCATTACCAAGTCTTAGACAGCGCTGACAATATTGTTAATTTAAGCGCTACTTTCGTATTGCCGATTGCTGGCTTATTTTTCTTCGTAAAAATAGCCTTAGGGGCAATTATCATAATTTACGTAGCTAAAAAAATATGGAAATAAATGGCATTGAATTCGTTCAGATTTACACTCCTTTGATTATTATTCTTTTAATAATTTGGGGGCTTAAAAAAATAAAAGATAGCTTGAAATAATATGACCGAATTTGAAGCAGTAAATGAATTATTAAAATGGTGCCTATGGGCTGGATTTCTCGGTCTTATTCTTATTCCGTTCTTTATTAACAAAAATAAATAAAGACTAGAAAGGGGGTGAAAAATATGTTTAAGAAGATTGGACTCGGATTTATGGCTTTCTTAGGCGCACTTGGTTTAAGTACTAATTTCGCTCATGCGGCTGCCGATCCGGACCTGACGAATTCTTTAGCTAGCACCACCGACTTATTAAAGGATAACGCTTATGCGTTCATCCCTTATATCCTCGGAGTGTTCGGCGCCGTCATCACTTTAACCTTGATTATCAAGGGTATTATGTGGGGCGTGAAGAAAATCAGGGGCACGATCAAATAGTTTATCGCCCCGCTTTAACCGGCGGGGCGAAAACTCCTTTCTTATATTAATTTTATGTTTACTAATATTTTACTCGTGATTTTAATAGCTATTCTCGTCCATTTGGATTATCAGTTTTATAAAACATACACTGAGCCCAGGCTTTATCACGACCGGCTCAAACTGGATGAAATTTATAAGAATTGGCGCGAGATAACGAAACAACAAGATGAAAAATAAATTCTTACAATTATTTTTTTTACCAATATTTATATTAGCTGGTTTTTTCTTTACTAAACCGGCTGAGGCAGCTATTTCTGTTGATAATTACTTTTTTATGTCCGACCCTAACAATTGGACACAAAATTTTACAGTTGGCACTTGTGATAATCGAGTTTTAGTTGCGATATATGCGACCTATGACAATGTTGCAGTTAATTCACTTACCTATGGCGGAGTGGCAATGACGCAAATTCACGATGGCGGTTATTCAAATCATCACGGTCATTATCGAATGTTTATTCTTACAAACCCGGCTTCAGGTACACATAATTTTGTAGTCAACGCTGGGTGGGATATTGCGAGCTGGGGAGTTGTTTCTCTTTGCGGCGTTGATCAGACAACTCCAATAGCAAATGCTCAATATTTTGATAATGTATATAATTCAAATTTTACAACCACACTTCCCGAGGGTAATTCGGTTTTTGGAATTGGTTATGCAAATTTTGGTGGTGGGGATTTCGGCACTTATTCATACACCCAGGGAACAATTCTTGGTCATGTGGAGCAATCTTGGACAGGGGTAGCACTTTATACAGCGCAAACCTCAAATAATTATTTAGCACATAATTTTTCCAGCGGTAACGGCATGTATAAAGATTACGGTTTTATCGCATTTAATTCTGGTACACCTTTAACTTACTGTGGCGACACCCTCTGTCAAACAGCCGATGAAAATTGTTCAACTTGTCCCGTTGATTGCGGAGAGTGTGCTAGCAACCCCAACTCGGGAGATTCATTAAGTTTATTTTTCTTTTCTAATCCTTACACTTTTTCCAACCAATCAACTGCTATGGTTCGTTATTTGTATAACGAAAATATTTTTACTCCTTATGATCATATAGAAATAAGAGAAATAAGCCCCGATTGGGCAACTAGTACTTTTATTGCCACTAGCACCATTATTGATAGCACGGGATTTTTTTCCAACAAGTCTAATGGAAACAGCTATTTCACTTTAACTGGGAATGCTTCAACGACGGGTTATGTTCATTATGAAGTTATCGGGCATTTAGCGGCATATTGGTCGCCTACTTTAGGTGATATAGAGGCAACAACAACGATTCCGTATGTCGTTACGGTTAACTGGCAACCAACTCAAATTCCAACCGTGGCCGATATATTAGCCGCTAGCTCTAGTAATCCGTTTTATGATGACAATGTAATGTATGAAGCGGCTTGTAGTGATGAAGATTGGAATACGCCACCGCCAGAAATATTCGGCGTTGATGTGCCGGCTCTTAATCTGACAGTTATCGGCTGTAAATTTAAATTAGGTTTTATCATCGCTGGAAATAAATTCACAACCTTGGCAACAAATGGGATTTATAAAGCCGGAAATATCTTAAAAAATGTTTTCCCCTTTAATATCTATACTAATTTAAATGATTCATGGAAAGCGAGTGCTAATGCGATAGTAATGACTGAGCTTTCTTTTCTTTCGCCGGTAAATGGAAATTTGACTGCTCAAATTCCAACCACCGGAACATCAACAGCCACTATTGTTTTATGGGGTAAAGATATTTTTACCTCCAGTTCTACGCTAGGAACAGTCAATGCTCAAAAAACTAATCAATTATTTTTAGCTATTAAAACTATTATTAAATGGGCTTTGTGGGGATTGTTTGGTTTATGGGCAATTAAAAATGGTAAAGCCTTCATTGAAAAAATGACAGGCGGTGAATAAATAAATATATGAACGCAATAATTCAATTTATTAAAGTAATCCTTATCACCACATTTCTGTCAGGGTTGCTTTATGCTATTGGCCAAGCGGTTAACAGTTTAATTCCCTGGTCAAACATTACGATCTTCTTCGGAATGATTCGACAATGGTCGAGTCTCATTGATTTCATTTTTCCAACTGATACTCTGTGGCAAATAGTTGGTTTAATATTTTCTGTTTATCCTTTCTTATGGTCAATTATGGCTATAAAAATATTAATTAATAATTCCGGTTTAAGAGAATAATTATATGGCTCTAGATGGCTCAAAATTTAAATTAATTACTGGGCTTCCCGGAAGCGGTAAATCATTAATGATGGCAACTTTCGTATATCCTTATCTTGTCGCTGGTTATCAAGTCTATTCTAACTTATGGCTTAATTGGAAACGCTTTGATGTTTTAGGTGAATGGGATACTGATAAAAATAATCTACATTATTACCAAGAAATGGAAGACATTGTTGATGTCAGGAATTGTATTGTAATTTGCGACGAAATTGCTGAGCCGCTCGATCCTAGAAACTGGGAAAACGAAAGCGGCGCTATTAGACGATTCTTTCAGCAACATCGCCATCACCACGTTGATGTTTATGGCACGACCCAAAATATTACGTTAGTCGCTAAAAGTGCTCGTATTGTTATCGATGAGTGGACTGATTGTTTTCGCATCCTAACCTTTATCCCAGGAGTTATTATTTTCCGGGAACGTTCTATTGATAGAACCCAAATGCTAAAAGAAGAACCCGAACCAAAAGATAATGGTTTTTTCTCTTGGTTATCAGAGCTTAGATTTTTTCTTAAATCAAAATTGCTTTTTATTAAGTGGAATGAATATAAATTAGAGCTTGAGCATAAATTTTGCGAGAAGTGTCATGAAAGACACGATTTCAATTTAAATAATTGTCCAAAATGTAAGCAAGTTCTAATTATTAAGCCAACGGGAATTTATGACAGTTGCTATGACATTAAGCTCCGACCAAAAAAACATTATTGGAAGCCAGTTAGTATTTGTTCTGATTGCGGGCGAGAAAATAAAGGTGGTTATAGAGGCGCATTAAGTGAAGAAGAATTCTTAAAACAAAAAGAATTAACCGTGAGATAGTTCTTTAAATTGTCTATACAAAAAAAGGAGTCAATCCCGAAGGATTAACTCCTAAATTTATTAAGCTTGCGCTTCAACCTGTTTCTCGTAGAAAAGGTAAATCGTTTTCGGTCGTCTTTCAACAACCGCTCCGGTTTTCTTGTCTTTCTTTTCAACGATAATGAAAGACCGAATAGCTTTCTCATCCTTACGGACGACATAGCCGTTCTTGAGCCAACCATTAAAAGTGAAGCAATTAACAAACGGATTATAGCGTTTGGCTTCATCTTCGCCCCAACGTTCGGCAATCTGTTTTCTAACAAGATCAGAGGTGTTCTCTGAACCTGTCCAATTTGATTTGACTGATATTGTCATAAAATTAAATTAGCGACTGATTTTTAAATTGCCGGATAACGTCGCCTTAGATTATCTATCGGCACGAAATGAGACAACGTCTGATTGCTTGCGACAGTCAAAGTGGAGACTTGCTACTACCTTGATAGGCTATAAGCTGACGTTAAAATGAGAAGCCACAGATAGACAATCCGCTCCCTTTAAAATTTAAAACTACGACCGGCTGCTGCAGTTTTTTTCTTTTTTGGCGGCATCCCCTTGGGGGAGCCAAAAAAGAAAAAACGCAGCCGGTAAATGAGACTTAAGACTAGAAATGAGGCCCGGCCCTCCCTAATATAATTAACTTGACCATACGCACACACCGGGCCGTCACTACGAATATTAGATAAATATATGATATATAAAAACATTAAAAGAGAATTTGATTATATTATTTGGCTTCGAGAAAGAATTAAAACTTTAAGATTTGGAATTACTAGAAGAATAAAAACCGACTCAACCACCGATTTCGAGCTTTTAGTTCGAAAACTTAAATCATATCAAGAAGAATACAGTTCTGTTGTTGAAGAACTGTATTCCCTCCTCAAAGATGGCTACCTATCAGAACAAGTTAATAATCTCCGGGAAGAAAGTGGAGCTCTACCAATACGAGACGCCTATTCATGTTGGCCAAAAGAAGAAAAAGAAGAAAGTCGCCAAACGCCGAACGAAAGAAGAAATAATGAAGCAGATTAAAGAATGCACTAACAAGGCTTTTCAAGTTGAAGTAATGCGAGATTTTTCTCTGCGCCGGACTAGATCAAGAATAGTCCGTTTGATAAATGCTAATCCCGATTTAAAAGTATTTGTCACCTTAACCTTTGATTCTGATGTGCCTAGTTTAGTCGAAGCTAATCCGATATTTAAGAAGTTTATTAAAAGACTAAAGAGAAAAAGACCAAATTTAAAATATATCGCTATTCCTGAATTTCAATCTGATAACGATTACTATGGCAGACCAAAACCAAATGGCGGCGCCGTTCATTATCATTTATTAGTTAATTTTGAAATGGCATCTGATGAATTAAAAGCTATTTGGCAAAATGGATTTATAAAAATAAACAGAATTAAGCACGTTAATCATCTTGGACTTTACGTTTCAAAATACGTTGGCAAAAATTTATTTGATATTCGCTATTTTGGAATGAGAAAAATTTTGGCTTCTAAAAACCTTGAGCAACCAATTATTATTACTATCTTCAAAGAAATAAAAGAGTTTATTACGAATGCTATTGGCAATATTCCGCCTTTATTTGAAAAATCATATCGCTCTGATTGGCTTGGAAAAATTCAATACCGTCTATACGGTTTCTAACTTTACCTTTGAAAAATAAACATAGTTCCCGTTCTTGTATGGAAATTACGCCCAGCTTCATGAAGGAATTCAAGAAGCTTTATCAGAAGATCTTTAAAATCGAAATAAGCGACGAAGAGGCCTATAAACAGGCCGCCGATTTATTGTGGTTAGTGGAACAGACTTATAAGCCGATGACAAAATCACAGCACAATCAATATTATAGAAACTTGAAAAAAATCTAAAATGTAGTAATATGTAGGTAGAACCCAACTAAATAACATCCGTCAAAGGATTTTTTATACTCTTCCCCAGAAAGGGGCGGCTCTGCTGACGAGTATTGCCTTTGGCGATATTTAGTTGGGTTCTCAGGGTCGTCCCTTTTTGGTATCTAAAAATAAATATATGACAAGCGAAAACCCAATTAAATATTTTGCCTATGTCCGCAAATCGACTGAAGGCGATGAAAGACAGGCTTTATCTATTGAAAGTCAAATGGATAAAGTTAGAGAGTTTTTTAGCGACTTAGAAATTGTGGAAGTTATGGAAGAAAAACATAGCGCTTTTTCGCCATACAATCGGCCGGTTTTCGCTGAGATGATAAAAAGAATAAGAAAGGGCGAGGCGCACGGCATTATTGCCTGGCATCCTGATAGATTATCAAGAAATGAAATTGATGCTTCAACTATTACCTATTTAGTACGCACTGGGATTATTAAAGACTTAAAATTCGGATCATATAATTTTGATAATTCCCCGGAAGGCATAATGATGCTCCAATTAGCTCTTAGTCAGTCTCAGTATTTCTCCTCTAAATTAGGCAAGGATGTAAAGCGTGGTTTAGAGAAGAAAGTCTCTCTCGGTTGGCTTCCAGGACAAGCTCCTGAAGGCTATTTAAACGACATGAGGCTCGAGAAAGGCCAACGGACACTAATTACCGATAAAAAGCGCGCGCCGCTTCTTAAAGAGGCTTTTAAGCTCTTTTTAACTGGCAATTATACTGCTCAAGAGGTATTAAATAAGCTCAATAATGACTGGTGTTATAAGACTAGGGCTAAAGCTAAAACTGGTGGCAATTCATTATCTAGAAGCACTTGGTATAAAATGCTAACTAGCTCATTTTATTGTGGCATAATCACTTATAACGGCAAAGAAAGTCCGGGAAAGCATAAGCCGATAATTAGTCTTGAAGATTATAACCGTATTCAAGAGTTACTAGGCTTAAGGGGTAATAAAAGAAATGTAAAAAAATTAGACTTTATGTATTCGGGCACTTTTACTTGTGGCTATTGTGGTTGCGCTATAACCGCCGAACGTAAAAGAAAATATATCAAAGAAGATAATGAGGTAAAAACTTATCATTATTATCATTGTACTCACAAACGAAAAGAAACTGTCTGCCGAGAAGGCTCAATTGAAGAAGAAGAGTTAGAAAAACAAGTTAAAACCGACCTTAAAAAACTGGAAATGCATCCCCAGTTTTTAAGCTTAGCTTTAGATTATTTAGAGAAGAATAAAAAAGAAGAATCTGATATAAAAAAACCCATTAAATTAGATACAGAAAAGAAAATAAAGGATTTGGAAGATCAGTTATCTGAACTTAATAGTATGAGAATGAAAAAGATGCTTGATGATACTGATTATCTTACCGAGCGCACGAAATTAAAAGCCGAGATTGAAACTTTGAGCCAAAATGAAGTTAAAGCAAAACCAAGCAAGGCAGAACTAATAGAGCTTACCAAAGAAAATTTTATTTTCTGTGCTCAAGCTCGAAAGGAATTCGATAAAGGAGACAAAGAAACACGAAATAACATCATTAAGAAGTTAGGTTCGAACCAAAGAATAATTGGCAAAAACATTAGCATTTCTTATCATAATTGGCTTATTCCGCTCCGAAATAATGTCGAAAAATTTAACGCTGAAATCGCTAGGTTCGAACCGACATATTTTGGCGAAAATAAAAGAAAAAACGAGGCTTTAACCTCGCTTAATCTACGTTGGCTCGGGGATAGGGATTCGAACCCCAATAGCCAGGACCAAAACCTGGAGTCCTACCGTTAGACGATCCCCGAATGAAAATGCTTTCAAATAAAATGCTCTCAAATAGTATTAAAAAATAGATAAAAAGTCAAATTATCTATTGTTATTTTATCCAATTAAACGCGGGCGTATTTTTTGGCTGCAAACAGACTCGCCAAAATATTGATGAGCAAGACGATTAAAAACTGCAAACCGAATATAAAAACAAAATTATTAACAAAATAAGATAAAATGTTAACATTGTAGCCCATAAAAAATACTTCCAAATAGGGCTGGAGCAGGCTTAAGAACGGATAGAAAACCGAAATCACGATTAGGACGCTCAATAAGGTATAAACGAAAGAAGAAACAATATAGGGCATGAAGATGAAAAAATTAGAGGCGCCGACAAGACGCATAATTTCAATTTCCTGGCGATGCGTATAAATGGCCACCCTTATAGCATTATAGACCACCAGCAAGCTGGTTAAAATAAAAATAGCGATGATAAAAAAACCGACTTCATTAACCCGCTTGGTAATACTGTTAATCTTATTCAAAATAACAGTATTGTCGGAAAAATCGCGGGATTCGATAATTGGATTATCAATCATCTTCAGTTCATTAATAAGGAGCCCGGATTCGGAAAAATTTTTCGGAATAATAGTCAGGCTCGGCGATAATGGGTTGCGGCCCAACTCTTTAAGGGCGGCCAGGACTGATTGGTTATTTTTATATTTTTCCCGGAATGTTTCCAGAGCTTGCTGTTTAGAAATATAAACTACGCTTTTAACTCTCTCGTGATTAGAGATCTTCGCCTTAAGCGCCATGATTTCGCTTTCCGGAGCTTCCGTTTTTAAATATAGGCTGATGTTTATTTTTTCCTTAATCGCCGTCACCGCATTATCGCTGATTACTCGGACGGTAAGCAAAGTATTAATTGAAAACAAAGCTAATAAAAGAATAGTGATGGTTACTATCGTCAGCCAAACATTGCGCGCAATGTCTTGAAAGCTAAATTTAATAATGCGATATAAAGACAGCATATTATAATAAATATTTACCGTGCGCTTGGTCGCTAATAACTTGCCCCTGATCCATGGTAACCACCCGGCGATTCAGGCGGTTAACGATTTCCTTGTTATGAGTCACCAGAATGACTGTCGTGCCGAAACGATTTATGCGCAGGAGTAATTCAATAATTTCATTGGCGTTAATCGCGTCTAAATTGCCGGTCGGCTCATCAGCGAGAAGTATCTTCGGCTGGTGGACAAGCGCCCGCGCAATGGCCGCGCGCTGCTGTTCTCCGCCGGAAACTTCATGGGGATAACGATTTTTTTTGTCCTCCAAACCGACAATTTTTAAAACACTGGGTACGATCTTTTTTATTTTGGCGCTTTGGCCGCCGGAAACTTCAAGGGCGAAAGAAACGTTTTCGCTCAAAGTTTTTTTGGGGAGTAATTTAAAGTCTTGAAAAATGACGCCGATTTGCCGCCTTAAATAAGGGACTTCGCGCCGTGAAATCTTAGTAATATCCCAATCGCCGACTAAAACTTGTCCAGAATCCACTCTTTCTTCGCCAATCAATATCCTAACCAGGGTAGTTTTCCCGGCGCCAGACTGTCCGACAATTGAAACGAATTCTCCTGGATTAATTTTAAGATTAACCGCGCGTAAAACTTTATCTTTTTTATTATATGATTTGGAAACGTTGTTTAAAGTAATCATAATTATTTTTTAAGTTGGCGCAAGCCATAGCGGATCAACTGCTCATTGTCCCAAAAACTGGCGGCGCTGCTTAAGGAACCAAAATTGATAGCAATCAGGTTTCCCTGCGGCGCCTTAATCCGAGTCATTAAACAGTTGCCCGCTTCATCTAAGTAGCCAGTCTTTGATCCGATAATCGAATACTGGCTATTGCGCACCAGCTGGCTGGTATTGGTAAGTTTATGCTGTTTTTTAGTGTTAATAGTTTTAAAAGTATAGCTGCTGACCGTACTGATTTTTTGAAGCAGCGGATTAGCAAAAACCTCTTTGGTTATTATAGCATAATCAAGCGGGGAGCTCACGTTTTTTGGAGAAAGTCCTGTCGGTTCAAAGAAAAAAGTGTTGGTTGCCCCCCAGCTTTTTACATTTTCATTCATTTTTTTAATAAAATCATCACGACTTAAGCCACTTACTCGCACCAAACTTTCCACGGCATTATTAGCGGAACCGACTAAAGCGCTATAAATTAAATTTTCAATCGTCAGCGTATCTCCGTCTTTGACTGTCAACTTGGCTGATTCCCAGGGCTTGCAATAAAGATAATTATATTTTTCATCCTGCACCTTATAGCTTACCACCTGATTCAAGCTCGGCCGGCGATCCAAAAATGTTTTAACGGCCACCAACTTGGTTAGACTGGCGAGCGGAGAAACTTTTTCTTCATTTTTTCCCCAAATAACACTGCCGTCGCTTTCGCGTACAATGACTGCCGAGGAGGCAGAAATGGTCGGCACCGCTTCTAGTTGCAGCTGGGATTTATTGATAGTCGGCGCTATAACTTTTAAGGGGCTTATCTTTATTTTAACCAAGCCATCGCGGGTTGAAGCGATTTTTTGAAAAGCGACCTTATCTAAATCGATTACTCTATCGGGATGTTTGGCGCGTTCCGGCCCGAAGTCATTAATGGTCACATCAATAAATTTGCCGTTCGCCAAATTAGTAACGCGCAAAACTGAGCCTTTTTTAAAATCGGGGGAGGCGGCAAAATTGCCATTCTTATATTTATACCAACTCGCCGTGCCGACGGTTAAAATATCGGGGTTGCTTAAAATTACCAGTTTGCCGGAAGTTGAAGTTGTGGTAGCGGTTACATATTTTTTTTCAGGAACATCTTGCGTATTGAGCGGCTGCCAAATTCCCGATAGCTCATCCAAAATAAAAATCTGCTTAAAATAATTATTGGCTTTGGGGTAATTAATCTTTATGGTCATGGGGCGGCTGGGATCATAAGTTTCTGGATTATCGAAGGAATAGATATAAACAGGAGTAAGCGCTTCCCATTCCCAGGGGATGTTACTGGCTGCCGAGCTGGTGGCAATATTTGCTATTTTATCGAATCCCGGAGTTGTAAATTCAAGGGCGGCGGCGTGGACGGCAACCGGACCTAAAAACAAAAAAAATGCTCCCAGCCAAATTAATTTTTTATAATCTATTTTCATAATAATTGACTAAACTCTTGGCTTACGTTTATAATATACTTGAATTGCGGGTATCGTATAATGGTTATTACATCAGCTTCCCAAGCTGAGGAAGGCGGTCCGATTCCGCTTACCCGCTCCCTTTAAGGCGCCGAAGTAGCTCAGCTGGCAGAGCAACGCACTCGTAACGCGTAGGTCAGGGGTCCGATTCCCCTCTTCGGCTCAATTTTAATCAAAAAAATAACGCCACCACTTTACGAAGTTGCTTTCGCTTGTGGTGGTTTTATTTATCTCTTCACTGGTGCTGGCGGGCGTTTCCGACTCGATAACAATCACTTTTTCTCCCGGTTTTTTCAAATTTAAATTCAGACGGGCCTGCTCTTCCAGGGATTGATCCGATTCTAAATAAGCAATCATCTCTTTTAGTTCTTGATTGGTATTTTCAAAATTGCTGATGTCTTTCTTCACATCTTCGATTTCTTTCTCAACCAATCGTTTCTGCGTATACGTCCGAGCCAGAGGAAAAATGATAAGTATTAAAAAAACTAAACCAATAATCGCCAAAAAACGCTGGCTTGATAAAAAGCGATAAAAAAAATTATTCGGTTTCGGCAAATCGCCGGCACCAAGGACACGCGGATGAATTTGCTGATGGAATTTATGTCTAGGCATCGTTATTTATTATACCATAAAAAAAAATACTAAAAAACCGGATAAAAAATTTTCCGGTTCAATAATATTTTTTACTTACCTGGATTTTGGCGTTATCCAAAAACCCATATATTTACCCCTCATAAGGCGGATCTGCGCGTCGAAGCAAGGTATGGCTCCAAATATAATTATCGTAAACGGCACAAAAACCCATTCAATAACCATTCTGACATTTTTTAAAACTGTATATTTCTGCGGGCGCGTCGGCAGAAGAAGAGAGGAAATAACGGCCGAAAGAATTAGCCCGACCATGGCCACATTCATTAAATTCTGGGTTATTGCCGGCAAATTACCCGACAAAACCGTAGAGTTAAAGCGGTTGCCGCCGAGCAGCATCGGCATCCAGCCAATAACGGCAATAATCAAGGCATTGGTAGCCCAAGACCAAAATCCATAAATCTGAATGAAGATGTGGCCGATTAATTTTCCGCGGTCAACTGTTTTCCATCTCTTAATTGTATTAAAAATTAAATAAGGAATATTTTCCGAACCCCAAGCCCAGCGGCGCTGCTGTTTGTAGAGGCTTTTAGCTGTCTGCCAAACGCTCTTATCGTGAGTCACATCCATAGAAACTTTGTAATACAGGGGTTCAACTCGATAATGGCCGTCATAATGCAATAAACAATGCCAAAAAATGCGGGAGTCCTCGCTCACCATGGTCGTCGACCAAAAACCGATTTCCCGCAAAGCGACGAAAGTCATAGAATGCGAAGAATAGGTCACAAGACTTTCTTGGCGTATCTGCATAATCATCTGCCAGAAAGTATTAGAAGAAGCGGTCAAGCGGGAAAAGAAGGGCGAATTCCAGATATTATTATGATAAACCGGGATTGGCTGATAGCTGGCCCGATATGGTTCGCGAACTGACAAAAATTTATAAGTTAAAGCGAAGAAATATCCCGCTTGAACGACAGTATCAATATCAAAAACGCTAACCAATATCTTATTTTGATCTAAATTATATTTTTCAATAATTTCCCGGCGCACTACTTGGATTCCCCAGGCCTGATTCGCTCCTTTTCCTTTAAGTTCGCCGGCTATCCCGTCAGGATGCCAAGTAATAATAAAATGGCCGAATTTTTGGCCGAATTCTTTTTGAATAATTTCCGCGCGTTCTCGGGCGGCACTGCCGGCTCTCTCTTCCATCGCCAAGTTAACAATCATCCGGCTTATCGGATAGCCGTCGCTTTCTAAAGCAGACAAGCAGCCGCGAATGATTTCAATGCTTTCAAAGCTGGTCGGCAAAACAATCAGTTGCCATAAATCCGTCCACGCGACACCTTGGTGCGAGAGAGAATCGGGAGAAACTTCTTTCTTCAAATCTTTATCTTGGAATTGCCCCCTTCTCAAGCGTTCGCATTTATCCGACCAATCAGTAGACAATCCCTGATTTAACTTACGATAAGAACTAATCAAAAAAATGGCCATATAAATGACCAAAAGAAGCCAATAAACGTCGAAGGCGATAATAAAATAAGCCACCCAAACCGGTTTAAAATATGATAAAATCAAAAGGATAAATAAGGTAAAAATAGACAAAAAACCGGGCAAAAACTCTAAAAAACGATAAAACTTTCGATCCTTGCCGGTTAATTCTGTCGCCTTCCCTATTTTTAGATAATTAATATTTGGTTCCATAAGGCTTAAATTGCGCCCCTTCTTTTTAGCTCAAAAAAACATTCTGCGCAAGCCTTAACATCAAAGACGGCATCATGGGCCTCGGGAAAACCAGTGTTAAACAAGTAATTATATAATTCCGTTAAATTTGGCCATTTATAGCCGCCGCGCTTATTACTTATCTTACAAACTTGAGCGCCGGTTTTCATCGTGCAAAGCTTATTGGCTTTAGCTAAGGGATTATCTAATCTGGCGCGCATTAACTCTGAGCCGACAATCTTATCGTCAAAATCAATATTGTGCCCGACTAAATGCTCCGCTTTTTCCACATCACTGATAAAATGATCCAGCGCCTGGCGCAAATCCACCCCTTCGATCATGGCTCTTTCTTGAGTAATCCGATGAATTTTCGCCACCTCGTCTGAAATAATGAAACCATCCGGCCTTATTATATAATTATAGCTCTCCCAATGGTTGCCTTCAGCGTCATAAAGGCTCCAAGCAATCTGTACGATTCTCGGCCAATTAGAAAAATCATCAAGGGGTGCTTGATAATTTTTAGGAAGCCCAGTTGTCTCCGTATCAAAAACTAAATACATATTATTATCTCTGCTTTTAAAACTGATTATTGGAAATTATTATCTCCTGCCCTTCGGTCAGCTCATGCTCTTTAGCCGGTCTGCTTTCTGTCCGGCTTATCTGGTTTGTTTTATCAACTGCCGGCCGTTCATTCTTTATTTCGCGGCCGCGAAAATCAACCGGCGCTATATTAGCCAAATCAGATAAAGAAAGGGGTGGAGGCGTTTCTATTAATACGGTTTCTTCCTCTAAATGCTTCTTCTCAATTTCTTTAGCCAAACGCCTCTTCTCTAGATCAAGCCTCTTTTCATCTTTTTTTTTACTTAAACATTCCTTGCAATAAACCGGTCGGACTCCATCGGGAATGAAAGTTATGGATGTTTCTTGGCCGCAATTAGAGCAGATGGCATCATATCCGGAATTCTTTACTATCCTCGGACGATTCAAGGTTATTTTATTGGCGGCCGCTGGGGCGGCAGTCGAGGCTGGCGGGGGCGTCTGAGCCGGCGCCTGGCGGCGTATCGATTCTTGAGTCGCCCGTAGAGCGGGACGCGGGGCGGATGGTTGGATATTAGAGCGGCCGGGTGCATTAACTCCGCCCGCCAAATTTACTTTTGGCGCTGATTCTCCGACCGGATTTTCTTCTTCAGAGTGCCAGCGCATAATTTTCTCTTCAACTTCTAATTTTTCCGAAGCATACTTCTCACGGGAATAATTGACCACTTTCTCGGTATTGCCGGTTTGTTCTTCCTTGCTGAGCGGAGGCAGGCCTTTGGCGGAAAAGGGCGAGGAAGCAATACCGTCAATCATGAGTTTCAGATACATTTCATATTTCGGCAGATTAACTAAATCCTCCTCAGTAAAAGTCGGGGTAAATTCTTTAACTAATTCTTCGGCATCAGCCGCACCCACGCGGAAGACAACCATGGTGCCGACGTTACCAAAAACAGCGGGCTTAACTTTTTCACTTAACTGTTCAATATATTGATGGGCTAAAATCAAATTAAGGCGATATTTTCTCGCTTCCGACAGGATGTTGGCGAAACTGTCAGTGGAAAAATTCTGAAATTCATCGATATATAAATAGAAATCCCTTCTCTCTTTTTCCGGAACATCGACCCGGCTCATGGCCGCCAACTGGATTTTAGTAATCATCATCGCGCCAAGCAGAGCGGAGTTATCCTCGCCTATTCTTCCTTTAGATAAATTCATGATCAATATTTTGCCATTATCCATGATATCGCGGATATCAATCGCGGATTTAACCTGGCCGATAATGTTTCTCATAAGCGAGCTCGACAAAAATTGGCCGACCTTGTTTTGGATAGGAGAAACCGCTTCGGAAGCGAACTTATCCGCATAACCGGAAAATTCCTTTTCCCAAAAAGCCTTGACAACCGGATCTTTGATGTTAGCGACTACTTTTTTGCGGTAATTTTTATCAGATAACATGCGGACGACGCCCAAAAGAGTCGAACCCGGGAAGTCAAGAATCGCCAAAATCGCATTACGCAAAATATATTCCAAGCGAGGGCCCCAGGAATCAGCCCAAAGTTTTTGGAAAACACCGATTAAGCCGGAAGCGACGAGGTGGCGCAAATGAGGCTCGACTTGTTCAACAACATTGAAAGCAATCGGGAAATTAATATCCGACGGATTAAAATAGACCACATCATTTATCCGCTCGTTTGGTATATATTCGATGATTTTCTCCGCTAAATCGCCGTGGGGATCGACGACGGCTACGCCATGGCCGGCGCGGATATCGTCAATAATCATATTTTCCAAAATCGTTGACTTGCCCATGCCGGTTTTCCCAATCAAATACATGTGCCGACGGCGATCGTCGGTTCTAATGCCGAATTTTTTGAATTCGTTGCGATATGTGGTTTGCGCAAAGACCGCAATGTCTTGCATAGAGTTTTAAAATTGGCTTATTGGCTAAAAAGCGATCTGTATGATTGAAAGGCGTCTTTAAGCAATGGCGGCAAATAAATAAAGCCGAGAATAATAGGGACGACGATTATAACAAAACGCAAAATGCTCCAAATATTCTGCCATCTGATATAACTCTTTATTTCCTTAGATATCTTTAAAATTTCCTCGCTGCGTTCCAGGTTAGTTTGAAGCAGCTTGGCAATTTCCGCACTTTGATTATTTTGCGAATTATTTATTTTTTCTTCTAGCATATTTGTCTTTTTTATCCCCTTACTTCACAAAGGCCGACATACTCTTTGCCGATAGCGGCAAATTCCGCCATTTCTTTGGCCGTATATCCTTTTTGTTTTTTATAGTTAGCGTCGACTAACTCCGTATCGGATTTAAAATTCTGCAAATACCATTTGCCCGCGCCTTTGATAAGCGCGCCCATTTTGTGAAAATCCTCTTTAACCAAAAGACCGGGCACAACCGTTGTTCGAAATTCAAACGGCAGGCCGCTCGTCATTATTATTTTAACACTTTTTTTAATATTATCACAATCCAGTTTAACGTTTACCGTCTCTTCATACTTATCGAGCGGCGCCTTTAAATCCATGGCGATATAATCGATCAATTTATCTTTAATTAATTCTTTCACCATTTCCGGGTTTGTTCCGTTGGTATCTAGTTTAACCAAATAACCAATATCTTTTATTTTTTTAATAAAAGACGGCAGGTCGGGATGCAGCGTCGGCTCCCCGCCCGTGATGACTACTCCTTCAAGACGGCCAAATCTATCATCCAAAAAAAGAAAAAGGTCTTCAGTGGAAAGCGGAGAAAAACCTTTTTCTTTTTTATTTTTTTCGTCCTCTCCCGTACGGGGCAGGACAAGCATAGGGTTGTAGCAAAAGTGGCATCTAAAATTACAACCTTGGGTAAAGATAATGGCCGCTAAATGATCGGGGTAATCAAGAAGGGTCAGCTTCTCTAAACCACCAATAATCATAAGCGTAAAATCTAATTACTCGGCGCAGACCTTAAAGGTTTTTCTGTCCTTGTATTCAGATGCTTTACCGGGATTATAGTTCTTTACCGGCGTTAACCAGCCGACAACGCGGCTGTAAACGATACATTCTTGTCTTTGAGTTTGGATGGGGCTCATATCTCAATTTAGCAACCAAAGATTAATTAAAAGAGTTTAAATAATTATTAATTGCTGTATTAATTATAAATTATATTTATTTAAATTACAAATGGGCCAAATTTATTCCCTATATTATTGATTAGCGGCGCGAACATCTTCAACCGTCTCGGTGTAGCCGATTTCTTCGTCGCATTTCGGACAGAATTTATGTTCGCCGGACAAATAGCCGTGCTTCGGACAAATTGAAAAAGTCGGAGTAATAGTAAAATAGGGCAGACGATAATTATCGACGATTTTCTTTACTAATTTCTTGGCGGTATCGCCGTCCGGCAAGCGCTCTCCCAAATATCCGTGTAAAACCGTGCCGCCGGTATATTTAATTTGCAAATCATCCTGCAAATCAAGCGCCGAAAAAATATCACTGGTATAGCCGACATGCAAATGCGACGAATTAGTATAATAAGGGTCGGCCTTGAACTTTTTGACCGCCTCTGTATTGGAGCAGATAATGCCCGGGTAAAGCTGCTGGTCTTTTTTGGCAAAACGATAAGTGCAGCCTTCACCCGGAGTCGCTTCCAGATTATAAAGATTATTGGTTTCATTCTGATAGTCCATCAGCTTTTCGCGCATGAAATCAAGAGTTTCGGCGGCGAACTTATGTCCTTCCGGGGTTGTCAAATCTTTACCCATTAAATTTAAAACCGCTTCGTTCATGCCATTGATGCCAATCGTGGAAAAATGATTTTTCCAATAGGAGCCGAAGCGCGCTCTGATATTATCCAAATAGAACATCGAGTAGGGGTAAAGGCGGTCTTCAGTAAATTTCTCTATTATTTTGCGTTTTATTTCCAGACTATCCTTGGCCAGATCCATAAGGTGCACCAATTTTTCCCGGAACTCTTCCTTGCTCTTTGAAAGATATCCCAGACGGGCCAAATTAATCGTAACCACTCCGAGAGAACCGGTTAAAGGGTTGGCGCCGAACAAGCCTCCACCGCGTTTTCTGAGTTCGCGGTTATCCAAACGCAGACGGCAGCACATAGAACGGGCATCATCGCGGTTCATGTCAGAATTAACAAAATTAGAAAAATACGGGATACCATACTTAGCCGTCATCTCCCAAACCGGTTTCAAGCATTCGCGGTCATACTCGAAAGTTTTATCAATGCAATAAGTCGGTATCGGAAAACCAAAGACGCGGCCGGTGGAATCGCCGTCAAGCATTACTTCGGCGAAGGCTTGATTAAACATATCCATTTCCGCTTGAAAATCTTTATATTTTTCAGGCATTACTGCGCCGCCAATAACCACATTCTCTTCGCCGATCATCGGCGACGGTATAACATCTAACGTTACGTTTGTAAAAGGAGTTTGAAAACCAACGCGGGTCGGAACATTTATATTAAACATGAATTCCTGCAGACCCTGTTTTACTTCTTTATAATTTAAATTGTCGTATCGGATAAACGGCGCCAAATAGGTGTCAAAATTGGCAAAAGCTTGGGCGCCGGCCGCCTCGCCCTGCATGGTATAGAAAAAATTAATAATTTGACCCAGGGCGCTTCTAAAATGTTTCGGCGGGTTGCTCTGGACTTTTTCATCAACGCCGCGGAAGCCGCGGATAAGCAAATCTTTCAAATCCCAGCCGCAGCAATATGGCGCGAGCAGGCCTAAATCATGGATATGCAAATCGCCATTAACGTGCGCCTGGCGGATGTTTTCCGGGTACATTTTATTAAGCCAATAGCGCGCCGAAATTGAGGAAGCGATATAATTATTCAAACCCTGCACTGAGAAGCTCATGTTGCTGTTCTCTTTCAAGCGCCAATCCGCCCGACCCAGATAATCTTCCAATAGCTTTTCGTCTGCCGTCGCCGTGCTTATATCGCGGAGCTGCCGATGCTGGTCGCGGTAAATAATGTAAGCTTTCGCGATCTTTATTAATTTATTCTCAATCAAAACCTCTTCGACAATATCTTGAATTTCCTCAACGGCCGGAATGCTGTTCTTATGGAATTTCTTATTGACTTTCATGACGACCTGGTCTCCCAGCTTCTTCGCCAAATGGCGGTCGTCAATCTCAACGGCCATGGCGGCCTTATGAATAGCCCGAACAATTTTATCTTGATCAAAGTCAACGATTTCGCCGGATCTTTTGATCAACTTGCTGATGGTTTCAGACATAGAGGTTTGTCTTAATTATCTTTAAATTATTTTTTTTCTTTTAGCAGCTTGTTTAGTTCTTTTTGAAATTCGTGCGCATCTTTGAATGATTCATAAACCGAGGCATAGCGGATATAGGCGACCTGATCGACTTTCTTCAGATTTTTCATAACTACTTGCCCGATTTGGCGGGAAGTAATCTCGGTATCTTTCAAGCGCTGGAGATCACGCTCGATAGAATGGACTAATTTTTTAAAGCGGTCGTCGGTAATCGGGCGCTTCTCGCAAGATTTTTTCAAACCATTGACCATTTTCTCGCGGCTATAAGCTTCACGGCGGCCGTCGCGCTTTACAATCACTAAATCGAGCAATTCTATTTCCTCATAGGTTGAAAAACGAAAACTACACTTCAGACATTCGCGGCGCCGACGGATAGAGAGGCCGTCGGGCGCGACACGGGAATCAACAACCTTAGTATCAGGGTAATAGCAAATTGGACATTTCATAAAAACCCTATATTTTGTGGCCTTTCAAGACATTGACCACTAAATGTTGTATTATACTTCAATTTTAGCAAAATTATACTACCGGGTCAATTTAGCTAATCTTAATAAAAATATTATTATTTTTTAAAGTTATCCACAGATTTTTATAATTTTATTTACAATCTAATTACAATCTAAATAAACTATTTTTTGCTTATTTTATCTGATTACTTTGTAAATATCTACCCCATCTTCTTCTAAATAAACACTGCCTGTCTTGTACGGTCGGCAATATCAATTGGCTCGTGGGTAATGTATCTAAAAAAATGGTTACCTGCCGCCACTTGGTTTATTTACTAGTATTTGGTATAATTTAATATATAAGAAAAATAGAAATTTATTTTATTACTAATTCATTTAACTGATAGCTTAAACTCCATCAGTTAGTAATTTTATGAAAAAAAATGTCAAAATTGCCGGCATCGTGGTGCTGGCGCTAATCGTCATCATCTTGATTGTTTTGGTGGCAAGCCAAAAAACAAGTAAGCCGAATCAGCAAGCCGGAACGTCAACAAGCGTTCCAAAAGAGATGGCCCAAACTCAAACCCCGGAAGCGGCTAAGGCGACCCAGGCTTTAATTAACGACGTTGTTGAGGGGACTGATCAAAAACCGCAGACAATCCAAGTTGGTCAAACGACTGGCGAGGGTGATAACGCCACCACAACTTTTAAAGAAGTTAAGACGGTTGTAGTTAGTCCAGGAACAAATGGTATTGATATTAATACCGGTAAAGTTGTAACGAAAACCGGCGAAGTGGCTGCTAATAATGCTCAAGCTGGAACTGGCCAAGCACCGCAACAATCTTTTCCAATTGAAAAAACTTCTCTACCAAAGTCAACAATTAAATTAGATGTTACGAGCAATAGCTTTACGCCCAACACCTTTACCGTTAATCGCGGTCAAGCGGTAAATTTGGCTGTTTCTAATGTTAATTCAACAACCTTCTCGGAGGTTTTTCGTTTTGATGACGCTTCTTTAAGCGCGGTTGTTTTAGGCTTAGCTAAGGGTGAAACCAAATCAATTACTTTTAATGCTCCGGATAAAGCCGGGGAATACACCTTCTATTCCTCCATGTTCGATCATCGCGCTCAAGGAGCAGTCGGCAAAATGATTGTTAAATAATAAGATTGAAGCGCCGGCAGCGGGAACAAAATTTCGTCTTTCTAGCAAACAGGGTCGCAACTGTGGTTTACACAATTGCGACCCTTTAAAATATAGCTATCTTATGCGTTCGGGGATTACCCCATCTTCTTCCTAATAAACGCGGGTACGCTCAAATCGTCATCATCATTATTCGGCTTCTCTGCCTTTCTCTCTAAAGCTGGCTTAACCGGGATATTTTTGAAGACATTAAATTTGCCCTTATTCTTATCAACCGACATGGATGGCATGCTCGGTTCTTTTTCTATTTCTTTTTCAACAATGAAAGAATTCGGAGTATAAGATTTAGTCATTTCGCTCTTCTGGCTTTTGCCGCGGCCGTCAAAACCGGTCGCAACGACGGTAATCTTAATTTGGTCCTTCATCTTCTCGTCAATTACCGCGCCGAATATTATCTTCGCGTCATCGTCAGCCGCGGAAGTAATAACTTTCGCCGCCTCCGAAACTTCAGTCATACTCAAATCCGGACCGCCAGTAATTGTAAACACGATGCCGCGCGCCCCATCAATCGACATATCAAGCAGATTAGAGTTAATGGCTTCTTTGGCTGCTTCGACCGCTTTGTTTTCTCCGGTAGCCGTACCGATGCCCATTAGCGCGGAGCCGGCGTTAGCCATAACCGCTTTAACATCGGCAAAGTCGGCATTAATAATACCGGGAACCGTAATGATTTCGGCAATTCCTTGAACGCCTTGGCGCAAAACATCATCCGCAATTTTAAACGCATCCAAAAGAGAGGTTTTTTTATCAATCACTTGTAGTAATTTATCATTGGAAATAGTAATAATCGTGTCGACCTTATCAGCTAATTCGGAGTAGGCGCGATCAGCGATATTTTTACGCTGCCCACCTTCAAACATAAACGGCTTGGTCACGACCGCTACGGTTAAAGCGCCCATTTCTTTAGCGATCTGCGCGACAACCGGTGAAGCGCCAGAGCCGGTACCGCCGCCCAAGCCGCAGGTAACAAAAACCATATCACAACCCTTTAACGTTTCCTTGATTTCGTTTTGCGATTCTTCGGCCGCTCCCTTGCCTAAATCGGGGTTCATACCTGCCCCTAATCCTTTGGTCACGGTCTTGCCGATATGTATTTTTTCGTTTGCCTTGTTATAATGCAAAGCCTGGACATCAGTATTGATGGCCACAAAGCCGACGCCCCGTATTCCGTTGTCAACCATGCGGTTAATCGCGCTGCCGCCACCACCACCGACGCCGACGACTTTTATTTTGGCAAAGGTTTCAATTTCTGGTTTGACTTCCGCCATAAAATTATCTTGAATTAATTATTATTTAGGCATTATCTTGCTGAATAGGCCTTTAGTTTTTTCAAATATTCCTCCCAAACTTTTTGTAAATCTGCTGCCGGTGACGCTTTCTCCTTCAGTGTGGCTTCCCCAGATAACCAGACCGAGTGCGCTTAAAAATTCCGGATTCTTTACTTTATCAATCACGACATTAATGTTTTTAGCTTGGCCGATGGCCGCCGGAAGCCTTAATTTCTTTTTAGCAGACTCAATCAAGCCGTCAAGACTGGCGCCTCCGCCGACAAATATCACTCCGGCCGGAAGCATCCCTGAGCGGTCGATTCTTCTGAACTCATTATCAACTTTATCAAAGATCTCCTCAACGCGGGCATTTATAATCTCTGATACATATTTACGCGAAATAAGGCTGATATCGTCATTGACCTCTTCCTCTTTGACTAATTCGGTCACATCAACCTCCTCTGATTTGTCCAGAGAATCGGGCATGGCGCTGCCATATTCGCATTTTATTCTTTCTGCTAGATTAATCGGGCAGCGCAAACCGATGGCGATATCGGAAGTAATGTGTTCGGCGCCGATGGGCAGAATCGCCGTATGAATTAAGTTTCTCTCTTCGTAAATCGCCAAAGAAGTCGTTGATGATCCTAGGTTTACCAAAGCGACTCCCAATTCTTTTTGTTTAGAGCTCAAAACCGCTTCAGAGGCTGCCAGGGGACCCAAAACTAAATCTTCTATTTCTAAACCCGTCCGATATATTGCCTTGGTCAAATTCTTTATTTGTGTGCTCAGTCCCTGGATAATTAAAGTTTCTACTTCCAAGCGGATGCCGTTCATGCCGATCGGATCTTTAATATCGCCCTGGTTGTCAACTCCAAATTTAATCGGGATAACATGGAGAATTTCGTAATTTACCGGGACGGCTAAAGCCCGGGCCGCTTCAATTGCCCGATTTACATCATTCTCGCCGATTTCTCCATCGCTTCGGCCGACGGCCACCACGCCCTTAGAGCGTTCGCATTTTATATGCGGATCATTGATACCGACCCAAACGCGGCTTATGGGCACGCCGACCAGTCTCTCCGCTTTTTCCAAACAAGCGGAAATCGAAGAAGTTGTTTCTTCGATACTGTTGACGATGCCGCGGCTGACTCCGGCTGTAGGCACAGAAACGGCACCGATAATTTGAAGCTCTTCTCCGGTTAATCCGGGAATTTTTTGGCCAATCACTAACCGAATAGAGGTCGAACCAATATCCAAGCCAGCGATAATATTATCCTTCATAATTAGGATGAATTAAATAAAAATAAAACAATTTAGAAATTAGTAATTGCTGTTAATATTATACAAAATTTCTAAAAATTTAACAATTGCTCCGCTTCTAATAAAAAAGCCTAAAATACCAGTTTATGATTCTCTCCCCCCAAATTAAGGTAATAATAGCCCCGAATGCTAAAAAAGGGCCGAGCGCAATCTTAGTTTTGCCGCTTTTCTTCTTAAAGGCAATAAGCGCCAGACCGACCAAAGAGCCGAGGCCGTAAGATAGAACCAATATCAAAAGCAATTGATCCAGACCGGGAAAACTTAAACCGAGCATCAAACCGAGCCAAATATCGCCCTCACCCAGCCCCCTCTTTTTCGTTATGATATACTGGAGCCAAAAAAAAGCAGCCGCAGACGCCCCGGAAAAAATAAGCGTGGCCAAAGAAAATCCCAAAAAGAGATTGAAGATGAAAAAAATAAAGCACATCGGCCAAACAAGCGTCATGGGGATTAGTTGCCAGCGCAAGTCATAGACAAAAATTATTATCAAAGTAATAGCCAGCAGCCAGTCGCGCATTAAAAATAAAGAAAATTGCGGCCATTGGCTGTCCTTCAGAAATATTAATAAAAATAAAAAAGCAGTGGCAATTTCTACCAGCGGATATTGCCAAGAAATTTTCTGGCGGCAATGGCGGCACTTTCCCTTGAGTATTATAAAGCTCAAAACCGGGATATTGTCGTACCAATCAATCTGCTTTCGGCATTTCGGGCAATATGAGCGGCCGCCCATGGTTTCATTCTTATATAAACGCCAAATCAAGCAATTTAAAAAACTGCCGATTATAAGGCCGATAACGACTACAAAGATTGCAAAAACGGTATTCATAAAATTTTATTTTTTAAAAAGTTATTTAATCTCATAAGTAGACCACAAAATTTTACGATAATAATCTATTAGCTTATTGGGGAAAAACGGCAGCAGATTCCTTTTTAGAGACCTGATAAAAACCCTGGCGTATTTGATAATAAAATTAGAAAAATTCTTGTCCGGAAAACTGAAGTCTGCCCAAGGAGTTTTTTGTAAATACTGCCAATAATACTTTCGACTTTTACCATAAAAAATATATTGCCATGGCTTCGCTTTATCGGAATAATGCAATATAACAGTATTCTTTTCTGGTTCCGAGCTTGGCTTCCTGCGCTTTAAATCAACGTTAAATTCTCCACCTAACGGCAGCCAGTCGTTTTTAAGCAAACAATTCAAAATATCCTGGTCGGCCCGAACAATCTTTTTTTTGTTTAATTGGGCAAATTCCAAAGATTTTTTAGTTATTTCTTTTCGACGCCATTTTTCAAGATTTATTAACAAAACTCCAGCGTTAAAATAGTCTCGCACCTCCCTATCAAAATATATTCTCAATATTTCTTTGGACATCACGTCTCTAATCGCTCCGGCACTAAAATCTTTTAAGTCTATATTGTATAACGTCGATATATCTTTAAGCGCCACTAAGTCAACATCTAAATATAAAACTTTCTTAACATTAAGTGGCAATAATTCAGGGATGAATATTCTAGAATAGGTTACCTTGGACAAATGATTAGCCTCTGGATAATTATTAAGTAAATTCGCTGAAATCTTATAAAAAAACAAGTCAACTTTATAGATAGAGCCTATCTTCTTTATCTTTTCTAGATTAATATTCCCGATGTTATTATCTAAAATAAAAAATTCTATCTTTTGGCTATTCTTATAATTTTCTAAAATAGAAGTCATGGCCACGCCTAAGTGTTGGGCGTAATTATCATCGGCGGCGAAAACTATCCTTATGGTATCTTTATTTTCCATATGATTAGTAACCCGATTTTAAATCAAGCGTCTCCGTCGGGGCTAGTTTCAGCGCTTGGTTAAAATAATCAACAGAAGCTTGCTTGTCGCCCATTTCTTTATAAAGAGCGGAAATGGATAAAAGCCAATTAAAATCCGCCGGGTTGCGCTTGGCGCCCCGCTTGTTATATTCTAAAGCTTTTTCAAAATTGCCGCGGCGATAATAGGTGTCCGCGATTTTTTTGAACAGGGTAAAATCACGGACGTCGGCGATATAGGCTAATTGATAATTATTTTCGGCCTCCGGATAGTTTCCGAGATGAAAAAAAATGTCGCCGAGTTCGGTAAAAATAATTTTTCTATATAAATTTACAACTTTTAGGTGGAGATCATTTAGGCGGCTGTCCTTTAAGTCGGGCAAATTGCCGGCGGCTATTTGGTAGCTGATAACCGCCTCGGAAAACCGCCCCTCTCTAACCAAAGAACGCCCAAATTCAATATAAGTTTTTGGCCAATACGGCGTTAGATTAAAAATTTCCCGAAAATATTTTTCCGCTTGTTCATAGTGGCCGAGAGCGGAATTAATTTTCGCCTTAACATATATATTTTCATAACCGGAGGCCGGAATTTTTTTATTCAGGTCTTCGAGCCGAATTTGAGAAATCTTTTTTACAGACAATTCTTTTAAACTGGGATAAAAATCGCTTAATGTCTCCCCCAAAAACCGCCGATAATACTCCTGATTAACCGGATTGGCTTTTTCTTGGGCGACATATTCGGCCAGCACAAAAGCGGTTGTATGTTGTCCCTGGCCCAGGGCATAATAAAGCTCGTTAAAATAATAGTCGGCCATTAAATTCCTAAATTCAAAACTTATTCCCCAGCTGGCGCCAATAATAACTACTAGGATTGCCAGCCCCTCAGCGATTCGGCTGAAAACTAAATTTAATTTTATCTTGGCGGCCGATAAGGGCAGTTCTTTCCCGTTAAAATTAATGACCACCAAAAGAGCAAAAAACAACCAAAAGTAAATTTCACCGGCGACCATGGTAAAGCTAAATAGAAGGGAAAAAAGATAAGCGGCGGCGGCGAAGGAAAGAGCCAGAGAGAGGCTGGCCATCTTATGCTGCTCGATATTTTCTTTAACTAAACAAAAATAATAATAATAAAAAATTACAAAAAGAACCAAGCCCGCCAAACCACTCGCTAAAACAATATCGAGCATTAAATTATGAGCCTTATCGGTCGTCGCGCCCACATCGCCATAAATTCCCCAATCCGGCTCATAATATTTAATGAAGGCTTCGCCGCTATTTTCCAGGCCATAGCCAAAAAATGGTTTTTTAGCAATCGCGTCGGCGGCGGCTTGATAAAAATTAACCCGGGCGGTGATGCTGCCGCCACGCAAATTAAGAAGACTAGTGAGGCGGCCGGGAAAAAAATAATTTGAACTCCAGAAGCTTAAGGCAAACACGAACAACAAGCTGAAGCTAACGCCGAATTTATAAACCGGCCTTAAGCGAGAAAAAAACAACAAATAACAAATAAATAACAGGGTAGACAGCCCCAGAGCGACCAGACCGCCGCGGCTCCCGGTAAAGAAAAGGCAGGCTAATTGGACTAAAAGAATGAGAGAATAAAGGAATCTGGAAAAAAACTTTTTATTTTCATAAGCCAGATAGGCGCTTAACGGGATAACTAATAGCAGCCAGGAGGCTAAAAAATTCGGCTGGCCGAAAGTAGATATAGTCCTTTTCGTTAGAAGAGGATTCTCGGGCCAGCTCAAAAAATCAATTCCTAAAATTTGTAAAATGCCATAAATAGATACTATAAGGCCGGAAAAAGTGACCGTTATTATTATGCGCTTAATTTTATTCTCTTTTTTATCTTCTTGGCCGCTGCGAAAAATACGGTTATCTATCGTCCAAATATTAAAAGCCAGCAAGATAAACCAGAGAAAATAAAATAAAAAACTTAAATAGCCGGCTTGGCGTTCATAAGAACCAAAAAAAGACTGAGTTAGATTGATTGAGGGCAAAAGCGTCAAGCCGAGTCCGGCCACAAAAATAAAAGGAAAAAGAATATACTTTTTCAACCAGCCAATAGAGCTTTTAATGAAAATTAATTTAACTAGAGTCAAAAATAACAATAACCAGACAAAAATTTTAAAAATAGACAGCTTGCTCAATTCAAAAACGTTATAAGTCGGAAAAATAACGGAAAAATAGAGAGGGATAATAAAAATTGCCGCCAAGTAAACAACCTCTATCAGCAGGTCGATTATTTCTCTAAATTGGAGCTTAGAGGAATCTTTCATGTCTTTATTATAGCAAATATAAAAAGGGCTGAAAACAGCCCTTTTTAATAATTTTTGCCTTATACTAGACTATTTTTTACCGCGCTTTATCTTCTCCCAAACAACCAAAACCGGGCTGGCGATAAATATAGAGCTATAGGTGCCGATGAATATACCGATAGCCAGGGCCAAAGCGAAATCTTTTATTGTGCTGCCGCCGAAGAATAAAATAGCGAGCAAAGCGAGGATGGCCGAAAAGGAAGTATTAATGGAACGGGTTAAAGTCTGATTAATGCTGCGGTTAACCGTATTTTCAAAATCATCTTGGCTCTTCGGCAAATTCTCGCGAATACGATCGAAAACAATAATCGTATCGCTGACGCTATAGCCGAGAACCGTCAAAATGGCAGCGATAAATGGAGTATTAACTTCGATGCCATAAAAATGGCCTAGAACCGAGAAGACTCCGAGAATGAATAAAATGTCATGGATAAGCGCGATAATGGCGGCGACTCCGTATTTCCAAGAAGCGACCGGCTTAGAAACTTTGCTAAAAGCCCAGGAAATATAAATAATAATCATGACAAAAGCAATGGCCGTCGCATTAAAAGATTTGCTCTTTAATTCCTGGCCGACAGAAGCGCCGACGGAATCGAATTGCAATTCTTTAAAGCTGGCCTCGGGCTTATTTTTAACCAATTCCTGCAACTTCTGGACTACCGCCTGATGAACGTTATCGGTATTTTCTTGAAAACGCAAAATGGTTGAATTTTCCGTCGGTTGGATAATCAAGCTATGGAGATTTACATCTTTCAAGCTATCGGAAATTTCCGTCATGGTAGGCTGGTAATTTTTGAACTCGACTTCCATCAAGCTTCCGCCAGTAAAATCAATGCCGAAATTCAAGCCCCAGAAAAAAAGCGCTAAAATCGAAGCGACTACCGCCAAGCTTGATATCGATAAGAAAATTTTTCTTTTTTGAATTATCTTATAAGTCATATAATTAATTATTTATTTTCGCTGATTTTCGATTTTCTAACTCCCAGAAGCCAGGTTCTCTTCTCAAGCCAATCGCCCAGAATCAAGACAAACAACGTATGAGTAATAACGATAGCGCTAAACAAAGAAACGGCGATACCGATGAACAATGTGGTTCCGAAGCCTTTTACCGAAGAGGTGCCGAAGAACATTAAAATCAGACAGGTAATGAGCGTGGAAACGTTGCCGTCGCGGATTGACGGCCAAGCTCGCTTAAAGCCGCTGTCGACCGCCTGACTGACGGATTTACCTAATTTCAATTCTTCGCGCGTTCGAGCAAAAATTAAAATATTAGCATCAACCGCGATCCCGATTGAAAGAATAAATCCGGCCACTCCAGATAGGGTTAAAGTAACCGCTTGCTGCGCATAGAAGAATAAGAGAACGCCGATAACCGCAAACAAGACGGCGAGCGTGCCGTTAAATATCTTAAGTTCGCTGAAGGTATAGAAGATAAGGCCGATCATAACTATAACCATGATAAGCGCCAGCCAAATGGGCAAGGCCTTGAAGATGGCGAGAACGGTCAAACCGTAAACTAAAAGGGACAAAACGGACAAGACGCCGGGCAGGCGATAGTAAAGAATCATGAAAATAGAAACGAGTAATAACCCGATCAAGCCCGCCTTCATGCTGTTATCAATCGATTTAGATCCGAGGCTGGCCTCAACTGTCGTTTGGGAAATAAGAGTAACCGGAACAGGCAGAGCTCCGGAATTTAAGCGCTTGACGAGAAGTTTAGCCTCATCAACATTAAAGCGCCCCGAAATGCTGGCCGAACCGCCGGTAATTTTTTCATTAACCGTCGGTACGCTGATCGGATAACCATCAAGAAAAATGGCCACCGGCTTGCCGATGTTGCGCCCTGTTATATCTTCAAACATTTTTGCGCCTTCGGTGTTAAACTCCAGAGAAACTTCCGGAGAACCGTCATTGGGGTTGAATTGCAAAGTCGCCCGCTTCAAATATTTACCGGTGAGCTCTGTATTTTTCCAGCTCTGAGTGAGTTCCATGGTTGAAGAGGCAGCTGCCGGTTTAGCGGTTAAGTCTTGTTCCTTAAATTCAAGAATCGGAGTTTCGCCAATCAATTTGATCGCTTCGTTAACATCTTTAATACCAGCTAATTCAGCAATAATGCGATATTCCCCGCCCATCCCTTTATTTACTTGGACCAGCGGTTCACTGACGCCGAAAGCATTAACCCGGCGTTCAATAACATCACGGGCGGCCTCAAGGGCTCCAGCTCTATCCTTTTCAGGAATATTTGTAACATCGGCCTGATAAACAAGGTGACTTCCGCCTTGAAGATCAAGACCAAGGCTGAAAGGCAATTCCTTAACCAAAGGAAGAATAACAACTTGGTTGGTTTTCTTTGCTAAATTTTTAGCTAATCCATTGTAGAAACCACCGCCCACGGCTAACCCGACGGTGATAGCAAAAACAATAATAAGAGCTAAAATCCACCAAGCTTTCGACCGAGCTGATAATTTCGAGAATTTTTGCGTTAATGACATAATATTATGAAAAAAATGCAATCGGCTCAAACAGCCGGTTTTATTTTATATTAGCTATAGACCCTAAAATATTAGAATAGTTAAAAATAAAAATCAAGTTACGGCCTTTACAAAAAGGCCGATTTTATTTATAATAGACATAATAAATAACTAAAAATTATCTAAAAATATGCCATTAATACCCACAGTCATAGAGAAAGAAGGCCAAATAGAGAGGGCTTATGATATTTATTCCCGGCTTTTAAAGGATAGAATTATCTTTTTAGGCGAGCCAATTGACGATCATACGGCAAATATTGTAATTGCCCAGTTTCTTTTCTTAGACGCGGAAAATAGCGACAAGGACATTAAATTTTATATAAATTCACCGGGGGGATCCGTTTCGGCCGGTTTAGCCATATATGATACTATGCAATACATAAAAGCGCCTGTTTCCACGATATGTATAGGTATGGCCGCCTCCATGGCCTCGGTTCTCTTGGCGGCCGGAGAGCCCGGAAAACGCTTTGCCTTGCCTAACAGCGAAATTATGATTCACCAAGTTATGGGCGGAGCCGAAGGACAGGCATCTGATGTCAAAATACGGGCGGAACATATTCTAAAAATAAAAGATAAGATGAATAAAATTCTCGCGCTTCATACCGGACAAAAAGTCGCGACAGTCGAAAAGGACAGCGACCGCGATTATTATATGAGCGCCGAAGAAGCTAAAGAATACGGAATAGTCGACAAAATTATCAAAAAATAAAATCTACCATTAAAGACGGGCACTAAAAACGAGGCACAAACCTCGTTTTTTTTATCTCTTCCTTTTTTATTTCTTCCCTCTTTCAGCTGAAAGCTATTTTATAACTAACGAATTAATCATCAATTTAAAGATATTGGGGTAAACCAAGCGTTCATTGACTGCTGGTAAATACGAAATCACATAAATATTCTTATGTTTCTTATCGGTCAAATAAAAGTTTAGGCCATCGTCTCCGATGATTCCGTCCCAATCGTCAACGGTTTTTAATTTATCATAAGTAACTAAAATATCGGGAAAGGCGTTGCCGTACCAACCTAAGATACTCTGGCGATCCGTATTGTCTTGGACGGAAATCTGGACAATCGAATCATCGGGCGCAGTAAAAACAATCGTTGAATCATCATTTAAAGATTTTGGCGCCCAATTTTTTGGATAAATGATTTCATAGCCGATTGTCTTGTTAACATATACGGTAAGATTAACATTTCCGCTGATTTTTCCTTGGCCGGCCGGATCATAACTATTATTTATTTCAGTTAAGTCCGAGTAAGTATTATTATTGGAGTCTACCAGCTGGGCATTAGTTCCTAAAACCGCCTCTTCTTCATCATTTAAGCCGTCGGCATCCGAATCAAGAAGGGGCGGCAAATCAGTATTTTGCTTGCCGCTTAATTCTTCATTCATGACCAAGGAAGAACTGGCCGTCGTCGTAGCGAGCTCGCTGGTCGTAGCTATGGCGACTTCGCTCGTCGTGGCGATAATTATCGGCTCCGAAGTCGTCGCCTGTATTTCTTTGATTGTGTCGACAATGCTTTTAGCCGATTCTGATTCAACCAAAACAACCGGCGTCTTATCAGCTTGAGGCTTAATAATGTAAATATAGCTTAAATAGACCAGGCCGCCTATTAAAAGAAGTCCACCGCCGATAATAACCAAGCCGACCATCTTAAAATTATGCTTGGGTCGATTAAAGCTCGATAAAGTATCGCTCATCATTTGATTATCGAAAAAGGCGGGAGCGAGACTGCCCGCTCGATTTAAGTTGGGCATGTTGCGCACAATCAAATCTTGGTTTACTTTAGTTATCAGCTCTTGATCATTGTTTATTTTTTTGTTTTTATGTCCAAACATAAATTACTGGGTAAAAGCGTAGAGGAGGTATGAAGTCAAAACAAAAATACCGAAAATTAAAAAACCCAAAACCAGCCACCTCTTCCAGTGGCCGGTAACCGTCTGCGGCATGGTGTGCAAATTAAGGGAAAGTTTCTCTTTTTTATTAGCGCCCCCTAAAATGCTTGGCCGCGCCTTGGGTTTGGAATTAAAATTATCTAACACATCATGTAACTAATTATTTTTTAGGTTGATTATCAGTTAATTTTCCCGGACCGTTAGGATCATAGCCACTCTTAATTTCTGCTCCGTCTAGATAGCTGTCACCATCAGAATCGGTATTCAGGGGATTAGTATGATAAATTTTTATTTCTTCATAATCGCTTAGACCGTCATTATCCGTATCGATGACATTAAGATTTGTTCCAGCTACCTTCTCTTCGGCGTCCGTCAAACTATCGCCGTCTGAGTCGGCTGTAGAATCAGCTTGAGCCTCAATTATCGGCGTGCTGGTTGCTTCGACAAGTGGAGGAATTTCAACCGGATTGACCGTCGTTGCGGTCTGGGTAACCACGGGAGGAATAACAACCGACGGAGTGACTGTCGACGGCGTAACTGTCGACGGCGTAACTGTCGACGGAGAAGACACAAACCCGGTCGGCATTGTTGTTACAGCCGGCGATGTTTCTTTTGCTTTAAAAAATTGAGAATATGCAAAATAAGCGCCGCCTAAAACAACCAGGGCGACTACGATAATAATACCTATTTTAAAAACTTTTTTCTTGCCGCCGCTTTGCTCGCCTTCCGTGGTCGTAAGTGTTCCGCCCGTAGCGGCCAGTCCGACCCGATGCATTTCAATATCGGATTGTGCCGCGGCCGCGGCCGGCTTATCGGTTTCGGCAAAAATATCATCGACGGCGGGATGACTAGGATTATTAGGATTAGTGATGTCATTAAACATATTTTTAAAAAAATTCTTAAGATTATTTTGTCCGCGGGCTAATCGGTTTTACTTTAGCCGGGTCAACCGCCTCGCTTTCATTTTTAATTAATTTATAAACCATAATTTCGCCCTGCGCATTTCTCTTCAGGGCTTGGGCCGTCGACTCGGCCGGGATATTCAGCGCCTGTTTTTCTTCGGCTGTTAAAAATTCGGGCTTAAAAACTTCTGCCGGCTCAACCTTCACTTCTTTATCCAATTTATTTTGTTCCGCCCGCTTTACTGCTAAAATAACCACGACCAATATAATAATCAAACCGACTGCAGCCATGATTAAAATTGTAGATTTTTTATTTTTCATAACACTTGCTTGCTTATTTTAAACTTTCAGAATACTTTTCTGCTTCTTTTGTTTTCTCATAATCTTTATTTACTTCTTTTAATTTAACTACCACTTCGTCGGATTTATCGCTCTCGATATTACTGATGCTAAAGGCCGACAAGGCAAAATAATTCAAAGTGGAAGTAAATTGAGCGCGATTAAAGGTCAAGCTTGTGGCCTGATTAGCCGAATCGAATGATTCGCCGTATGAACCAGGATTAATTCCTCGATATAAACGGTAAAACAAGACACCTTCCGAGGCGGGATTTGGCGTCCAGCTGAATTTAACGGTCGTACTGCTTATTTCAACGGTCGGCTTGCTTGGTTTGGATGGTCTGGTTTGGTTGGTGGATGTAGCCGTTTTCTCGTTAGATAATGCGCTTTCAGTTCTATTGGTAGAAATAACCGACAGCTTAAAAACATAGGGTTGACCGTCAGCAAGACCGGTAATCTTGTGGGTGCAAACATAATTTGATCCGCTCGGCGAACAAGGGGCACCGGCAACCGTCACCTCTTTAGTATACATCGCGCCTTTGCCCGATTTCAAATAATATATCTTATAGGATCCGACTCCGCTGGAGGGCGAACGCCAATCAAGTTTGACTTCTCCGCCTTGTCCTGTATCAGTCGCGCCGATCAGTTCTCCGCTTGGCAGAATCGCCTCCCGAAAAAAATAAGATTCCTTCAAAACGTTCCAATAACATATCCCGTCAAGTGTGCCGTCGCCATTTTGATCTTTACCGCAAGGCGTGCCTTCTCCGGAGCAAGGTGTTTTGTCGGAACTGCAAAGTAGATTGCTGCCTTGTCCGCGCACAACCGGCGAATTCGCGATAGCGGGCAAATCATCAAGCGTGCCGTCGGCTCCCGCATCACGGCAATAATAAAATTTATAATTATAATTTTCGCAATTTGCCGGGTTAACCGAACAATTATTAGGTAAATCCTTCCAGGGGAACCATTCTCCGGTCGACGTAATCGCCGGCCAAGGATTATCGCATAAGAAAACGAAAATATCGCTCGCTTTGGTTTCACCGTCGCCGACAAAATAAGCGTTGCAATTAGAGCCGCAGCCGGCCGCCGGACGGAAATTATCCATATTAACAGTAGCGTTTATTTTTGTCTGGCCGTCAGTTATGTCTGGCTGTGCGGCCACCAGCTTACGCTGCTCCGGAAGATTCGGCGTCACATTAAGAATTTGCGCAATACTAGTATTGTCGATGGACCAAATCCAATTCCAAGCATAACCCGTAACCGGGTGGAGTAACTGGTTGTTGGCACTATAGGCGCCAACGGTAAACACTTTATCGCGATCAGGCGCCGTGTCGAATGTCCGATTAGTCAAATCATTGTCTTTTTCATCCAAATCATTTTTGGTTGTTTTAAAAAGATAAGAAGCCGGACTATTTATGACATAATCAATTGCGCAGATACCGGCATTAACTCCCTGGTCAGACAGAGTCGTGAATTGAAAACTATAAGAATTTAAATAAGCCTTCTTATTAAACTTGACTTTTCCGCTGGGAATAAACTCACCATCGCCTTCGTCGAGTCCTCTTTCATTCATGCCAATTTTCGAAAAACTCAAAACGCCTGTTTGGCTATTTAAAGATTCATCGCCTTTAACGACCGCATAATATTTAGTTGACGGAGAAAGAACCCTTGCTGGCACAAAGATCAAATTAGTCCGCGAACCCGCTTCTTCGGCGCTAACCGTGCCCGGTATGGCGCAATATAATTTAGAAGGATCGGGCTCCGTAGCGAAAGCTTGATCACTATCCCGGCTGAATAAGCGGTTAAGTTTCAGGTTGATTGTCTGCCAGAGGCGGGCAAAAACATTTTTCTGATTCGGGCGCATTAAGTCATTAATCGTTCCGGCATCCGTTAAGAATGTCCCGGCCGGACAAACCCCGTTGCCATAAGTTCTCTCTTCAAATAATAAGAAATTATTACCAAAACTGGTCAAATCCATATTCTGATTAAAAGTGACTCGCATAGAAGCGTTGCGGCAGACATTGGTGGCCGCAGAAGCGGGCAGCGTTTCTTCTACGCTGGGACGGGCCTGGCAACAACCATCTAAACCGCAGCCCGTAGTATTAATTGCCCCGCAGTCATTATCATTGGTACAGCCGCAGCATAAACCGCGGCCCGAACCGGTGCAAGACCCCATATCGGCTTGGCAATGCAGATTCGGCGTTGATGAACTGACGCAAGAGTCCGGAGTGTTGCCAACTTGGCAACAGCAGGTGCCGCAATCAGGAAAAGCGCCGCCTTCTCCCGTATCTTTCAGACAGGCGAATCCCGGAAAATTACACAAACCAAAATTACAGCTTGAAGTGGCGTTATAATCTTTACAGCCTAAACCGGCGCCTCCCGGCGGATTACCACAGAATAAAGCGCAGGTCGAAGTGTTGGTGAAAATCGGGGTGGTGGTCGGCGTTGGATCACAAAGTAAGGGGTTGCCCGGAGGCGTTTGGCAAGTATAGTAAGCACAATAGCCGACGTTAGAACCTTCAACTATCTTATTGCCCGACAAACAGTGAAAAGTGGTGGCGTCATAGCAACAGGCCGCTTCATTCATGCATGAATCTTGATTATTGTCGAAAGCGCGGCAAGGATCACTTCCAATGCCTTCCGGACAATTGCGGATACAGCTATTAACATTATTGAAGGAACCAATTTTAAGCGGGGTGGTTGAAGCACAAACCAGAGGATCCGCGGGCGGAGTTTGGCAATTAAAATAAGCACAATATCCATAATCCGACATGAAAGGATTGGTATTAACGACCGTCCCGCCATTCAATCCTCGGCAAATATCATCGGTCGTGGTCGGGGTCTTATTAGAATCAAAACAACAGACCGAAGAATGATCGCCGCAATTATTTTGACTCGTAATCTTGGAACAATCGACGCAGACGCCCTCCGGATGATCCGCGCTAATATCACAATATTGGGAAGTGTGCCCGGTACAATTACAAGCCGCATCATGCTCTGTTGTCGAAGTGCCAATAAGGCCGCAGCCCGAGCAATAACCGTAAGTATTACTATTGTTAATTAAATCGGATCCGCATTTCCCAGTACACTCCAGCCCGGCGCAGCAATCTTGCTGAGCTTGCCCGATACGGCAGCAGCATTCACAGCTGGGCGCCACATCAATTATACATTTATCGGCTTCTGTCACTACGGGATTATCAATACATTTGGCGCCCGCAGCCGTACAGAGCTTACTGGAAACGCAGCGGCCGGTAGAATTAACCAGTGTACAATTTAATCCGCTGCTGCAAAGATCACAGCTAGTATTATTTTCTATGCAACGATTGCCCGGAGTGCGCGTCCAGCCTTCAGGACAAGAGCCCGGCGAAACTATCTCCCAGCGCCCGTCCCCATTACAAGTTTTTTCAGTAGTATATGAATGTCCTAAAATTATATAAGTGATTGACTCGGGTAAAGAGCAGGATCCTCTTTTTACACATTTATCGATTGACTCATTGTAAATACAAGTGGAGGGGCTGCATCCTGTAACTCCTTGGCAGGTTATATCGCAAACGCCCACAGTTTTTTGGTAGCTTACAGGCGGCGCCGAACAAGCCCCGGGGCTATTGGGGCACATCGCCCCCTGGTAACAAGTACCTAAATAATTAGACAATCCGAAACAGCTATCAAAGGTCGGCGTGGTCGTCGCATCAAAGCTAGTGCTGAACCCCCACTCAAAAACTGAAGTGGGCACATCAACAAAACATTCATTTATATTAGCAACACAGCGGCCCTTCTTATACGTATTGACCGGGCAGCAGACTTGATTATTACATTCTTCATTTTTCGTGCATTCGCCAACCGTAAAATTCAATTCATTTCCCCACTCATTATTTTTTATAACTTTAACCGGACCGGTAACCGCGGTTGGCGGAACGGCCGCCGTGATTGTGTCGGCGCCATTTTCTCTGCCGATTGTTCCGTTAGCGTCTTTATTATAATTAAATCTAATTGTCCCTTTATTGCCGGCAGTGCCGAAATATTCCCCCCATAAAGTAACCGGCGTATCTATCGGCCCCTGTTCGGGATTAATCCGGCAGGAGCTGGTTTTTAAGGAAAGAGTATTATCAAACCTGAAAGTATTGGGGTTTAAATTTTCCGTTGTAATCGTGCTCGTGCCTAAAGTAATCTGGATTTGATAATTGTCATTAACTAAACCTTCCGGCACTTTAACAATAATTTGATTGTCTCGCCAAACCGAATTCGCACAAATAGCAGGAAACGAATAAGAAGCTTCAGTCTTATTATTGCCAATCGCAAAATAAACCTGATTGCTCCCCCTGGTTCCGCCAAATCCAGACCCCCTAATAGTAATATACTGGCCCGTATTTCCTTCAATCGGAGTAAACGACATAATATAGGGACCGGCGCCAACTTCCTGCTCTTTTATAAACTTGAGATAATTACTTTTTTGCGGGAAACCGGCCATTGTCCTTTCCACAAAACTCCCCGAATCACCCGCATGAATATTAGGAGTCGTCGAGGTGCCGGACAAACCGGAAGGAATACTGAAATTTGAATCTAATCCGCTGACATTATTTTGATAATTGCCGAAATAAGCTTTGCCAGTATATAAATTTATTCCCTGGTAAGAAATTTCCGTGCTTAACAGTCCCCTGTTAGGATTAAGGTAACATAAACCGGGGCGATTAATGCGGTTGGCCGTAAAATCTGGGATGTTCGGACCAAAATCATTATTAGTGACATCCGACAAATTATCCCCGTTAACAACTTTGATGGGACCGCTTTGAACGCCGGGAGAAACAACTACGACAATTTGATCGTCGTGCCACGAATTTATACAAAGAGGGTTAAGAGCGGACGGCAACCCCGCAACTTTAGGATCCTCAACGCCTAAAAATATCACTTGACTGGTCGTTGTCGAATATTCGCCGAAGCTTTTCCCGAAAATAGTAATAAAATTATTGGTAGCGCCATTGGGAGTATCTAAATTACAGGTATCTGCGTTGCCGCAATCTTCGTCTTGTAAGCACGGTTGGTCAAAATTGGCGTTGCAAAAACCGCCCGCTGGACTGATTCCGGTAATAACCGGCGGGCCCGAACATAAACAAGTCGTCGGATTACAGGTCAAATATTCGGAACAGCGGTTATCATCAGGATCGCACTGGGTATTATTCAAATCCGTATCGCAAGAATCGCCCGAACCGCCTTGCGCCTGGCAAAGACAGCTGTTATCGCAAAAATAGCCGGCTATACAATTATCATACGGCTGGCAGCCGAGGCTTGGACTAGCGTCGCAACTAGACGGCGGGGTCAAACAATTCGCGGGATTAGAACCAATGCAAGGTCCCCAGGCTCCATCGCTACAAACCATGGTCCCATCGCATTGGCAGGAACGGGTTTCGTTTTCAATACAGCCGCTGGTGGGGTTAATCGTGCCGCCGAGCTGTGTTAATATAAAAGTAGCTATCGCCCAAGAAGAAAGCACAATAACCAGGCCGATAACACCATTCTTCAGGGTCTGTTTTGCTTTATTAATCTTTTCTTCTTCGCCGTTCGAGGTCATCCACATAAACCCGGCGTAAAGGATGATACCTATCGCAATCACGCCCAAAAATCCGAGCGCCCAATTGATTATGCGCCCGGCGATTGTCCGAGGATCTCCCGAGGCCAGCGTACCCCCCAATCCATTATTTACCGCTTCCGTACCAAAGTCGGCCGCCAATAAAAATCTGGCGCAAAAAAGTCCTCCGGCTAAAAGAAGAAAAATAAATAATTTTTTGGCGAATTTTTTTTGCCCCAACTTCACAAATTTATAAATCAATTATAATAAACTTTACTATTGGTATAAACCTTACTATTGGCAGTTGCCATCCGCGTCCAGTGTGCTCGTAGCGACTCCAAAACAACAGGAAGGCTTAAGCTCAGTCACGGGGCAGCCCACGCCCGCGCTAGGTTTATAGCAATTCTGATAAATATCCCTTACCCCCGACCCGGCCTGCGCACGATAGGACATCGACTCGGAAAGAGCGGTATGCTTCAGCCAAGAAATGGTTTTATCGGGCTCGCCATCAAGCGGCGCAGTGTCGATATTGTCATTAGCGATCCAATAGCCGAGAGCGCTTGGCGCCAAGCTCTTCAAATTAAGCAGCTTATGCTCAACCGTAGTTGATCCGTTATCGATTAAGCGGCTCCCGGTCAACAAACTGCTATTCATCATCAAAGAACTCCAGGCAATCCGAATCGGATCGGCTAAAGCTACTCCCATGGTTCCCTGGGAAGGAGTAACCATTTCAATCTGGGGCGGAGTCAACATAATCGTATCGTTGACATAAAAAGACCAACGATAATTATCCTTTTTGTCCAAATTGCCGGAAGGAGGAAAATTATCATCATAAAAATTAATCGGTCCGTCAGAAAAAACATCACGATCGCCGTCAAAAGAATTAACAGCCGTATCAATAATACCATTTAAAGCGCTGCTGGCTGTCGGATAATTTTTGGCGTCTATATTCTGGCAAGTCTTATATTCTAGAGGGGTGGAGGAACAAGTTGTGAAAGGCGAAAAAGCTAAACAGTCATTATCGGTTGCGCAGATTTTCAAATCAGCCGATTTCATCTCAACTAACAAGTGGCTGTTAGCCGGCAGGCAATATATCTTTTCGCCACAGCCATTAACACCGCACTCATTATCGGAAATAAATTCAACCGTCTTATAGACATTACTGACCAGAAATTTTCCTCCAAGATAATCACCGATACAGACTTTGTTATTAGTAGAACCTTCGCATTTATAGGAACGGCAATCAGAATTTTGGACGCAGGGCGTACTGCTAGCCGTACTGGTCGCTCTAAAATTAACTATCCTTATATACTCAGCAACCTCGGAGGCTAGCCCCGAGACCTTGAGCGGATTAACCGGTTCACTGAAATTAATTTGGATAACCGTATTCATCGGCACGTCTTTTTTGTCCATAACCTGAGCTAAATCTTGACGATCAACCCCTCCTTGGAAGGCTCGAATTTGTAGGGCGGTGTTATTGGTAGTATTTATAACTATATTGTTGCCGCTTGCGCCGGCGACTTTAGCGGTCAGGGTAACCGTATTGCGACTGCGATCAACATTGACCAGCGGATCGCCGCTTAAAGTCATGTAAATGGAACTAGCTTGATTTCTCGTATCACAAACCATGGGATTCACATAAATATTGTTGTCGCCCGTGGCCCAAGACGAACCCGACGAAAAAGTATATACCTTATCTCCGATCGTTAGCGTGTCAGCTAATCGTTCCGGGGTTAAAGTAATTTCCCAGGCGCTACCTCTTTCACGATTGATCGCTTTCAAGATAAAATAACCGGCAAATTTAGCATTGCCCTGATTATCAAAATCCGCAAATCCCAATAAATTTGTAATATTATTGCCGTCAAATAACTGCGCCCGATCAAGCGAATCCGAAGAAACAACCACTCTGAATTTTGTAATATCGCCTTGATAATTGAGAGGTGTGGCCGAAGCGGACGGCGTCGCGCCAATCGGATCGACTCTGACGATTCTTGAAGCCCGATAAACATTGGGGCAGCTATTGACGGTTATTGAACTTTTAGCGGCTACGGCCGGAGCCGTTAGATTATTAATATCTTTTTCGTTATCAGGGCGCGGGAAAATACCGCCAAAAACAACTTTGGGCGGAATTAAATCAAGACGCGTACCAACTTCAAATTTCCAACTAAAATAGTTGCTACTGCAATTTTTAAACATCGAAGAATCGTCGGTTTTCTTTTTTAAATCACTGGTTAGCTTGACCGAATACCAAACATTGGTGGTCGAATTTCCTAAATAACTAACTGGGGTTAAAACTAAGATTTTTGGAGATGATGTTGAAACCGCAACGTTTACATCCGTGATATTGCCATTAGGATTCGGACAAGTGCCGCTAGCGCAAGCATCGCCTAAATCAGTCTTGTAAATCCTTATAGCCAGCGGATTTATTTTACTGCAGACGTTATTATCGCAGGCGCAAGATTGGCCGGAAGAATTAACACAGACGCTTTCTAATTTAACTTCCTCTTTCAGCGTAATAATAATGGCGCTGTTACGGGCGACATCGGTCTGGCCGTTCTCGGGATAAACCATTTGCACCGTACAAGCACCCATCGCGCCAAAACCGGGATCAATAAAATTCCCGCCACCAGCGCCCGGATTAACGCCTCCGCCGTTAATCGCTCCCCATAGCCTGGTTAAAATAAAGGTGGTTATAGCCCAAGAAGATAAAATTATAACTAGTCCAATAACCGCATTTTTTAAAATTTGTTTTGCTTTCGAAATTTTGTCCTCGTCGCCGTTTGAAGTCATCCAAAGGAATCCGGCATACATTATTAAAATTAAAGCGATCACGCCTAAAAAGCTCAAAGCGACTTGGATAATGCGGCCGATAATCACGCGCGGATCGCCTTGCGCGAGGGCAACAACATTAGAAACTGGATCGATGCCGAAGTCGGCCGCTAACGAAAAATTAGCTCCGACCACCAGGGTAATCAGGCCAAAAATAAAAATAAATAATTTCGCTTTTTTAGGCATTAGAAAAGATAAAAAAACTTTCAAATTATTTTCTCTCTTGATATAATCTAGATGACTTTATTATAACATAAAGCTCAAAAAAGAAAAACAGTTTTATGACTATTGAACGGATTATTAAAAAATTTACGGAAAACCATCCGGGAGAGGACGCTTCTATCTTAGAAAAAGCTTTTAAATTTGCCGAAATGGCTCATGAAGGACAGTTGAGAAAGAACGGCGAGCCCTACATTCAGCACCCCCTCCATACCGCTTATATACTCGCCGAAATCAAAGCCGATTTAGCAACGGTGGCGGCGGGCATTCTCCACGATGTGCCCGAAGATACCAGCCATGGGTTAGAAGAAGTAAAAAAAATTTTTGGAGCGGAAGTGGCGAATCTAGTTAAAGGTGTAACTAAACTAGGAAAAATCCGTTACCGCGGCATTGAGCGCTATCGAGAAAATCTAAAGAAAATGTTCCTGGCTATAACCTCTGATCTGCGCGTCGTCTTCATTAAATTCTGCGACCGCCTCCACAACTTGCGCACTTTAGAAAACCTGCCGCCGGAAAAACAAAAAAGAATCGCCCAGGAAACTTTAGAAATCTACGCGCCGATCGCCGGTCTCTTGGGCATCGGGCGCTTAAAATGGCAGATGGAAGATATCTGCTTTAAATATCTTTATCCTGAACAATTCCATGAAATAGAATATAAATACGAAGTGGAGAAGAAAGTGGAACGCAACCGTTTTTTTCAAAAAGTAAAAGATATTCTTATCCCTAAGCTAAAAGAAGCAAACATCACCTGCGAAATAGAGGCCCGCTTCAAACATCTCTACGGCATTTACCGCAAAATGCAGGAAAAAGATAAACAATTCAACGAAATCTATGATGTTTTCGGCTTACGGATAATTGTATCAACAATTGATGACTGCTATAAAGTTTTGGGCATCATCCATACTCTCTGGAAACCAAAGCCGAACAGATTCAAGGACTATATCGCCGTTCCGAAACCAAACGGCTACCGATCTCTGCATACAACCATTTTTGGCCCCGAGGGAAAAGCGGCGGAATTCCAAATTAGAACCAGAGAAATGCATGAAGAATCTATTTACGGCTTATCGGCCCACTGGTACTACAAATCAAAAAGAGGACGAAAAAATTACCAGCCGCCTTCCTGGGTTAAGGAGATTATTGACATCCAAAAAGAAATTACCAACACCTCCGAACTCGTAAAAAAAATAAAGTTGGACATCTTCCGCGATCGCATCTTTGTTTTTTCTCCCCAAGGAGATGTTTTTGAACTCCCTGAAAAATCGACGCCGATCGATTTTGCTTATGCCGTACACACCAGCGTAGGCAACAAAGCGTCCGGGGTTATTATCAATGATAAGTTGAGCCGTCTGGACCAAGAATTAAAAAACGGCGATTTAGTAGAAATCATCACTGAAAAAGACCGCAGCCATCCGAACAAAGATTGGCTCAAATTTGTTAAAACCAGACGAGCGCGCGACCAAATAAAGCAATTCGCCAAAAAATCAACTTTCGAAAATATAAAACGTTTCCTTCCTGGAATAAAACAAAAATCCTCCTAGCTGCGCCGGGAGGATTTTTATAAACAAAATATTATTCTTAAGGTCTCATAGTGCTCTCAGGCAATTTGCCAATCCGCCGCAAATGCTCGTTCTTTTTGCTGAGTGCTAAACTGGTCAAGGCATATTTTTTTTGAAGCCGCTTAGTATTCTTCGGTTCAAGATGTTGCTTTGATCGGGCTTTCTCCAGTCTTTTACTATTCTTCAGGCCTTTCTTGAATTTTCGTAAAAAACTTTCAAAACTTTCACCAGGTTTTCTCTTAAAGTCCGCCATATAATCCGCCCTCCTTTCTAATATTTAATCTTTTTTCCGTTACTTTATCTTTTTTTGCTAAACGTTCTTTTATCTTTTTATAAACTACAACCTCCTGGGCGCCAGAATCCATGTCTCTTATTAAAATAGTTCCATCCATTATTTCTTTTTTACCTAATATTAAACTAGTCTTTGCTTTCATGGCAACCGCTTCTTCGAGTTGAGTTTTTAAGCTATCCGAGGCGAATGACTGGCGCACATTAAATCCGGCCCGTCTTAGGTCTTGAAACAGCTGCAAAGCTTTCAATTTCGCTTGGTCGCCCAATTGTGCAATAAATACTATATCCTCTTCTATTGGACTGGCCAAGAGGTGCTTATCCTTTAGCCGGGAAACGGCTCTTTCAATGCCCAGCGCCAAACCGACTGACGGAGTTGGCTGACCGCCCATATTTTCAACCAATGAATCATAGCGGCCGCCCCCGCCCAGGGCCATCTTGCCTAATACAGTTCCATCTTCGTTAAGCGGCCAAAATTCAAAAACCGTATCATTATAATAGCTTAAACCGCGAACCAAATAGGGGTTAAAATTATAATTAATATTTAATTCATCCAGAAATTCCAAAGTCTTGGTAAAATGTTCGCGGCTCTCATCTGACAAATAATCAGCAATCTGAGGCGCCTCTTCGCGCAGTTTCATACAAGACTCTTCCTTGCAATCAAGCAGGCTTAAGCAATTTTTATTTAAATTATTCTTACAGGCATTGCATAGCTTAGAACGTCTCCCTCTCTCTTTATAAAAGGCCAGGAGTTTGCCACAGTATTCCTTACGGCATTCAGCCGTACCGATGCTGTTTATCTGCACCTGGGCGCTAATTTGCAATTCTTCAAAAAAATTATGAGCGATAGTAATTAAAATCGCTTCCGCCATTGGTTTTTTTTCGCCGATTATTTCTAAATTAAACTGCGTTGATTCTCGATAGCGCCCTGATTGTAACTTTTCCCGGCGAAAAATCGATCCCAAAGAAAAAAGCCGTGCTGGCAGTCCGGTTTCTCCTAAATTATTTTCTAAGTAAGCTCGAACCACTCCTTGGGTCAATTCTGGCCGCAAAACAACCTTCTCGCCTTTTTCACCCTCAATGAAATAAAACTCTTTATCGCTATTTTTACGCGTCGATTTTTTATACAAATCGAAATTTTCCAGAATCGGGGTCTTAATCGAGGAAAAACTATAAATTTTTGCTAAATTCAAAGCTTTATTAACAACGAAGTCATAACAAATCTGCTCTGAGCCCACAACATCCTTCATACCCAAAAGACGAGGCGAAATTTTTTCATTCCGTTTTTCGGTTTTTTTAACGGCCGTCTCCGGCGTGTTTTTTTTGTGCCTAGGCATAGCGATTAATAGCGATTAATTGTTATATTGGGGCCAATAACTTTTATTAAAAACCGTAACCTCATTAAAAGGCCAGCCGCGGAATAAAATTTTGCCGGTAATAAAACTCTTGTTGACCACTCCGAAATAACGGGAATCTTTCGAGGCTCCGCGGTTATCCCCCAAAACATAGTATTCATCCGATTTAACGGCCGTTTTAGTTTCGTCTTGGTTATAAGTGGCAAAGTCGGCGGGTAAATATTTCTCTTCTAAAGTCAGGCCATCCGGATAATCAGCATTAAAAATTATTACTTTCCCGTCTTTTATCTGAACCTCTTCTCCGGGCAAACCGATAATCCGTTTAATAAAATATTCTTGCGGATTGCGGGGATAGCGAAAAACTATAACCTGCCCGCGCTCCGGAGGAGTAAAGCGGTAGCTTATTTCATCGATGATCAGATACTCTTTATCGTGGAAATTCGGTTCCATCGAAGCGCCTTTGACAAAAAATGGCTGAATCAAAAAATAACGGATCGGGAAAATTATGGCTGCAGCGATCATGATGACTTTAGCGATTTCCCAAACAAAAAGTAAAAATTTCTTCATAATATTTTATCCCCTAAGCGCAAAAATAATAAAAAATAGATAACAATTAGTACATACTATATCAGAAAATATAAAAAAAATCAAATCTTATTTTTTAGCTAATTTTAATTAATAAACATTGCATCACCATAACTGAAGAAGCTATATTTTTGAGTTATAGCCTCCCGATAGGCCGAATCTATATGCCTTTTCCCCGCTAAAGCGCTGACCAGCATGAGCAAAGTTGACTTTGGCAAATGAAAATTGGTTATAAGGGCGTCGACGGTCTTGAACTTATATCCTGGATAAATAAAAATGTCCGTCCAGAAAGCCTGGCTGCTAATAGCGGCGGAATCGGCGAATTTAAACCAGTTAACTGATTCCAAGGTCCGGCAGCTCGTTGTCCCTACAGCAATTATTCTGCGCCCCTCCCTTTTCGCGGATAAAATCTCCTTGATGGCCGGCCGACTAAGCTGGGCGAATTCGCTATGCATTTTATGCTCTAATATTTTTTCCGTTTTTACCGGTGAAAATGTTCCCAGCCCGACGTGAAGCGTTACGCTCACTATTTTTACCCCTTTAGCTTTAATCTTTTTGAGAAGACTTTGAGTAAAATGCAGGCCGGCGGTCGGCGCGGCGGCTGAGCCGGCCTTATTATTATCCGCGAACACGGTCTGGTAATTGTTTTTATCGCTTTTTATTTGTTTATCTCTTTTTATATACGGGGGAAGCGGAACTTCGCCGATCTTATTAACCACTTGCCAGAACTTAACGCTCGACAAATTAAATTTAACCTGCCAGGTACCATCATTATTATTACGCAAAACTACAGCCGATAATTTTCTGGGAAAATTAATTACTAGCCCTTCTTTAATTCGGCCACGGAGCAAACATTCCCAAATATTTTTTTCTTTTTTTTGGTGGAGAAATATTTCGACTAAGCCGCCGCTATCTTTCTTGCGGCCGATAAGGCGCGCGGGAAAAACTTTGGAATCATTTAAGACTAAAACATCTCCCGGGCGTAAATAATCAACCAGATTATAAAAATATTTATGATTGATCGCGCCTGTTTTTTTATTTAATAACAAAAGACGCGAGTGGTCTCGCGGTTTGACTGGCTTCTGAGCGATTAATTCCGGCGGCAAATTGTAATCAAAGTCTTTGACTAAGAGCGACATAAAAATTTTACTATTTTTTACTCTTTGACAAATATTTATCTTTATTATAATATAGCAAATTACCTGAATATTTTAAAGTTGAACCTTAAAAAAACCACCATATGGAAATCAAAAAGATAGACGGCATTGAAAACGGCCGCATCAGCGTAATCAGACTATCTAGCCTGCTGACCGAAATCTGGGGTAATATGTCCACCATTTCCCTTAATATCGGAGAAATAAAAATACTAATAAGTAATACCGCCGAGCTACGAAAATTCGTCCGGGGGCGCCGAGATTTCAATGTCTTTGGTTATTTGCCCATGCCAATTGAGCAAGAACTGGAACAGATCGAATTCCACTACCGCCACCGCGCTCTGGATATAATACTGCATCTGGCATATAACGGCGGATATCTCTTAAGGGAATTCGCCGAGACCTGGGATGGTTTTGTTCTGGCCAAAAAATATGAGTATGACGAAGTACCGAAGAACTGGGATGGCCGCGATAAGGCTATAAAAGCTAGCGACGCCTTAGCTAAAATTATCCTGGAAAATTTAAGCCGGAACTTAGCCCGAAGGCCGAAAAAAACTAAGAAACATCAGCTCCTCCTCTATCTCAACGGCGTTAAAGCGCGCTTTAACCAGGCTTGCGTTTCGTACAAAGAAGCTGACAAGCTGCTAAAAAAATACGACCCGAAAAATAAATACGAACATAAATGGGTCTAAATCTTCCCCCAATAACAAAAGGGCCAAAATCTTGGCCCTTTTTTAAATTATTAACTATTTCTTTAAATTAATTTATCCGAACCCGGTGCTTTTATTCCTAAATGCGCATAACCGAGATGAGTGATAATACGCCCCCGGGGAGAGCGGTCTAAAAATCCTAGTTGCATGAGATATGGCTCGTACATATTCTCAATCGTATCCATTTCCTCTCCGGTCGAAGCGGCCAGCGTATTAAGTCCGACCGGACCGCCTTTAAATTTAACCGCAATTGTTTCCAGAATCCGACGATCAATTAAATCTAGCCCCAACTCATCAACCTCCAACATCGTAAAAGCTTCCAAACAGTCTTTCAGGCTTATCTTCCCGTCCCCTTTCACCTCGCAGTAATCGCGCACGCGCTTAAGCAGGCGATTGGCGATGCGCGGCGTCCGGCGGCTTCGAGCCGCAATTGCCGCTTTAGCGTCTACATCTATATCGACTCCTAGAATCTTCGCGCTGCGCTTAATAATTTTTTCAATATCGCTCGCTTCATAAAAATTCAAATGGTGGGTTATCCCGAAGCGATCGCGGAGAGGCGCCGACAATAAGCTCGCCAAAGTCGTCGCGCCGATGATGGTAAATTTAGGCAAATCCAAACGCAAGGTGCGCGCGCTTGGTCCTTTACCCATAACAATATCTAAAGCATAATCTTCCATGGCCGGGTACAAAATTTCTTCGATGGTTTTATGGAGACGGTGTATTTCATCAATAAACAAAATATCACCCGCTTCAAGATTCGTCAAAATAGCCGCTAAATCGCCGCTTTTTTCAATCGCCGGGCCGGAAGTAACTCGAATATTGGCGCCGATTTCATTGGCGATTACGTGCGCCAAAGTAGTTTTCCCGAGTCCGGGGGCGCCGTAAAGTAATACGTGCTCAATCGGCTCTTTCCTTTTTTTGGCGGCGGCGATAGTTATTTCCAAATTCTCTTTAATTTTATCTTGCCCAATATATTCCGCCAAGGTTTTCGGGCGCAATGATAAATCAAGCGCTTCGTCGCCTCGCCTTTCTATCGGACTAATTAAACGTTCGTCTATATCCATATAATTAAAGTCTAGCTAAACCTGGCGGAATTCGCAAATCGAATTAAAATCACAAAACTGGCACATCAGGGAGGGGGTTGGCGTAAAGTCGCGCTTTTTAATAGCCGCAATTTCTTCTCTAACTTCGAGCCGGAGGCGGGTGATGTCTTTCTTTGTGGCGGTAAAAGTAAATTTTTCTCCGCTTTCTAAATAATAATAGCTGAGCGCTCCAACTTTAATTCCCAAAAATTCTTCAATAAACAGCTGATAAAGAATCAGTTGCCGCTTCTCAGAAAAATCTAATTTCGTTTTTGTTTTTCCGGTTTTATAGTCGATAATTTCTAAAGTACCGTCGGCGCACTTATCAATCCGATCAATCGCCCCTTTGATAATATCCCCGTCAATCTTGAAAGAAAATCTTTTTTCTAAAAATAAAATCTCCTTAGGAATATCGGCTTGATAAGTCTGTATGAATTTTTTCAAAGCCTCAATTCCTTTCTGGTGATAGCTCTCCCTTTCTTTCTTGTTAGAGTAGCCATCGGCCACCCAAAACTCATTATAAATTTCTAATAGCCTTTTTTCACTCAACTGGGTGGCTGGTTGCTTGGCGGCCGAATCGTGATAGCTTTCACCGAATAAATCACCCTGCATCTTTTGCCGTTCGCTTAAAATCGGCAATAAAAAATTATATAGCGTATTATGCAAAACTCGGCCGAAAATCAAGCTGGCCTTATCGGTTGAAGCGGGGATTTTTAAAACAAAAGCAAATTTATACTGCAGGGGGCAAGTAGAAAAGGCGGCCAGCTGGGAAAAAGAAAATTTTTCCGGCAATGGATATTTATCAAGCGGCGTTTTTTCCAAGCTCGCGCTTATCTCTCGGGAGTTTAAATAATGCAAATCGCGCAAAAATTCATTTTTTTGGCTTAATTTAATTTCCGGAACAAGGGAGTTATTCACGCCCATTTCGGCAATAAAGCGGGAAGGTTTTTTTTCGCGCGCGCCGCCATAGTCTTTGGCGCCGCTTAAATAAAGCTCCTCCTTGGCGCGTGTTGCCGCCACATAAAAAAGACGGCGCTCCTCTTCCAAATGAACATCCTGGCTAGTTTCCATTTTTTCTCGAACCAGACCGTCGGGAATCGATATTTTTTCGCCGCGCGCAATCGTGGGGAATTTTTTATCGACTAAATTGACTAAAAATACATATTTAAACTCCAAGCCTTTGGCGCCGTGGACCGTCATAATCCTAACCACTTCATTATCGGCAAAGTCGAGCTTAAGAGCGCCGGTTTCACCCGCTTCCAATTCTAAATTGATGGCGGACAAGAAATCTTTCAGGCGCAAATCCGGTTCACTTTCTTCAAGCCGCTTGATTTTTTGATAGAACTGATTGAGATAGGAATAGAGCTCTAAATCGCGATCACGGTCAAGCCCCTCGAGCAGGCCGGAGTCGTAAACAAACCGCAAGAATATCTTAGTCGGCTTCTGGTCGGCTACCAAAAGCGAATGGCGGGCGATAGAATCCATCAGCTTATTGATATTTTTAAAACTTTCGGCGCTTATTCCAGAAATAGCGTTAATATTCTTTAACGCTTCGTAAAGCGACCAGACTTTACGATTAGCCATCTTATTAATCGCCACTAGATCAAGGTGGGAAACTTTAAAAATATTCATATTCAAGACCCGGAAAAGAGCGGCTGATTCGTGGTAATTATCCAAAAGACGCAAATAAGCTAAAATATCTAAAATCAATGGCTTATAATAGAGTCCCCGCCAAGACATGAACTGATTCGGAATCTCGTAGCGGCTCAATTCTTTAACATAAGCGTCGGCCGTATCATTGGCCCGCACTAAAACCGCAAAATCAGACCAGGCGATTTCTTCGCCGGATTGCTGCCGGCTGGCGTAAATTTCTCCGATTTTTTGCGCGACAAAAGCAACCTCGTCGACGGCGCTTTCGAAGTTATAGAATTTAACGGCCGGTTCAGTCTTCGGTTTTTTGGCGATTTCTCCTTTAGCTATCAGGCGCTTGTCGATTTTTAGCTTCTCTTCCAGCCGATTAGGATTATTATTTTGAATGAACTGATAGGCGCGATCTAAGATTTCCTGGCGCGAGCGGTAATTTTCGGTTAAAATTAATTCCGTCGCCCCCTTATAATCATCTTTAAACTGCATAATATTAGAAAGGGAGGCGCCCCGGAATTTATAAATTGCCTGGTCATCATCACCGACGACCACTAAATTATTTTTTGGTTTGGCCAGCAGCTTCACGAGCTCATACTGAGCCCAATTAGTATCTTGAAACTCGTCGACCATTATATAGCGGAACTTATTCTGGTAATATTTTAAAATATTAGGGCGTGAGGTTAGCAGTTTTAGAGTATAAACGATTAAATCGCCAAAATCTAAATAACTATTTTCCAAAAGCAATTGATTATAAACATGATAAGCGTTAGCCAGCTCTTTAATGCGGCCAGCCTCGAGCTCGTCGCCGAAGACGTCGCCGATTTCACCCGCATTATTTTTTTTTGCGGATGCTTTCTTCTTAGACGGCTTACTTTTGGCAGCCTTTTGGCCGCTTAATCTATTATCTTGATTAGATTCAAGCTCTTCGGCATATTGCAAATACTCAAGCGGGGTTATATTCTCGTCTTTAAGGCGGGAAAAATGACGGATCAATTCAGAAATAAATTTCGTGGGGTTGCCTAACGGCTTGTAGTAATCTAAAGAGAAGCGGTCTAAATTCTTCCTGATCAGGACCCATTGATCGGTCTCCGTTAAGAGTTTAAAATTGGCGCTCAAGCCAATGTCCAGCGCGTGGTCGCGCAATAATCTTTCGCCAAAACCGTGGAAAGTATTAATCCATAAATCAATATAGCCATAAGGCAAAATCTTGTCCGCCCGTTCTTCCATTTCCCCGGCCGCTTTTTCCGTAAATGTTAACAAGAGAATCTCTTCAGCCGGAACTTTTCTTTCCATAATTAAATAAGCCAGACGATTAATTAAAACCGTTGTTTTGCCCGTTCCTGCTCCGGCCACAATCAAAAGCGGACCGCTCTCATGGGTTACGGCCTGTTTCTGCACTTTATTTAATTTGTCGAGTAATTCTTTGGCCATCATCGTAATTTTAAAGCTTTTGTTCTTACTTGGCAATATCGATTAATTGCGCCTTTATTTGTTCCTCCAGTTTTTTGTCGGCCTTAGACCAAGCGGAAAAATTATCTAAAAATTTTTCTTTTTTGGCTTCTAGCATAGGACTAGCAACACTTGACTTGGAACTGAGCGGTTTAAGCCCGATTTTCATTCTATCGTCTGCCAGCTCTAACTCTATCCCCAGGCTCTCTTGCGTATCCGGTGAAAAATACTGATCAAAAATAAAATTGCCCAAGGAGTAGAAAATCGGGCAATTTTTGTATATTTCCATTCCCTGGACAACATGGGGGTGGTGGCCGATAACAATATCTGCCCCGCTATCAATTAACCCCCGGCCGATCTTTTGCTGCGTTAAATTATAATTATGCTGATATTCGCTGCCCCAATGGATATTAACGATTACCCAATCCGCTTGGGCGCGCGCCTCCTTGATTATTTTTTTCATCAAAACCGAATCAAAGTTGCGGTAAACCATTGATAGGGCAACCAGCGCAATCTTCTTGTCTTTTATGGTAACCATCTTCAAGGAATAATCAGAAATCTGCGTATCGGCGTCTCCGCTATAATCGAATCCCAAGGCATTCAAATTAGTCCTTGTTTCTTGCAGGCCGAGACTGCCTTGGTCGGTAATATGGTTATTCGCGATGGTGAAATAAGAAAAATTATATTTTTTCAGCTCGGCAATACGGCTTGGCGGAAAGGCAAAATCAAAACCCATTTCCGGAGCATAGTGGCGGCCATCATTTGTCACGGCGCCTTCAAGATTGGCGCCGATCAAATCAAATTGGCTTAAATCGGTGCTGCTGGCTAAATCGGCCAACAAAAAATCTATCTTTTTATTTTTCAATTTCGCGCCAACGCTGCGGTCAAGCATCAGATCGCCGAAAAACAAAAGCCGCAGGGACGGTTTAACGATGTCAATGGCGGGCAGTAAATAATTAGCCGCTATTTCCGGTCGATCTATATAATCTAACGCGGGCGAAAAATTTATTTCAGTAATTTTTCCGGAATTAAGAGAATCATCTGGCTCGGAAGAAAAAAATAAAAACAATCCTGCAACCACAGCTAGGAGCAGGATTATTAAATTTATTATTTTTGAAATTCGTTCCGGGCGCATGTTAAAACTTTAAAATTGTTTTTAATTTTTCTCCTTTAATATCGCCGATAAGCGCCAAGTTCAACCCCTTATCCACAAAAAACCGACGAGCGACCGCCCTAATCTGCCCGGGGCTGATCGCTTTAATAATCTTTAGCATATCGCCGGGCGTAATTATTTTTTTACGGTACATAGCCTGGCGCGCATACCAATTCGCCAAATTATCAGACGCTTCCATTTGTAACAAGACTCTACCTTGGAGCATATCTTTAGCCCGCTTTAATTCTTTGGCGGAAACTAATTCTTCGGTTATTTTTTTATATTCTTTCAAAATAATTTTTATAGCTTCTTCAGCTTTGGCCTTGGGGACGCCGGCCTGAGTCGTTAAATATCCCGAATCGGAATAAAACTCCGTGCTTGTCCGCACATAATAAGCCAGACCGTTGCGTTCGCGCAAATTAATGAACAAACGCGAACTCATAGAGCCGCCTAAAATAATCGCAAGCAATTTAAGCTTAAATTCGTCCGGATAACCTATCGGGCAAGTTCTCACGCCCAAGGACAGGGCGATTTGATCGGTTTTCTTCGGGGAAATCTTTAATTGCGGCGCTTTTTGTTTTTCGTTTACTGCTTCCTTGGCTGGCTGTTTGTTAGCTTTAAATTTGCTAAAAATACCAGCAACCAATTTTTTACTAGACGGCTTGATCGCGCCCGCTATAACAATATATACGCTCTTGGCGCCGTATTGAGCCTGCAAATAACTAATGAAATCCTCGCGCTTAAAGCGGCGGATATTTTCTTTGGTGCCGATTGTTTCGCGCCCCGCCGGAGTATCGCCGTAAAGGCAAATTTCAAAAACGTCTTCGATGTGCATTTGCGGATTATCCTCATACATATTAAGTTCTTCGATAATAACCCCCTTTTCCCGTTCAATTTCCTGCTCATCGAATAAAGAATTGAACAACATGTCGCCCATAATATCGAGCGCTTTCCCCAGCTTATTATTGGCGACCTTGAACCAATAGCCGGTATATTCCTTCGACGTAAAAGCATTATATTCACCACCGAGCGAGTCCATTTCGCTCGAAAGCATTAAAGTATTCGGACGCTTCTTGGTTCCCTTAAAAAAAAGATGCTCCAAAAAATGCGAAATGCCGCTATTAGCCTTAATTTCATGCTTGGAGCCGGTTTTAAACATAACTAAAGCCGTCGTTGTTTTGGCTCCTTTTACCGGGATGGTAAAAACGGGCACTTTATTTGACAAAGTTACTTTTTTATAATTATTCATAATATTTTTTAGAATATTTAGATGTTCTAAATTTACCATATTTTTGCTATAATTTAAAGATAGAGACTATCTTTCTCTTTTTTAATTAATACGAATTATATGGCTTATAAAATAAGCGATCACCACTTTGTCCTCAACCATGGAAAACAATACAAAATTTTAGCGGTTAGAGATTTGCCGGACGAAGAAAAGCCGCGCGAAAAAATGATTCAAAACGGAGTCGGCGCCCTTAGTTCCAGCGAGTTATTGGCGATTGTCCTGGGCGTGGGCACAAAAAAAGAAGAAGTTTTTTCCATGGCGAGCCGTCTTTTGCGCGAATACGGCGAAAAAGGAATTGCCTATCAAAAAGACCCGACGATTATCGAAAAAGACTTGAAAATTCCCTTAATAAAAGCTTGCCAGATTGTGGCCTGTTTCGAACTTGGCCGCCGGTTCTATCAAAAAAAACCGGGCGGCTCGATTACTATCCGAACAGCCCAGCAGGCTTATGCCTATCTAAAAGATATGGGGCACCTTAATAAGGAACAGTTCCGCGGCCTTTATCTCAACTCCCATTATCAATTAATTTATGACGAAGTAATTTCCATCGGAACGCTTGACGCTTCTTTGGTCCAGCCACGCGAGGTTTTCCGGCCAGCCTTGGAGTATTCGGCCGCAGCTGTCATCATCGCCCATAACCATCCGTCAGGAATCCTCAAGGCCACCAAAGCGGACGTTGAAATAACCAATAAGTTGATCTCTGCCGGACAAATTCTCGATATTGAAGTGCTTGATCATCTGATTATCGGTAAAAATAAATTTGCGAGCATTATCTAATTCTGCTCTATGACTAAAAAATACCAAATTACTCCTCTGGTCTGGTTCGTTCGCGATGAGGCCAGCGTCAAATTTCATGTTACCAATGACGATTACTTCGGGACAATCGCAACTATTTTGAGCATAATCAAGCAACAAATGAAAAAGAGCGGCGTTCAAGACGCCGCCGCTTTAAACAAAATTTTCCAAAATTTAGAAGAGGATTTATTGTATCTGCAAAACAATTATCAAATCAGGCTCAAAAGCAGGAAAAAGAAAATAACGCCGAAAGGCAAACTGATAAGCCAATGATCAATCAGCATTAAAACAACAAGGGGCACAAATATCGCCCAAGCAAATATTTCCCGACGACCATTCTTGGCGAGAAAAAAAAGAAAAACCAAGAAAGATAAGAACGAAAAAATTCCGCCTTCAACCCAAAGAAGCAAAAAAGTGTTATGAACCGGCTGATAGTCCCAGGCGGGTTTTTTATTATCGTCAGATTGTCCGACGACGAGGCTGTAATTGCCGATGCCAACTCCGGATAAAAAATTCTTTTGCAGCAGGCTTCTGGCCTGAGAAAGATAAACCTGGCGCTCAACGATTGATTTCTGCTCTAAACGAGTTTGCGCTTCAAGGCGGACTATGAGCAATTCCTGAAAAGGGGCGGCCGCCACGCCCACCAAGACTGCCGAAAAGAAAATCAAAGCGATAAAACGGCTAAGCACCCACTTGTCTTTTTTAATTATCAAAATCATGAGCAGGGCAAAAAACCCAGCCGCCAGAGCCAACCAGGCGCTTCGGGAAAAAGTGAAAAAAAGCGCATAGAGAGAAATGAAATAGAAAACAAAAAGGAAAACTGAAGACCAGATTTGGCTGCGCGTCGTAAGCATCTTTTTTTTCGCAAGCAAATAGGCCGCCAGAATCAAAGAAATCGCTAAAACGCCGCCTAGAATATTGGGATGGTCAAGCCCGCCATAAGCGCGCAACCATCTTCCGCCGGCTGTTTCAATAACAGCCGTGCCTAAAGTAGCGGGGTTGTGTTCGGCTAGACCCAAATATTTGCAAGCAAATGAAGTCTGGGTTAAAAATTGGTAAATGCCAAGGAGCGCTTGAAAAAAAACACTGGCCAAAAGACTATAAATCAAGGTTATTTTATTGATAAAATAGTCCTGATAGCTCCGCGGAGTCGTCCCTGATCGGATAATAAAGAATAAACTCAAACCATTTAAAAAAATAAAATACCGATAGAAGGCCAAAAATTTATCCGGGGCGAAAAAAATAGAAATGAATACAAAAACTTCCAGCGCGGCCAGAGAGTAAATTATTGTCGGAGAATCGTCATCCGGATCCTTGCTTTTCAGACGCAGATAGAGAAATAAAAACAAAATTAGAAGCAGTAGGGCGTGGCTTAGATAAAGGCTTATTTCCGAATAATTAGTTTCTCCGGGACGGATGATTAGTTTCACTTGCCAGGGCAGGATAAAAATAAAAAGATAAATCAGATATTCAGTTGTTTTCCGTAAAAATTTGGCGAATTTTGTTTCCATATTTTTCTGCAAAAAATTGGCGGTTGTCTTTTAAATAAAATTTTAATATTTTATCATTTATGACCACGCCGGCCGAATTATTCATGGCTGCCTTTAAGGTGGGTGGCATGATTGATAATTGTATCTTTTTTGCTAAGCCGTCCAAATAGTCTAAAATCGGATTGGACGACTGGCCGGTTTTCCTCGACGGCGAACCGAAATGACCTTCGGAAGCCACTTTATTGGCGGCTAAAAATTTCTCATAGACGCCATCTCTATTATACAATAAAACTAAACTGCGAAGCCAGAAGAAAAAATAAGGGTCTCCGGAACTGAGCTGCAGTTCATCTAAATTCAAATTCTCCTCCGTTATATAGAAACTTAAGCAAATCTTATCTTTTTTATTGCCGTCTGTCGGCCGCCGATTTAAAATTTTCGCCATTCCGGCGCAGATAAGCCTGGTCAGCCAGATGCGGCGCGGTGAGGTTATGATGAAAAAATCAATATCGCTGCCATCGCGGAGATTATACTGGCCGATAGAGTTGGCAACGGCAATTAATTTAATAAATGGTAAAATATGGAAAAAACGGCTGAAACGAGAAGCAATTTTTATCTTGCGGATTGAATAATTATGCCTTTTCTGCCGAGTTGTTAATATTTCTTGTCTGCCCGCCAAAAAATAGAAGCCATTTTTCTGTTCAATCCTAGCATCGGTTTCCAGAATATTAATTATCTCTAACAAAGCATGTTTTTTATCCGAATAATCCCGGAGTTCATTGGCCGTGAGCGGATAGTCGAACAAATCAAAGAAAACAATCATCCGAATGATTGCTTCTTTGGTTTTATTTCTTTTTTCTAATTCATAATTAGACATTTTTTGGCCTTTCTATTTTCATCGGCTCAATTTTGCTTTCTTTATCCGTTATCCTCATTACGTCCTTATCGATCTTTTTAAATTCCGCATAGGCATTATTATAGTGATTAACCGTGGTCGACATAGAGAGTCCTAATTTCTTCATGAATTCATCGTAACTATTCATATGCTTGCCGAGCTTTTCAATATTCACTCTTATCTCTTTGGCCTTTTCTTCAATCTGCATAGCCTTCAATCCCTGGAGAACTGTTTGCAAATATGCTAAAAAGGAAGTCGGCGAAACAATAATCACCTTCTTATCGCGGAAAGCATATTCTATCAAATCGCGGGTATTAATCTTGACGGCTCCCACCTTATTAACCAGTAAATCATAATAAATCGCTTCCGAAGGGATAAACATGAAAGCGAACTCCATGGTTTTTTTCTCGGGCAAGACATATTTTGCCGTTTCATCAATTCTGTTCTTTAGGTCTTGCTTAAAGACAGCTTCCAATTTTTCCCTAGATTCTTGGTCGGTTGAATTCAAAATCCTTTCATAATTTTCCAAAGAAAACTTAGCGTCAATCGGAATAATTTTATCCTTGACGAATACAACCGCATCAACAATCAAATCCTTTCCGGTCTTTTCATCCTTGCCCATCTTATACTGCATTGCATAGGAACCGGGTGGCAAGACATTCTTAAGCGTTTCTTCTAAAAAGTACTCGCCCAAAACTCCGCGCTGTTTAGGATTTTTCAGGATATCTTGCAAGCTTTGCAGTTGCGCCGAAAAATTTATTATTTGCTTATTCGTCTCATCAAGCTTGGTCAGTTTTTCCGTAACATCGGCAATCAGCTTGGCTGACTGAGCGGTAATATTCTGCACAATCTTTGTCGTCTGCCCGAACTGCTCCTGATTAGTCCGATGCGTTTCCGATAATTTTTTATCCAATTCTTGACGCAATTCGCTGTTTTGCAAGGATAAATTGGTTAATTTTTCTGATTGCTGGATTAATCTTTCGGCGAGCGAATCTAATTTAACGTCATCGCCGCTTTCTCTGCGGCGCAACAATAAAACAATAACCGCTAAAATCCCGAGAATAAGAATCACTAAAAGAATTATATTAAGATAATTGTTCATGTTATTTCAACTGAATTTATTTTTTAAGCAAATCCCTGATTTCTCCCAATAGCTCCTGATCTTTGGTAAGTGGCGGGGGCGCAACTTCGCCAGCCGCCTCTTCTTTAACCAATTGCTTTTTGAGGCGGGCGATTATTTTGACCATCAGGAAAATTACGAGAGCAATAACAAAAAAATCAAAGACATTTTGAAAAAAGACGCCAAGATTCATGACTACGCCCGAGCGCAGCGTCCATTTCCAACTCGTAAAGTTAACGCCTCCGATTATAAAGCCGACAAGCGGCATAACAACATCGGCGACGAGCGAAGAAACTATTTTGCCAAAGGCGCCCCCGATGATAACCGCCACGGCCAAATCCATGACATTCCCCTTAACGGCGAACTCTTTAAATTCGCGGATGTATTTCTTCATATATTTATTTCTAAAAGGCCGGCGAAAGCCGGCCTAGTTTTTTATACCCAAGTAACTCCGGCCACTTTATCATTATCTTCTTTAAATCTCATAATTCTGACTCCCTGCGTATCACGCCCCAAAACACTGACCGACTTAAACGGCGTGCGGATAACCTGGCCATTCTCTGAAATAATAATCAAATCACGTTCTTCCATTGAATCGGCATTTACCAAAAAGGCATTAGTAATATCTCCGGTTTTTGCGGTCACCTTCGCCGTCTTAATTCCGCTGCCGCCCCGGCCCTGTATCTTATAGGCGCTAAGTTCCGTCCGCTTGCCATAACCGTGAGCCATAATAGTCAAAATCTGATAATTGCGTTTTTTCTCTTTATCGGTCTTGGCGATTCCCATGCCGATAACCGAATCGTCTTTATGCAGCCTTATACCGTGCACGCCGGCCGCACCGCGGCCCATATCGCGCACATCCGTTTCCTTAAATCTGATGGCCTGGCCTTTGGCGGTCACCAGTTGGATATGATCGCTGCCGGAAGTCGGCTTAACCCAAATTAATTTATCATCATCTTTAATCTTAATCGCGATAAGACCGCTGCGCCGGACATTAGAAAAAGCGCTTAATTCAACCTTTTTCACTAATCCTTTTTCGGTGGCGAAAAACAGATATTTGCTGAAAACAGCTTTATCGAGCGGTAAAATAGATGAAATCTGTTCGCCGCCGATAAGCTGCAGAAAGTTGACGACCGGCGTTCCCTTGGCAACTCGCGAGGCTTGAGGAATTTCATAAACTTTCAATTGGAAAGCGCGCCCCTTGGTTGTAAAGAATAAAACATCATTATGGGTCTGCGAGGTAAACATAAATTCGACCGTATCTTCTTCTTTGGTCGTGAGTCCCATAACTCCTTTGCCGCCTCTAGCCTGGACCTTGAAGGTATCCGGCTCCAATCTCTTAATATAGCCATCGCGCGTCATCATCACGACCGTTTCTTCATTAGGAACCAAGTCTTCCATACTAAATTCCTTAACACCGTGCGCAACCACAGTCGTTTTTCTTTCATCTCCGTATTTATCAGCCAAGGCCTTAAGCTCATCTTTGACAATTTTTCTGATTTTGGCGACTGATTTGAGGATTGACTCCAACTCTTTAATTAAGGCTTGCTTTTCTTTTAGTTCTTGCTCTATCTTCAATTGCTCAAGATTGGCCAAGCTCTGCAGGCGCATCTCTAAAATCGCCACCGCTTGGCGCTCGGATAATTTGAATTTCTTAATCAAGTTTATCTTGGCGACCTCCTTATCTTTTGAAGCTTTAATGGTTTTAATAACTTCATCAATATGCTTCAAGGCAATCATTAAACCTTCTAAAATATGAGCTCTATCTTTTGCCTTATTTAAATCATACTGCGTGCGGCGGCGGATAATTTCTTCGCGGTGCTTTATATATTCTTCCAAAATCATCTTAAGCGTCAGGACTTTCGGCTGGATGCCGTCAACAAGCGCCAGCATGTTCAGATGGAAAGTCGTCTGGAGCGAAGTATGCTTATATAAACTATTCAAAATCTTTTTTGGATAAGAATCTTTTTTCAGTTCCATCACAATACGCACGCCGTCTTTATCTGATTCATCGCGCAGCGCCTTGATACCCTCAATCTTTTTATCTTTAACCAAATCCGCAATTTTCTCCACTAAATCCGCTTTATTGACCTGGTAAGGAATTTCAGAAACAACAATCCGGAAATTACCGCCTTTTTCTTCTTCAATCTCCGCTTTGCCGCGCAAGACGATGCCTCCTTTGCCGGTCGCATAGGCAGTTAAAATTTCTTTTTTATCATAAATCACGCCACCGGTCGGAAAATCCGGCCCTTTAACAAATTGCATCAAATCTTCAATGCTCGCCTCCGGATTCTCTATTAAATAGTCAATGGCGTCAGCCAATTCTCGTAAATTATGGGGAGGAATATTGGTTGCCATGCCAACCGCGATACCCATTGTTCCGTTAAGCAGCAAGTTCGGCAATTTCGATGGTAAAACGCGCGGCTCTTTGTGGCTGCCGTCATAATTAGGAATGAAATCGACTGTATCCTTATCAATATCAATAAGCATCTCCTCGGAAATAGCGGAAAGTTTCGCCTCCGTATAACGCATCGCAGCCGCATTGTCACCATCCATGGAACCGAAGTTTCCTTGGCCGCGGACGAGCGGATAGCGCATAGAAAAATCCTGAGCCAGGCGTACCATTGAATTATAGACGGCGCTATCGCCATGCGGATGGTATTTGCCTAAAACTTCACCGACGACAGTCGCTGATTTCCTAAATTTCGCGTTCGCTTTCAAGCCGATATTCCACATCGCATATAAAATACGGCGATGGACCGGCTTCAAGCCGTCGCGGACATCGGGCAGGGCGCGCGAAACAATAACGCTCATCGCATATTCAAGATAAGACTTGCTCATTTCATCGGCCAGCGGCTGATCTTCAATCATCCCGTATTCCGTCTGCCGTCTCGCGTTCGCAATTACTTCCGGAACGTCTTCGGGAATATTCTTTTTTTGATCTTTAGCGGTTTTTGGCATAAATAAAAATTAATAGGCAATTTGGGTTATCCCCTCGCAACCGGCCGGAATTTGACAGTTTACCTCCTCGCCGATTCTTGGCATGCAATTTATAAAACTGGGGCAATTCGACTTTATCTCCGAAGGGCTGCTGGTGCTCGTCTCCGTGCTGGCCGCCGTAGAGCTGGCGACGGTTGAAGAGGCTATTTTGTTTGTTTCGATAATCAGCTCGTTAACCAAGGAGCTGCTGGCGTTCTTTAATTTTTCATTGGTGGCTTCAATTTCAGAAAGACTCTGACTCATCTTATTAATCGTATCATTAAAATCATTTTTCATATTTTGCCACTCGGTCGCACTTTGTCCGTTATCGGTAAGAGTATTATTTCGGAAAACATTTTTAATGTTTAAAACCCAAAAAATCAAAATTAAAATCATTAAAGAAATAATCACGACTTTCATTAAAAATTTTTTCTTGGCTTGCTCATCCATATTTATTCCTTAATACCGTCCAAATTTACATCATATAGAATCTGCTCGGCGATCAGGCGATATTTTAAGATTTCATTCTCGTTGAACCAAATGGGGATTTCGCGGATAGCGTCGGCAGCTGGGTCGGAACAATGGATTAAATTGCGGACCGCCCGGCTATCCAGGCTTGATAATTCGTATGAATCCAAAGTATAGTCGCCGCGGATAGTGCCGCTGTCTGAAGATAACGGCTCGGTCGAGCCTACGATTTTTTTAACAATGCCGACCGCTTGGTTGCCCTCCCAGACCATAGGCACGACCGGGCCGCAACTCATAAAAGAAACGAGTGCGCGGATAATATCCTTGCCATATTCAATCGCTTCTTTTTCAATCGGCAGGCCCATAGCTGTCCTTTCTTCTATGGTTCTTGTTCCTTTCTTTATAAACCATTCATCATCTTTATTATAATGAGCCCAGAGCTGTTCCTCGGTCGCGTTAACTATTTTCAAAGCGACCAGCTTCAAGCCGGTGTTTTCAATCCTCTTAATAATTTCGCCAACCAGCCCGCGCTGTACGGCGTCCGGCTTAAGAATAACTAAGGTTCTTTCTTTTTTCGGGTTAATCATACTTTTAAATACTTAATATTACTAGTTCCATGTCCTCCTGGGGAAGATCTTTCTTGGAAATTTTTAATTTTTCTTCGTAGGTCGGGGTTAGGCCGATTTCTTTGATAAATTTATCAATCGGATCCAGGTCGTATTTTATATCTTTCGTTTTATAGTGCATTGGAATAACGATGCGCGGTTCGATTTGTGAAATTACTTCAACCGCTTTTTTAGCATCGATTGTATATGTGCCGCCGACCGGAATCAGGAGCACGTCCGTGCCGATTAATTTTTCAATCTGCGCATTGTCTAACGCGTCTCCAAGATCGCCCAAGTGAGCGACGGAGATATCGTCTATTTCAATGCGATACATAATATTGCCGCCTCTGTCTTCACCTTTTTTATCATCATGAAAAGAATCAATGCCCTCGATCAAAACTCCTTTAAAATCATATTCTCCGGCGCAAGAAATAACAAAAGGCTTGCCGCGCAGAGCGTCAACATTATTATGATCCTTATGGTCATGCGAAACCGTGACAATATCGGCTTCAAAATTCGGCACCTTCAAACCGGTCTCCTTGTTAAAAGGATCCGTCACCAGCGTCACGCCATCAGGCCCGACTTTATCTTGAATTTTAAAGCAGGAATGCCCCTGCCAAGTAATAATCATATAGCTTTAACAATAAAAATAGGTTCTCTAACCTTAATTTTAGTATAGCAAAAGAGGGCCGCTCGGTCAACCGAAAATAAGCTTAAAAAATAGATAAAAATGAATAAAAAAAGACCCCTGGGGAAGGGGCCTGGGGTCAGACGAGTGAAAAAGCTTACTGCTTGATCACACGGAGATTTTTAATGTCCGCCTCTCTAAAAAAAAGAGGTTTGTCTTTTTTGGTCACGATGACCTCGATGTCGGCCTGATATTTGAGACCGTCGGGGCCGACGAATTGGATGGACAACGAATTAAAGCCCTCATTTAACTCGGCTTTTTTTGTGAAATCGCCGCAACGCAGCGCTTGTCCTTTCCAGGGTCCGGCCGTGACAACAAATTTAAACGGGAGAAGCGACTTGGCGAAAGTTTTAATTGCTTCGCCGCCCATCTCGGTCAAATTTTCATTTTTGATGACCAGGTACTTCTGCCCCTGGTAGATCATGCCGGAATAAACTGACTGGCGATACTTCCGGCCATGGGCGAGGGTGTCTTTCTCGACGTCATGTTTGAAAGTAATCTCAATCTGCCCGGTGGGCATAACATAGGAGTTTTCCGAGGTTTGCCCGGGTTTGAGAGTAACGCCGGCGAACTTTGAGTCCAAGCATTCGATGGTAAAATCGGATGAGTCAGACAGGAAGAGGGTTGTTGTCGGAACATTGGTTTTGGCGACGGGGGCTTCCGGATAAGTAACTGGAGCTTCCGGATAAGTAAAGGTTGAAGCGGAAGCAGTCTCCTTTTTAGAAGAGATTATGGGCTTAATGCCATAAAGGTCGCCAACCAAAATTTGGAAGTCTCCATTCTTGTCGAGAGTCTTAGTGATCTTCCCGACCGAGCGTTCATTCTGTCCCTCATATACATAGAGATGGAAAGAGAACGTCCCGGAGGCGAAAGATACGTTTGCCCTCTTGTTGGGTTTGATGGTTACTTCCGAGCTGCCATCATCAGCTTTGAGGGTCACAACCTTTGAAGTTGTGTTGATTCCGGTGCCCTGGGCTAAACTGATAGCCGGTGCCAAAAAGGCGAGGGCGGCGATGATCGATACGATTTTTTTCATGGTAAGGAATTTTATATGATTTTAATTTTTTAAGAACATATGCAAAGCATTAAAACTTTGACTAATTATAATATCACAATTAAATATTTTTGTCAAATAATAATTTAACAAAAAAATAGGCCAAAATTAGCCTATTTTTATGAAATATTTTCTAATTACTTATTTTTTGTATCCTAAAAATTCAATCATTTTTCCTTGTAAAAATTTTAACTTCTCGTCGAAGTTTGAACCGCTCGCTTTTCTGGAAAAAATATCTTTATAAATCTGGCGCCAGATATCTTTTTCACTATGAGATAATTTTGTGCCGCCCCTGATATCCTCTAACTTGTTCTGCAAAGCAGAAAAGTTCTTAATTTCCCCGTTCATTAAACTATCTTGAACCTTTTCGGCCGCATTTTCCATTTCACCCCGTATATATAAGAAGCGCTCTATATTTCTTTTAGCCTCTTCTTCGGGTTTAAATGTAAAATTATGCGTTATGTCGTTCCAATCATAGGAAAGAGTGTTCTTCTCTAAATCGAGAGTAATATGGTGGTTTCCTAAATTGGTCTCTAAATTCTTTTCCGCGATAAAGGTTATCTTCATCTCATCAACAGGAAAACCATATTTTTGAAGCAAATCTCTACTTTCGGCAAAATTATTATTGATTGTCTTAGATAAATCCTTTTCGTTTACGGAAGAAACCTCATCAGAATCTAACCCGTTTTTAGTCGGTTCGTTTTCGGTAATTTCATTATGATCTATTTTCGAACCCGCGCTCATATCAGTATCGGCTAAGGGATTATCTTTAATATCCTCAGCTGACCCCTCATCATCTCCTATCTCCCCATGTACCAAGTGCCCCGGTTCAGCCCCTTCACCCGCTTCAACTCTCACTGAATAATTACCATTACTATCCTGCTCCAATAAAACATTGTTTCCTTCAAAAACTTTATCGGTTAGTTCGCCGCTATTATTGATAGCGGCGGCCGTTTGCGCCTCGGCCCACTTATTTAAAGCCTGGGAATCATTAATATCGCCTTTATAGCCTAATCTTTCGGCGTTATTTTTAAATATCTCCCTGGCAGAGCGCCAGACGGAATCAGAGCGACCGTCCAAACCTTCATTGGAAATCTTGTCGGAAAAAGCTTCCCCGCTGCTTGCGCCCGGATTACCTCCGCCGGGATTACTTTCACTGGGGTTACTTTCGAAAATTTGGTCTGATGTCCCTTTGTCTATATCGTCGGCCGATTCCGGCTCTTCTTCAAACTCTGTATCTTCACTTTGCGCATTCTCGGAACCATGGCCCGAAGTATGCCCGGTGTCGATAATCCCTAATTGCCCGGCTAACTCACGCAGCAATATACCACCGATTGCGAAAGCCGCTCCGATTCCCGCGCCCTTAACCATTTTCTTAATAATGTACTTCTTACGCGCCTTGCTCAAATTTTTATTAAATTCAAGATATTTAGAATCAAATAAGTTCGCAAAGCGTTTTTCTAAATCTTCCTCCGGAGTCAGCTTTTTTTCCTTATCCTCAAGAGAATTACTATTCATAACTAAAGAACTCCGAGCTGCACCTAGGGCTTGGATTAATTCTAATTTTGCGCTGAGAGCGCCGTTTGCACCGAAATTAATCAAGCCGTCTTCTAATTTTTCTTCAGTGAACTCGACTCTGACCCTTAAGTGATGGAGTGCGGTCCGATAATCGTCGCCGTATAAAGTGTTAACTTTTTCATTCGATAAAAGAAGTTTTTTAGTCAAACTTTCCGCTTGATAAAAATGCTTATCCGTTTTGTCGCGCTCTTTTTCATTTTGATCCTGATAAACTTTCATTACCGCTTGGTATTTTGATTGTAACAAATTATACTTCTTTTTTTCTTCCTCAGAAGCGATTGTATCATACCAATCTTTAGGTTCAAGAGCATATTCGGTCGGAACCAGTCCTTTTATTTTTTTAACAATATTTTTCCGCTGCGCCTCGACTTTGGTCGCCTTCGATCCGTAATCATTTTTACGTCCCGCAATATCTTTTTCGGTTAGACTGGCTTTCGCTTGGCCGCGTGAACGATAGGCGCCGATGCCGGCCGTCGCTAAAGGGATGGCGGCAAAACTCGCCGCCGCTAACGACAGGCCGCTGGTGCTAATCAATCCGGCTAAAGCCTGCCTGACAGCGAAACCGCTAACCATATAAGAGCTGCGGGCGGCCGCTTCGCCGGTAATCATTTTTTTGAAGGCTGATTGCTTCTCAATCAGAGAAACTTCTTTATCAATATCCGGATGGGACGCTAAAAATTGCATCATCAGGACCTGATAATCCGCTTTATTCATTTCAATTAAAGCGTTGCCGCCCCGAGGATTTGAATTTAAAACTTCCAGGGTTTTACCTTTTTCTCTTCTATATAAATTGCTTAAATGATTATATTTTTCCCGTTCTTTTTTGCTGGCCGTTGCCAGCGCCCAGTCTTGCGGCAGCTGGCTGAATTGGTTGGCGATATCATTAAAATTATTAAGAATTTCTCCTTGTTCTGGATTTAATGACTCTCTATTTTGCAAATAATTAATTTTAAGCTTGTCGCCTTCGATAACCGCGTCAATTTTCATCGCCGAAATCATATCGGTCAACTCCCTAAGATTATCCTGGTGAAAAGCCAATCCAGCCTCTTTTGCTTGGCTTAGTTCTTTCTTCTCTTCTTTAGCGGTGCTATATCTTTTAATCAAGCCTTTCCATATTCGGCCGGCCCAGCCGCTCTGCGCGATTTCTGCCTCCACGCTTTCCTTGGCTTTGTCCTTAACTTTAGCTAAAGACATCTGCTTCAAGCCTCCATAAACTAAAGACTGCTGAGCCTGAGTAAGATCGGAAAAGCCCTTAATTCCTTTTAATTCTTCTTCAGAAATGCAAAACTCGGAAAATTTTTCCAAAATATTATTCTGAGACATTTCCGTTTCTTTTCCGGGGTTTTCTGGCTCTTCGGATTTTTCCGGCTCTTCGGATTTTTCCGACTCTCCTTTGATAAATTTCTCAAATTTTTTCTTAAATTCTTCATCCGGGCTATAGCTAATAACAAACTCGGCCGCTTTCTGGCGTAAGCCAAAACGACGAGTGATAAAGGATAAAGAATCTATCATCGCCTCGACGCTTGAATACGGATTGCCGGTTTTAATATAATCAATCTCTTGTTTTATTCCTTTGATAACATGCTCTATGTATTCTTCGACATTAGTAACGCCGTCGCCGGTCGTTATTAATTCGGGAAATTTTCTAAATATTTCAATGAACTTGGTTCCTAACCGACAATTATCGACTAATTGCTGAATCTGTTCATTTTTCTCTTTTTGTTCTTTTTCTGATTTATCTTTAGCTTCTTGCTCCGCTTCGGGTTTTTCCGGCTCTTCGGGTTTTTCCGAAGTTTTTTCAGTTGATTCTGCCTCGGGCGCCTTAATGCCCCGCAGTTCATTTTTTCTATTAACAATCAAAAGCAGACTGTCTTCAAGTGCATTTACTTCCGCTTCTAATTTACTTTTTTCTTCCGGGCTAATATCTGGATTATTAAACAGCTTGATTTTTTCGGCACTAATTAAACCTTGTCTCTCGAACTCCTTGTCTAATTCATAAAATTCTTCCCTTTCCGCTTCGCTTAAAGAGTCTAAATTATCTTCAGCAATCGCGTTCAAGCTGGCTTCGGCGTTGGCCAGGGTTGCGTCTCTGTCCGCGTCTATTTCTTCGGCCGCCTTGTTTAGTTCGGGCAATTCGGCTTCGGCGACCTCGGATGTTTCTTGCTTTTCAATGTCTTTTTGCGAAGCCACGAGTTCGTCTAAATCAACCACGGCGCGCACAACTTCTGATTCGACGGTTTTTATATCTTTGTCTTTATTTTCCGGACTGGCTGGAGCCTCCTCGGGATTAACCATTTTCTCCGGCTCCGGCTCCGCGGCTGATAAAATCTCTTCAACTAATTTTTGGCTGAAGTTAATACCAAAAGTTTTTTTAAAGGCGACTCTAAGCTCTTTCTTTTTTTTCGGTTCCTTGGCCTGAGAAATGTCTTCATTCCACTTTTTTATCTGCTCGACATTCGGTCCTTGGCTTTCATTTTCTTTCTTCGGCAAATTAATTTTATTATTCTTTTCCATATGTTTAAATGTTTTTTAAACTTTTACGAATTTTTTCAATTTCTTTCTGCTGCCCGGTTTCCCGATAATACTTTATAAGCTCCATTTTTTTAAAATGGAGCTTTTTTAATTTTTTAACGGTCGCCGAAAAAATTAAATCAATTTCTCTGAGCGCTTTATCCAGCGAGGCGTTATCTTGCTTATTATTATCCATAATATTTAGATTTTTTATATTAAAATTATACAACTATTTTCATAATAATTCTACCGCGACCCGTAAATTTCCACTGTCCCCGCGAGATCAGTTCTTTTTATTTTGATTCCCAGCCGGCCGGCTCGCTCCAAGGTCTCGGCGCTGGGGTGGCCGAAGCGATTATCGGCGCCAACGGAAATAACTAAAATGTCGGGATTAATGATCCTTAAAAATAGCTCGCTATTGGCGCTTTTTGATCCGTGATGGGAAGCTTTTAAAATTTTCGCCGCCCAATCTAAGCCTATTCGAAGCAAGGCTTCTTCGACTTTATAGTTATTGTCTCCAGTAAAAACAGCGGTCAGAGGAGAACAATCTAATTTAACGGCTAGCGAATTATTACTATCGGCTTTCACCCCTAAAACCAGCGGATTAACTGTTTTAAGCGAACAACTTTCGGAATATTTTACATTTGCCTCGCCCCCGAGGGGAATCAAATTAATATTTCTTTCTTTAGCCTCTTTTAAGAACACAGAAAAGAGCCAAGAACTTTCTGCCCCCTTCATATATATAACAGACCCCGTTTTATAGCGGCGAATAATTTCTATCAAGCCGATTAAATGATCATCATGAAAATGACTTAAAATTATCAAATCAATTTTCCGCTGATAAAAGGGCAGATTTTCTCCTAATCGCTTTAAAACTAAATTATCCGGTCCGCCGTCTATAAGTACTATCTTATTATTAGGTAACTTTAGCAAAGAGGCGTCTCCTTGACCCACGTCTAAAAAATCGATTTCGACTCTGTCCGCGCGATCCTTGCCATTTTTAATAATATAAAAACATAATATTGTAAATAATAAAATTATTAAACTGCCGGCCAGCCATTTTAACAGCAGTTTAATGCGAGAATTTATCTTCATATTTTTATTTAATAATAGCTAATTTATTGCTAACATTTATATTATATAGCAATCCACATAAAGATAATCTAAAAATATTGACATATTTATTTAAATATGATATATTATTCCATTAATCAAGAGATTAGAAAAAAGAGCAATTCACCGCTCATTAAAAACATAAAATAAATAAAAAAATAACCATAAAAACAGGAGATCGTCATGAACCAAGAAAAAAGGACAGAAAAGCGTATCGCTCTCGCCCGCGAAGCCGCTGCCAAAATGGGACGCACTTTTGTGCCCTCTATTTTTAAAACATTGGCCAAACAGGACAATGTAAAAATAAGCGTCCCAGGAAAAGATGCAAAATATCTTAAATTCATTGAAGGCCACAAAATCCTGGCCTTCGAAGGAAGTGCCCTGCAAAAAGTCGTCTTAATTGACGTTCACTCTCATTACGCCCATTTCGATATTCCTGTCAGGAATGAAGATAAGAGCGTAAAACCTGCCATAACCAGGCACTTCTATATTCATCCCGACTTCAGAGGAGAAACGATTGTAGCCAGTGTCGAAATAAAGGAAAAGCATAACCTCTTGACTGGTAAAAAAACCCTGGTCATCGACATCACACAGATCTTAACCGGACCCGACCCTGTAACCGTAGAGCATGACTTCCGCCTGAATGCTCCCATTAAAGGAGAAGAGGGAGAAATTATGATTCCCAGCACGGGCCGTTGCGTTCAAATCGCAAAAATAAGCCCGACTCCGGTCACCTGCAACCTCGTGGCGGTCCTTGAAGCCGAAGAAAAGGCTGGACAACCAGACCTTATCGAAAAAATCGCTTTCTTGGTTAACACCGCCTCGCAAGGCAATTAATACCTAACCTCTCGCAAAACTCAAGAGCTATCCACCACGGATAGCTCTTTTCAATATCCAAAAATAATTTTAGCGCTCTCAATACAAAAAGCGCCCTGATTCCGCAGAACGCTCTTTGTATAATTTTTAAATTAATAAAATTTACTAATAAATTTATTAATAAATCTTGTTAATTATTTATTTTCTTTTCTTAGCCGCCTTTTTGGCCTTCTTCACAACTTTTTTAACGGCTTTTTTCGCGACTTTTTTTGCTGGTTTGTGAATAGCATGTTTTTTGGCCGCTTTCTTCACCACCTTTTTCGCAGTTTTCTTTTTCATAAACTCACCTCCTTCCTTAAATAAATTATTTTTTGTTTGAAAAAAAATTTAATTAAAATTTTTTTATCTCTTCTTCATTTATTATACAACTAATAAAAATAAGCCGCAATACTTTTTTTGATTTTTACAAAAAAATTCCTCACTTGATTCCATAAGAGAGGAATTTTTTATTTTATTTTTTCGAAGCGGCGGATTTCCGCGCCCCTAAAATTTTGCGCGGAAAAAATTTTCTAATTCTGATATTTTAATTCTGGTTTGTTTCATGTTATCGCGATCACGCACAGTTACTTCTTCGTTTTCCAAGCTTTCAAAGTCAATTGTCAGGCAATAAGGAGTGCCGATTTCATCCTGGCGGCGATAGCGTTTACCGATATTACCGTTATCATCGAACTCGCAGCGCCAATTTAATTTTAAAGCATTAAAAACCTCTCTCGCTTTCGCGACTAATTCCGGTTTATTTTTTAACAGGGGAAAAACCGCGATTTTAATCGGCGCCAACTTTGCGGGAATCGCCAAAACAACTCTTGTTTCCCCTTCAAGCTCCTCTTCTTTATACGATTCGGTTAAAACCGCCAAAAAAGTCCGGCCGACGCCGGCGGAAGTTTCAACAACGTGCGGAACGAACTTCTTGTTATTTGCCGGATCAAGATAATTGAAATCCTGGCCTGAAGCTTGGCTATGCACCGTCAAATCATAATCGCCGCGAGCGTGTATTCCTTCTAATTCCTTGAAGCCGAAAGGAAAATTATACTCAATGTCATAAGCCTCTTTCGCGTAAAAAACTAAATTCTCATGCTTATGCCATTTTAAATTAGCTTCTTTAATTCCTAAATCAAGATAAAATTGCCAGCGCGCTTTCCGCCACTGATCATAATATTCCATTTCGTCTTCCGGCTTAACAAAATACTGCATTTCCATCTGCTCGAACTCGCGGGTCCGGAAAATAAATTGGCGGGCCGTAATCTCATTGCGGAAAGCTTTACCGATTTGAGCAATGCCAAAGGGAATGCGCACGCGCGCCGTGTCGATAACGTTTTTATAGTTAGCATAAATACCCTGGCAAGTTTCGCCGCGCAGATAGGTCGGTTCTTTCGTCCAATCGCTAGTAAAATTTCCCAGGTTAGACTGGACGAGCAGATTAAATTTCTTACCGGGCGTAAAATTCTTTTCGCCGCAATTAGGGCATTTTATTTTCGCTTTATTATCATTAAAGATTTTATTAATTTCATCTTCGCTCATTTTCTCATCAGCGAATACTCCGGCCTCTTCAAGCAAGGTATCAAGCCGGAGGCGGCTATGGCACTTTTTACATTCCGTCAGCGGATCCGAAAAACCTTTAACATGGCCTGAGGCTTCCCAAATTTTCGGGCTCATAAATATTGCTGAATCAAGGCCAACCACGTCATCGCGGAGTTGCGTCATCGCTTTCCACCATTCTTTTTTAATATTATTCGCTAGTTCGACGCCATAGGGCCCGAAATCATAAACCGCCGTAAAACCATCATAAATTTCTGAGGACGGAAAAACGAAGCCGCGCCGCTTGCAAAGCGAAACGATTTTCTCCAAGGAATTATCTTGTTCTTTTTTCTTCATATAATTATTGCTCTCAATATTACGGGAATTTATTTTACATTTCCTCGACTATTTTAAGACCTAAAATATTAAAGCCATTACTTAAAACCTGCGCTACCGCCTTAATCAACGCTAAGCGGGCGCGGCGCAACTTAGGCTCCGCTTTCAAAATATTTATCTCATGATAATAATCATTAAATAGTTTTACCAGTTCAAATAAATATTTAGTCAATTCACTCGGATTATTCTTTTCGCCGGCGAGCTTAATCGCTTCCGGGTAGCGAGCCAGTTTAATTAATAATTCTTTTTCTTTCGTTTCTTTTAATTTTCCGGTGTCCGCGGGCGGAGCAAATAAGTTCCAACCTTCTTTCCGCACTATGCTTTTAAGGCGGGCGTAACCGTATTGGAGATAGCAGGCCGTATAACCGTCGAAGCGCAGAGACTCTTCAATATTAAAAGTGATTATTTTATCGGGGCTGACTTTAAGCATTTCGAATTTTATCGTCGAGACCGTTAAGTTCCAAGCAACCTGTCTGGCCCGATCGTTAGTCCATTCTTCATGCCGTTTTTTCGTCTCACTGACCAGCTTCTCAAAAATCTTGGTCTTCAAATCTTCATAAGTCACAATATTTCCCGTGCGCGAAGACATCATGCCCCCCGGAAGGGTAACCACATCATAACCGAGATGTTTCAATTTTTGCTTATACCCGAGCAGTTCGCAAATTTTAGCTAATTGCTGAAAATATAAACTTTGGCGGAGATCAATAACATAGATTGACTCCGCGATATGGTACTTTCTGAATTTTTCCTGGGCCAGCGCTAAATCGGCCACTGGATAAAGGGCGGTGCCGTCGGTCCTAATAACCGGCAAAATGCCTAATCCGTATTTTTCTAGATTAGCGATAATCGCGCCCTCGCTTTTTACCAGCTGGCCGGATTTAATTAATTCGGAAACCAATTTCAGACCGGCTTCAATAAATTCATTTTCATAAAAAATGTGGACGAACTTTATGCCTAAATCGCGATAAATAGAATCGAAATAACGTATGCTCCATTCCCTTGTTTCCTGCCACAATATATAAGGGGGCCCCTCGCGCTTTTCAATGCTCTTCATTATTGCAACGACCGCTTCTTTATATTCCGGATGTTCGGCTAATTCTTGGCTCGCTTCGCTATAGCATTTCCCCAGCAAGTATCCCCTGTCTTCCCGGCTCTCTTCGTATTTTTTATCTCTTTGCCAATTCCAAATAGTTTTTGCGGTGTGGATGCCGAAGTCGTTTATATAGGAAACCGGAATAGACTTATAGCCATTGGCGCTAAGCAAGCGGTTAACCGCGTCGCCATAGGAAATATTGCGCAAATGGCCGACGTGGTATTCTTTGTGGGTATTGCCGTTTGAATATTCAATCATTACTTTCCGGTTTTTTCCCGAATTGTTTTGGCCGTAATTTTTTTTGCTTCTTTTTATGCCATTTATTACCCGATCGGCCAAATAACTTTTACTTATATAAAAATTAAGATAGGGCCCCGCAGCTTTAACCTCTGAAAAATATTTTTTTAATTTAGGCTGCTTCGCCAGTACCGATGCTAGTTCGGCCGCCACTTCGGCCGGACTCTTCTTCTGGACTTTGGACAGTTCGAAACAAGCTAAGCTTAAATCGCCCAAATCGCTCTTGGGAGGATAGGAAAAAACCGCCTCTTCAAGCTTTAATTCCTTTTTAATTTGCTGTTTTATATTATCGAGAATATCGAACATAAAAAATTATTCTAGAGTGCTGTTTCCCGCCCCCGTAGTATTTGGTATTAATTATTAAATTATGTTATAATAATATCAGACTTTTTTAAGTTTTTCAATTAATTTTAAACAAATATGTTCTCTTATCGATCAATTTTAAAACAGGCTTGGACCATAGCTTGGAAACACAAGTATTTATGGTTCTTCGGCATCTTTGCTTCGCTGGCTGTCGCCGGCGGATCAATGGAATACCAATTTTTATCGCAAAACCTAGGACAAAGCGCCGTCGATAATTCTTATCAAAATTTAAACGGCCTGCTCGCTATCAGCGAGCTTTGCCAAGCCGTCTGGCTGGGGCTCGTCGATCTCTTCAGCCAAAATATAGTCGTTATTATTAACACTTTCACTATTTTGCTGTTGACATTGACTTTAATTTCCGTTTTCGTTTGGCTTGCCATCAGTTCTCAAGCGGCGCTCGTTGATAGCGTCAAAAAGCTTATTGCTCCCAAGAAAAAATTAAATATTTTAAGCGTTCGCGAAGGCTTGACCGTCGGCAGCCGTCATTTTTGGTCTGTTTTAGGGCTTAATATTCTAATAAAAATCCTGATCAGCTTCGCCTTTTTTCTCGTCAGCCTTCCTCTATTATTTATGGTTGTAAGCGATAACTATGCTTTCGTTATAGCCTATACTATCCTTTTTGTTGTTTTTGTGCCCGTAGCCGTTTCTTTGTCCTTGATTGTTAAATATGCCATTTCCTGCCGAGTTTTAGAAAATAAATCAGTAATGAACTCTTTAGAAACTGGATGGAAACTATTTAATAAAAACTGGCTGATCAGTTTGGAAATCGCTCTTATCCTCTTTATTATTAGCTTCATTTCCAGCTTTGCAATCCTAACAATCATTTCTATTTTATTCTTCCCCCTTCTCTGGCTGAGCTTAATCTTCTCAATCGGCTGGCTGACATTATTAATACTCATCCTTATTTTGGTGGTGGCTATTATCTTTGGGTCCCTTCTGACAACTTTCCAAATTGCCACTTGGACCGACCTTTATCTGCAGCTTAAAGACAGAAAAGGAATGGCTAAGCTGGAAAGAATTTTCAGAAAAAAATAAATTATGAGCGATTTAGCGTCAATTGAAAATTTAATCAATCCGACCGATGACGAAGAAAGTGTCACCGGTCGTTTTGCTAAAAAGCAAAGCGAAATTAAGCTTAAAGAGATAGAAAAACAGACAGAGGACCGGGCGCAGAGCCAGGGGTTGTCTTATGTTAATCTTTTTGGCTTTCCGATCAGTCCGGAAGCTTTGGTTTTAATACAAGAAGAAAAAGCGCGCGAATTAAACGCGATATGTTTCTTTTACGACGGAAAAAATATCCGGCTGGCCTGCATCGAACCGACTCCGGCGGTAAATGAAGAATTAGCTCGCCTGAGTGAACAGTATTTTGCCGATGGGCGCCTTTATCTTATTTCCCAAAACAGTTTTGATTATGCCCTAGAAGCTTACCGAAGCATTCCGAAAGTAAAACGCTACGAAAGCGGGGTGGAAATAAGCGAGGCTAATTTAGAAAAATTTAAAGAAGCAATTTCCAACTACAAAAATCTTAACGAAAAGATAAATGATGTTAATATCACCGATGTCATTACTTTAATGCTCGCGACCGCGATGAAAGTTGGAGCGAGCGATATCCATATCGAGGCTGAAGAAAATGGCGTCGTGGTTAGAATTAGAATCGACGGCGTCTTGCAGGAAGCGGCCGTAATAAATCGGGATAAATGGAAAAAAATAATATCCCGCTTGAAAATATTAGCCCGCGTAAAAATTAATATTGAAAATAAGCCGCAAGATGGACGCTATACAATTTATTTAAAAAATAAAAAAATCGATGTCCGCTCTTCCTTTTTGCCGACAGCTTATGGGGAAAGCGTGGTCATGCGTTTGCTTGATTCTTCGGATACTACTTTAGAACTGGAAAAATTGGGGGTTCGACCGGAGATAATGCCTATCTTAACCAAAGAAATAGCAAAGCCTAATGGTTTAATATTAACCACTGGCCCGACGGGCAGCGGTAAAACTACAACGCTATACGCCGTAATCAACAAACTTAACCAGCCAAATGCTAAAATTATCACCCTTGAAGACCCAATCGAATACCAATTAGCAGGAATTAACCAAAGCCAGGTCGATGTTAAGCGGGGCTATACTTTTTCCGACGGCCTACGTTCAATTTTGCGCCAAGATCCAAACGTGGTTATGGTCGGCGAAGTCCGCGATCTTGAAACCGCAGAAATTGCCGTCCAAGCGTCTCTCACCGGCCACCTTGTTTTGTCGACTCTTCACACCAACGACGCCGCCGGCGTTATCCCGCGCTTAATCGATATCGGCGTTAAGCCTTATTTTCTAGTACCATCAATCAACGCGGTTATCGGCCAGCGCTTAGTGCGCAAGCTTTGCCCTAGTTGCCGACGCGAACACGAGTTGAGCGCCGAAGAGGCCGAACAAGTTAATAAAATTTTAGCTGTCGTTTCTCCTCGGGCCGGATTAGATGTCCCCGCTACCCTGCCTAAAATTTATCAAGCGGGCGAAGGTTGCGACCAATGTAATTTCACCGGCTATAAAGGGCGTATCGGTATTTTTGAGGTTTTTACGATGAACGACAACATCAAGCAATTAACCATAGATAAGGCGCCTTCGTTTAAAATCCTGCAACAAGCAATTGAAAACGGCATGATAACGATGCTCCAAGACGGCGTTTTGAAAGTAATGGAAGGGACAACTTCTCTATCTGAGGTCTACCGGGTTATCGGTAATTTTGATTATATTAATGAACTCTATGATATTGTAATTTCGCAAACAATCGGCCGGGGCGTAAAAATAAAACCGGAAGAATATAAGAAGGCTGAAGAACTCGGGCAGAATCTTGAACAAATCGCCAGCCACATAAAAGAAATACCTACTTCCGAGCTTATTACTTTGATTATGGCGCTCGCTGTTACTAGCGATGCGGGGGATATCCATATCGAGCCGACAGAACAAGAGGTAAGCGTCCGTTTTCGAATTGACGGCGTCCTCCATGATATTCTTAAACTTCCGAAAACCAGCTATCTGACGCTTCTTTCTGAAATAAAAATTTTAGCCGGCGCGGCGACTAACGTTAAGCGCGCGACTTTTGACGGCCGGTTCAGCGTTTATCTCCCTGATCGTAAAATGGATTGCCGTCTTTCCATCATCGCCGGCGGTTATGGTGAAACCATCGTTATCCGCCTGCTTTCAACCAATGCCGTTAATCTATCTATGGATAAATTAGGCATAACTTCGGTGGCCTTTGACTCCTTGCAGTTAGCCATGAAAAAAACGCGCGGCATCATCATCACTACCGGCCCGACAGGCAGTGGAAAAACAACAACTCTTTACAGCGTCTTAAATAAATTAAATAAGCCCGATGTCAAAATAATTACAGTTGAAGATCCTATTGAATACCAACTGGCCGGAGTTATGCAAACCCAAATCGACGAGGAAAGGGGCTATACTTTCGCTTCCGCGATGCGTTCTTTATTGCGCCAAAATCCGAATATAATGATGATCGGCGAAATCCGCGACGGTGAAACTGCCAAAATCGCCATGGAAGCTTCGATGACCGGCCATTTAGTCCTCTCAACTATCCACGCCAACAGCGCGGCCGGGGCCATTTCTCGTTTCGCCGGCCTCGGTCTTGATCGGCAGACTCTAGCGAATGCAATTGAATTTACTATCGGACAACGCCTGGTAAGGCGGCTTTGCCCCCATTGCAAACAGCCTTTTGAACTTTTGCCGGAAGATCTAAAAAAAGTTAAAGAGGTATTATCCCAAATAAACAATCCGGCTATTAAAATCCCGGAACAGATAACTTTTTATCATAGCGTCGGCTGTGAAAAATGCGGGAAAATAGGCTATAAAGGCCGTTTGGGCTTATACGAAACAATAACGATGACTCCGGAAATCCAAAAATTAATCCAGCATGAAGATGTAACTGATTTCGATATTGAACAGGCCGCTATAAAAAACGGAACGATTACTATGCTCCAAGACGGCGTTCTCAAAGCGCTTAATGGCGAAACCAGCATTGAAGAAGTGTTTAGAGTAATTTAATATAACCCTATGATTAATGAAAAATTTCTTGAAGAATTAAAAAAAGATTATCAAGCCAACGAATCCGAACGCCGGCAAATTATCAGTGCCTCTAACAATATACTTTTTGAAGCGAAAAAGAATATTTTTGCTCTCCAGCGCCAAGATTTCAAGGCGGCTGAAGAAAAGATTGCCGGCATTGAAAAAGCGCTAAAGGATCTGGAGAGCCGCTTCGGATTTGCGAGGCTGCACCGCGAGGGAGCCTATAAAGCCGCGGCCGAAGAATATCTGGAAGGCAAAACTTTGTATTTAGCGATTAAAAATAAAAAGATCGAGGCGGTTAAAGGCCTGTCCCTCGACTACGAATCATATTTGGGCGGAATTTGCGATATGATCGGCGAACTTGTCCGCTATGCGACCAACCAGGCGGCAAAGGGAAAATTTGGAGAAGTCGCAAAGACAAAAAAAATGGCTGAAGATATTATGGGTCAATTAATTGATTTTGACATGACCGGCTACTTGCGCACTAAATATGACCAATCGCGCGGCCATCTCCGGAAGCTTGAACAAATGGCCTACGAAATAAAACTCCGCGGCAAAAAATAATTATGTTGCTCGCAATTATTTCCGATATTCACGATAATCTGGCTAATTTAAAAAAATGCCTGGATTGGTGCCGCCGGGCGGGAGCAACCAGCCTTATCTGCTGCGGCGATCTAACAACCATAGAAACAGCGTCTTATCTCGCCCGAAATTTTACGGGCGAGATTTTTGTGGCCGAGGGCAACGCGGAAATTTATAAAGAAGCCGAACTTAATAAATTTAAAAATGTCAGCTACTACGGCGAAATCGGGATTAATGAAATTAACGGCGTTAAAATCGGTTTTTGCCATGAACCCCAAAAAATAAAAAAAGTCCAAGAGCTGTCCCCCTTCGCTCTCGACTTTATTTTTTATGGCCATACTCACAAGCCTTGGCTAGAAAAAAAAGAAAATACTATTATCGCTAATCCCGGAACGCTCAGCGATGTTTTTAATACCGCCAGCTTCGCCCTGCTTGATACAGCTAAAAAGAATCTGGAGTTAAAAATATTAGCAGATTTATCGTAAAATATACGTTATAATATCCTCTTCAAATACTGCCCAGTAAAGCTCTTGGCGACTTTAGCAACTTCTAGCGGAGTTCCGGCGGCGACCAGATTCCCGCCCGCCTCTCCGCCATCCGGTCCAAGATCAATAATCCAATCAACCGACTTTATAACATCTAGGTTATGTTCGATAATTAAAACCGTGTTGCCTTGGTCGACCAGCATATTCAAAACCTTAAGAAGGCGATCAATATCGGCGAAATGCAGACCGGTTGTCGGCTCATCAAGAATATATAAAGTCTTGCCGGTCGCTCGCCGCGATAATTCGGTCGCCAATTTTATTCTTTGCGCTTCGCCGCCCGAAAAGGTCGTCGCGCTTTGTCCAAGCTTGATATAGCCCAATCCGACCTCATCCAACGTTTTTAACTTTTGGCTAATCGCGGAATGATTTTTGAAAAATTCTTTGGCTTCACCTACGGTCATTTCCAAAACTTCAGAAATATTTTTCCCTTGATACAGAACTTCCAAAACTTTCGGCTTGAACTTTTTGCCCCCGCAGACATCGCAGGTTAAATAAACATCGGAAAGAAATTGCATTTCAACCTTAATCATCCCGTCGCCCGCGCAATTTTCACATCTTCCGCCGGGAACATTGAAAGAAAAATGCCCTGCGCTTAAACCCTTAACGCGCGCTTCAGGAAGTTCGGCAAACAGATCACGAATATAGGTAAACAGGCCGGTATAGGTCGCCGGATTAGAGCGCGGCGTCCGACCGATAGGCGATTGGTCGATATCAATTACTTTATCAATCAGTTCCAAGCCGATAATTTCTTTATGGGCGCCCGGGTCAACTTTTGCGCGGTAGAATTTTTTGGCAAGCGCATTCGCTAAAATGTCGCTCATTAAGGTTGATTTTCCTGATCCGGAAACACCCGTAATCGCAATCAGTTTACCCAAAGGAATTTCCACGTTAATATTTTTTAAATTATGTTCAGTTGCTCCTAGAATTTTGATCATCCGGCCGCTTCCTTTGCGAAATTGCTTGGGAATTTTTATTTCTTTTTTTCCGGACAAATAGGCGCCCGTCAAAGACTCCGGACATTTCTTAATATTTTCCGGCTCGCCCGTAAACAAAATCCGGCCGCCCGAGTCGCCCGCGCCCGGGCCGACATCAATCAGCCAGTCGGCCGCCAGCATAGTAGAGGCGTCGTGCTCGACGACAATAACGGTATTGCCGTTGTCCCGCAAATTTTTTAAAGTAGTTATCAGCTTGTCATTATCCCTTTGATGCAGCCCGATTGACGGCTCGTCAAGCACATACAAAACGCCGCTTAAGGTCGAACCTACTTGCGAAGCTAATCTGATTCTCTGCGCTTCGCCGCCTGATAGCGTGGCCGCCGAACGGCTAAGGGTCAGGTAATCTAAGCCAACATTAGCAAGCAATTCTAAATTTTTTACCATTTCTTTTACAATCGGTTCGACTATTTTTGTTTGCCCGTTAAAGGTGGCTCCGATTTTTAACCAAGAAGCTAATAAGCTCCGCAATTCTTTTAGGCTCTTATTGGTAATTTCAAAAATAGAAAGACCGTCAATCCGGACGGCCAGGATTTCCGGCTTTAGGCGCGCGCCGTGGCAACTTGGACAGAGAGAAACGCGCATAACTTTCTCGATTTCTTGCTTAACAAAATTTGATTTTGTCTCAATATATTTATTCTCTAAATTTTTCAATAACCCTTCGAATTGTCCATCGCCTTTTAGAATGAATTTTTTCTCTTCCGGGCGCAAATCTTTAACCGCCGGGCGCAGGCTGAAATTATGTCTGGTCGCCAGCTCATTTAATTCTACAAATAAACCATTGCCGGTTAAATTTGCATGCGACAGCGGCTTAATCGCTCCTTCTAAAATACTGAGGTTTGAATTAAAAACCAATTCTGAATCAATTTCCGCTTTAGTTCCCAGCCCGCCGCAGTGTCCGCAGGCGCCGTGCCCGGAATTGAAAGAAAAATCGCGCGGTTCAAGTTCGCTCCGCCGATAACCGCATTCTGGACAAACAAAAAAACGCTCAATTTTTGTTGATTTAATTTCGCGGCCGCGGATTTTCTTGGCCATCTTTTTTTCTTCCGAGTCTTTTTTTAATTTAAGATTGCAATGCGGGCAGTAAGGGGCGCCGCATTTTGAATATAAGAGGCGCAAATAATCATAAATTTCTGTGATTGTGCCGACTGTCGAGCGTGGATTATGGCCGACTGTGCGCTGATCGATGGAAATGGCGGGCGACAAGCCTTCAATCAAATCGATGTCCGGCTTATCCATTAAACCGACAAATTGCCTTGCATATGAAGATAAAGACTCAACGTAACGGCGCTGGCCTTCGGCATAGATAGTATCAAAAGCGAGTGAAGATTTTCCGGAACCGGATAACCCGGTAATGACCACTAATTTATCGCGGGGAATATCGAGATCAATATTTTTTAAATTATTCGTCCGCGCTCCTTTAATCTTTATGAAATTTCCGACCATGGTTATTAAAAATTAAAAATTAATTAGGTTTATTATAGCCGAAAAGGGCAAAAAAGACAAGACCGGAGCCACCCGGTCTTAAAAGAAAAAATAATAATTGAGAATAATTTAAAAAATCGGATAAAATAGCTTAAATATCGCTATTAAAATTCTATCAAAAAATTTTATTTCCTTGCCCGAAGCCGTAAAAAAGATCGATTCGTTGCGCCAATGAGTAAAAATGTTGTTAAGATCGTTAACTAGTTTTTTCTGACGAAAAAAAACACCGGCTTCCATATTCAAATTAAAAGAAAGGATGTCCATATTTTGCGAGCCAATCAACCCCTCCTCTTCATCAATAAGCATTATCTTGGCGTGATTCATGGCTGACATCAGATAAAATTTAACGCCATAAGCGGACATCCGGCAAGCGTTCAAATAATTAATCTTATTAAGCGGCTTGATATCGGTATCATTGGGGATAATAATTTCCACATTAACTCCGCGGCGGCAGGCATCATCTAAAATAGCCAGCAGCCAGCGGGGCGGCAGAAGATAGGGCGTGACAATTTTAATTGAAGTCTTGGCGGCGCCGATTCTTTCTTTATAGTAATTATTTAAATTATAAAGCTTGCTGGTGTCGACAATGTTATCCGTAACCCAAGATTTTATTTTTTTCACAAGCGGCAAGCGGCTATATTTTAAAATTGATTCCTTCTTCCCTCCCATTATTCCATAGGCGTACGCAAAAGATTTTAGCATCGGCATAACGATCTTGCCGCTCATGCGAATTTGTAAATCATGCCAATGGCGGATTTTCTCTTTTATATTAACGCCACCGATAAAAGCCGTCTTATTATCAATAATCAGTATTTTCCGGTGCGTTCGGCGCAACCAATGGTTGAAAAAAATCAATTCAACGCCGGACGCTTTCAAATCATTGGCGGCCGCTCCGCGCAGCGAAGCGCTGCCATAAGAATCGGCGATAATAACAACCTCAACGCCAGCCCGCGCCTTATCTTTCAACAAACCCAAAAAGTTATGAGAAGCCTGAGTATCATCCAAAAAGATATACATTTCAAGATAAATAGACTTCTGGGCCTGGGACATCGCTTTAAACATCCCATCCCAGGCTTTCTGTGAAGTTGTATACAAACGATATTTCATTTTATTTTAATAATGCCCTGATTTGCGGGATAGCTTTATCGGCCGCCCGCTCGCCGATTTTTATTATGGCCTCTGCTATTTCTTTGGTAAAATATTTAGAAAGGCTATTTTCTTTGATATATTTTGAAGCATCGGGTTCAATTACCACATCAGCGCTCTTGATTGCTACTTTAGCTAAGTTATGCAAAACAATACGCGTACTCCTCAAAACCACTTTCGGCATAGTGAATTTTTTTTCAACAAACTCATTTTTATTATACAAGTTAACGCCGATCACGATATCGGCTCCCATCTCTCTGAGCAAATCTCCCGGAACCGGGTTGCTTAATCCCCCATCAATTAACAATTTATTTTGATATTTTACCGGCTTAAAAACCAATGGGACCGAGGTGCTCGCTCGGACCGCTTGCGCCACATCGCCAATTTCAAACACAAACGGCTTGCCCGTTATTAGATCGGTTGCCACAATTTTTAAAGGAATACTAAGGGCGGAAAAATTGTGATGATGCAAATTCTTTTCTAAAAAGGACATGAATTTTTGCCCGCCGATAAATCCTCCCGTCCAGCTTAAATCAAAAAACATCGGCAGTTTTTCTTTAAGATTGCCGGTCAAATCTTTTTCTAATTTGCCAATATCTTTAAAAATAGCATAATAAGCGGCCACCCAGGCGCCGATACTTGATCCGCTTAAGTAGTCTATAGGAATATTATGTTTTTTCAGCGACCTGATAACGCCGATATGGGCGAAACCGCGAAAAGCGCCCGAGCCCAAGGCCAATCCTATGGTTTTACGTTTTTTCATTTTTTTGAAATTTAGCGTCTTTTCCTCAATTATAACACTAAATTATTAATATTGACAGAAACCCTATTTATATATAGAATAAGAGTAAATCTAAGTCATTAGATTTTTATTTTGAACAATTTGGTCCCTTCGTCTAGTGGTTAGGACGTCAGGTTTTCATCCTGTTAACAGGGGTTCGATTCCCCTAGGGACTACTATCGGGGAACTGGCTTGTGCCAGTTCTCTTTTTGTTTGTAGAATTAGCGAAAGTTTAGGTGTTCGATTTTCTGAAAAATCAAAAACGGGTTTTTCGGGAAAAATCAAACACTGTAATTTTAATTTTGCCTCATATTTTGCCCGACGGTAGAAAGAGGCTTGGCAGGTACCCATTTCCTTAGACACATTGTCCATGGGCCGGTTGATATTGCCGGCTGTACAGTACAGGCGGCATTTTAATTTAGAATGTATTCTCTCGTTGTTGTATCGATGTATCGTCCTATATATATTATAGACTAGTTCCCCTAAAGCACTAAATCTATCCGGATCGCCCAAGTCTATCTTAAACTGATTATAGAATGATTCCTGATAGCCGTTTTCCCAGGGACAGCCGGGACGGCTCATTGACTGCCTGATTCCTAGGCTATGGCAAATACTGGCATAATCATATGAGGCATATTCTGAGCCATGGTCGGAATGGAGTATTCTAGCCGGACTATTGTTATGCGTCGCCGAGAACAAGGCGTTAATGATCAATTCGTTGCCATGGCTGGTTAGGACACTATAGCCGACTATCTTCCTGGTATAGAGGTCTAGTATGGTCGCTAGATACAGCCATTTCCCCTGATAGGCAATATGAGTGAAATCGCTCGCCCAAATATGATTGGGGTATTCAGGGGTATTGTTGAGGAGCAGATTTGGAAAGGCTAAATCCCTGGTTGCCTTGTTATACTTGAATTTCTTGCCTCTCTTGCGATATGGACTGAGGCCATATAGCTTCATCACCCGGAGCACTCTTTTCTTATTAATCTTGAGGCAAATGGCTAGCCTTTTATGGCCGTAGCTGGGATGCTCGTGCAGGACTTCTTCTATTTCTGTCTTCAATTTCCAATCCTTAGCTCTCTGTTTGTGGCGGTAATATAGCAACTGCCTAGATACCCCAATATCTCTGGCTGTCCGGGACTTGTTGTCCCGCTTCATAACTAACTCTTTTTTTGGGCTTGCGAGAGCTTGATCGTCAGCTCGCCCACCAGGGCCAATAGCTCCTTATTCTGCTTCTGGAATCCGGAGAACTCTTTCCAGCTCGGTTGAGCCTTGATAGCCTGGCCTAACCAGCCATATATCGTATTGGGGCTGATACCGTGTTCTTCGGCTACTTTAGCCACCGGCAATCCCTCTTCTTTGACCCGTTTGAGGATTT
>CAZYNT010000003.1:0-102539 GCA_964648205.1 uncultured Gammaproteobacteria bacterium
AATCCCTAACCGCTTTATATGGAATATTGTGTCCGAATTTCGGGGGTCATGCCAACCCCCGTTTTAATTAGGCGCTTCTTATCCGCAGTAAGTCAAAAATGAGGTTTAACCTTGTTTTTTAATGTCAAAAAGTTCCAAAGCTAGATAGAGAGTAAGAAAAATATCGTTAAATATTTGTATATTTTGGCTAATATTTATATAAAAAGTTATAATCTTAGGTAGGTAATTTTATTTACTAATTGACATATTTAATAAAATATGATATTATTAAATCATTAAAATAGTTAATTGTTCACTTAAAAAAAATAGCCATGATTACTCCGGAATTTGCTTTTTATTTTGCTGTATTGACTTTTGTAATCTCAATCGCCAATTTTATTTATGTCTCAATAGTGAGCATAAAAATGATAAAAAGAGCAAATGAATTATTAAGGAAAAAATAGTTCTTATATCATTTGTACCAAATGTGACAAAGGGAGTCGGCGCATCAGACTTCCTTTTTTATTTCCTTTAAAATCATTTTAATTGCGTCCCGCCCTCTCCGCAGTTTAAAAACAGCCCTGAACCGAATAGGGTTTTGATAGAGGATTTGTGCGCCCTAGAACGGTTTATGCTATAATTAATCTATAATAATTTAACTGGTTTTATGAAATTACTGCTAACTTCAAATGGCCTTGCCAATCAATCAATCGCTAAAGCCCTGGTTGAATTAGTCGGCAAGCCGGCGGCCGAGACTACTATTGTTTTTATTCCCACAGCCATGAATGTCGCAAGAGGGAGTAAGGATTGGTTTATAAATGATCTTAATAATATCAAAAAACAAGGATTTAAGTTTATTGATATTGTCGATATTTCAGCGCTCCCTAAAGAAATATGGTTGCCGAAAATAGAAAACGGAGACGTTTTATTTTTTTCAGGAGGCAGCAGCTATCATTTAATGCATTGGTTAAAAAAGTCTGGTTTATCAGAATTATTGCCTGAATTGTTAAAAACTAGAGTTTACGCCGGCATCAGTGCCGGGAGTATCGTGACGAATCCAAGCATTGCCTATACTAACAGTGATAAGAAAAAGTATTACGAAGATCAATTTGGATATACAAGTGATGAAGCCTTGAGTTTAGTGGATTTTTATATTTATCCTCATTTTAATTCTCCAAAGCATTTATATTCTAATGAGGAAAACTTAAAGAAAACGGCTGAAGAAACTAAAAAATCTGTTTACGGTCTTGATGACGAGTCGGCCCTTGAAGTCATCGATGGCACGGCAACCATGGTTACTGAAGGAAATTTTTTGAAGCTCTAGCGATGTTCGTGCCTCAGGGTTTTTGCAAATTATCGCTTAGCGGACGCGAAAAATATAAATCAATCCCCGATCGATTTAAGGTTCTGTCCAGCTATTCAAAAGAATCATATGGCCACCTTTTTGGATAGAAAATTTGGGCCAAACCAAACTGCTGACAAGGCAGTTTTTTATTTTATTGTCTTAAAATAGTGTGATATAATAACATTAGTATAAATAGCATCAATCTTATGGCAAAATCAAAGTTTATCATTTTTTTATTTTCTCTCTTGATTCTTACTCCATGCCTGGTTTCGGCGGACACTATTTCTAAAGACGAGCATCTGGTCAAGCGTTGCGTCAAAATCACCAACCTTGATGAATTTCCCGATCTGGCGTTAGTGGGCTTCTATACCGGCGTTGGGCTTGAGGCGGGTAAAAATTATATAGCTTATAAGGTTAAAAATAACACATGCTTGACCGCAGGATATAAGTATAACAAGCTGGATCTTTTTTGGACTACTCAAAAGAAATTCTCTGCCATGGATTTAGATAATCTAGAGTTAAAAATAAGAAAAGCGGCCAGTTCCGGGACTGATGAAAACGGTAAAACTATGTACTATAACATCTATACCCCGAAAAATTTGAAATTGCTCGCCGAAAAGGTTGACTTCCAATATACTACAGCCAATAACACCGACCATTTGGTTGAAGAAACTATAGAATATTCTTTGGTAAAAGGCTCGGGAGACAAATTAAATTGGTATAAATCTAAAAGGATCTCTGAATATAACGACGGCTCTCAGCCAAAAATTGAGACTTTCCGGCCCTCGGACGCCGCTTCCGACCCCTCTTCCACCCCGTCAACCCAGCCGGAAAAAAAACAAGCAAAAAATCTTAGTTTTTGGCGCTCCATTTTTTGTTTTTTAAAAATTTTTCCCGCTGGAAATTGCCGATAATTTATGTCCTACGAAGTGGATTTTTTATATGCTCTCTTAGCGACTTTGGTGATAGAAATACCCCTGGTTTTTGTTATCGCAAGATATTTTTATAAAAAATTAGAATTAAAGGTTCTACAAATTATCTTTGTTTCCGCTCTGGCCTCTATTTTAACTCTGCCGTATCTATGGTTTATTCTTCCGGCTTTCATTTCAAACCGCCGGTGTTATATATTTTTCGGGGAATTGGCGGTTTTTCTTGCCGAAGCGGTTATCTACAAACAGTTTTTCAAAATACGATCGAAGGAAGCCTTGGTTTTGTCTTTGGCCGCTAACGCCGGCTCATTTTTTTTAGGGCAGCTGTTTTACCTATTAGTTTAGTTGAGGGGGGGCTACCATAAATTATTGTTCTGTTTTAAAAGGGATGAAAAAAGTAAGGGAAAAATTATGAGAAAAAAATTTTTATTATTGCCATTATTTGTCGGCTTAGCCCTTGTCGCTAGCGGCTGCGGCCCGAAAAAAATTGATCTGGGGCCCATTGTCGACCCCTCTATAGTCCAGGAAGTGGCGCCTTCAATTATGAGTACGACGACTGAAGATATGGATGATGAGGTTGCTGTTGCTAGCGAAGACGATAAGGCTATTAATTGCGGCAGCAACCGCAGCTGCTTCTTAAATCGATTTGTTAAATGCCAGCCGGCGGAGTTTAAAACAGTTTCGGGGACCGGAGAATTTCAGATAAGCATTGTCGGCTTGGCCGGCGGCCGCTGCTATTATTTGGGCGGCTTGTATGAAAACGGAACCCTGGTCAGTTCGGGGATGGAATGCCGGGTGCCGAAGCATCTGCTAACGGCCGATACTTTAGACCATTTTTTGGGCCAAGACAGGGCAGCCGGGAAAGAAGATGTCAAACTGGAGCAGGACAGGATAGAAAACGATTATTGCAGCCGGGTTTAAAAAAAAATTTAGAGGCTGTTGTTGCAATTTTTATAGAAAATAGTATAATAAAAAATATATAAATATTTTATTAATTTAAAAAAATATGTTTAAAAAATTAAGTGTTTATTTAAAAACTCATCGTAAGTTTTTGTTATTTTCTACCGGTATTTTTTTCTTTTTAGCTTTTTTAGTTGTTAGTCCTATTTTTGTCGAGGCTATGATTACTTTAAGCGCCCAGCGTAACGCTCAAATTCAGCAGAAGAATGAGGCTATTGAAGCGGCTATTTCAAATAATGATTACGAAACCTGGAGCCGGCTGGTAACCGATAGCAGGTTAAAGGCTAAGGTTAACGCCAGTAATTTTTCTCAATTTGCAAGCGCTTATAATTTATTAGAGCAAGGAAAGGTAGAAGAGGCTAATTTGATAAAAAAGCAGCTATCGCTAAAAAAAGATTTTGACAATGTTGCCTTGAAAAGCAATGAGATTAGGAGTGCTATTATAAATAATGATTATAGCGCTTGGCGGGCGGCGGTCGGACCGGATGCTGAACCGAAAGTTGATAGTTCTAATTTTTCCGATTACGCCCATGCTTATTGGATGATTATGAGCGGTAATTTGTCCGGGTCTAATCGAATTAAGGCGGAAATCGGAGTTAAGCCGTCTGTAACGGGGACAGACTATAGTTCGAGCCGCTAATTATTAGTTAATTAATAATAAATTTGAATATCCTAGCAGCTGCTTCTAAAACTCTTAGGAGGTGTTAATAATCAATCGATTACCGCTGATTAAGCCGCTAACACCGGTAGCGTTAACGGATTGATTAAAGGTATTGGAAGTCAGAAGTGCCTTTGGAAAGGCGTTTCTAGCTCTCAACTCTTGTTAATAAATAATGGTCGTCCGCCAAGGTCCGGCCAGATTAGGAGCAGTGGCTAGGATATTTTGTTTATGTTTGAAAAAATTATTGCGCAATCTAATTTAGAGAAGGCCTATCTTGTTTTAGCTGAACAAATGGAAGAGGATAATCGGAGCGGACGCTATTGCGGTTGGGATGGTTTAAAACTCGGTGACTTAGAGATTAGTTCAATCAGGATAATAAAAGAGGCGCGCCAAGAGATGATGGATTTTAGTCCCTTAGCTCCGGCCGCCCTTTTTAAGATTCCGAAGAAGAGCAATCCGCAGAAATCGCGAGAAATTTATATTTATAATCTCAAGGACAGAATCAAGGCCCAGGCTATTTATCAGATAGTTGAGCCATATTTTAATTCCTATTTTTCTCCTTGGCTTTTTTCTTACCGTTCTTCCCATCCCAGTTATTTTGCGGCGCGCAGCACCGTCAGGCATTATAAAAAATATTTTTTTCGCGATTTTGTCCTGGTGGCTGATGCGGCCGATTACACTAATCATGTTAATACCGCCATTCTTTTAAAAAAACTTGAGCGTCTTAATTTCCCGGAGCCGGTTTTTAAGTTAATCTCGTTATTTGTTAATAATCGAAAGATTAAGGATGGGGTGATAATCAAACCGGACAAGGGGCTGATTACCGGCACGCCGTTGATTCCTTTATTGGCTAATTTATATTTTGATGATTTTGACAAATATTGCGGTCCGCGGGTTGATTTTTACCGCCGTGTCGGCGATGATCTGATAATTTTCGATCAAAAGGAAGAGCGCTTGCGTCCCGTTTATGATTATTTGCTTAAAGAAGTCGATAGTCTAGGATTAAAAATAAATATTCAGAAGACGCGATATATCCGTGCCGTCGAATCCTTCGATTATCTCGGTTATCATTTTTGCGGCGGGCAAATTAGCTTGGGCCGGAGTTTTGTCAAACATACTCTGAAGCACTGGCGGACGCAATTTAATTTTTATAATTCTCGCAGCGATAATCGTAAAAAATATCGTTTACGCCGGGCTTTAAAAAATCAGGACAATAATCTTAAGAATTATTTTAGGCAATTAGCCGAACAGAAAAAGCTGGTGACCGACGCTTCCCAAATCCGTAATTTTTCGGAATCATTCTTTCGAATTCTGACCCGTTATTTTTTCGGCGTTTATTCTCAAAAAAACAGACGTCGCTTGAAAGAAAAATTACGCGGACTGGGCCTAGTCTCTATTTATAAATATTTTTTGGATTCCCAATATGGGTTTAGAAAAAGAACAGATTAATTTGACCCGACGTCGCCGTCTGGCGCGTTGGAGCAATACCCGCCTCAAGCCGACGCGGGAGCATTTAGATTATTTAAGAAAATTTTTGCGGCATAATAAAAAATTATTTTTAGCCGCCGTTTCTTTGTTGTTTATTCAAGGATTGGCGGAGATCGGCTTGATTGTGGTGAGCCATCAGTATTTAAAGGCTGATGCTAAATTTTCTGTTTTGGTAAATAGCCGGAATCTTTTCCTGCTAATTGCGGTTGGAGCGCTATTGTATTTATTGTCATCTTTTATTGCCGTTAAATCGGAGCGGACGCTGATTATTAAATTGATTAATGAATTGCGCTTAAAATGGTTTAAGTTGTCTTTGTTCCAGTCAGCCAAAGAGAGGAATTTGGAGGCCAAAGGCGCGTTACTGGCAAAAATTTCTTATCACTTGTCTTTACTTTCCACAGGCTTGGGGAATAGCCTGGCCGGAGCTGTCCGCTGGTTTATTTTGATATTAATTCTTGTCTTTTTGAATTTTATTTTCGGCTGGAAATTTCTTTGGTTGTCTATTAGCGCCGTGGCCGGCAGCTTGGCGGTTGCTGTGGGCGCTTTTTATATTTCCAGGAATTATGTCACCAGAGAGACGACCTTTTTTTCTCGGATTATTAAATTAGTGGATTTTACCTTGTCGGATTGGCAGTTTACTAAATATTTCGGGCGCGAGAGAGAAACTCTGGCCGACTTCAATGAATTAGTGGATTTTGATTCTTATTTCCGCGTGCGGCGCGATCTTTGGCTGCGTTTTTCTGGCAGTTTGGTTTTTGTGATTTTGATATTGTTAAGCTGGTTGGTTAGCCTGTTTAATGAACCGCTTTTGGCGTTTTTCGCAACCGGCGCCGATAGCCGCTTTATCTTGATAATATTTTTGATTTATCTTTCCCGCCTAATGTACGAAGGTTTGCGGGTCGGCCTTTATTCCGTGCCTTTCGCCCTGGGTTTGATTTTATCTGTCCCGGAGAAGAGCGCCGGCAAGATTTCCCGCCGCCTGGAACCGCCCTTTCAGGAGATAGTTTTCCAATTAGTTAAAGCCAAGTTATTCAAGCGGGCGGCCTATCAGAATAACCTTAATTTTTGTTTTCATCGCGGCGGCCGCTATTTGGTGAGCGCCGCGCCCCGGCGCGGCAAAAGCATCTTGGCGCGTCTTTTTGTCGGTTTGGGGCAATATGCGCGCCGCGCCTGGATAATCAAAGCGGACAAGAAAAGATTTTTTTATAATGATTTTTTCGCCGCCTATTCTGGTTTTTATAATATTGACCCCGGGTTTGCCAGCAGTCGGACGATACTTGAGGTCGCCTTGGGCAAAGAAAAAACCAGGATCAAGGAAGAAGAATTTATCCGGCTGTCCGCGCTAGTTAATAATCACGAAGAACTGCGGGATATATTTTTTGAGAGGAACGATTGGCGGCTGCGAGCCGATAGATTTGCGAATAATGCTAAGAACGTCTTATTGCTTCAAGTTCTTTACTGCTTAACAAGAAAACCGTTTTTAATTACGGTTGATAATTTTTGGCTGGATCGCGGCGATACGGAGATTGACGCTCTTTTATGTCTTTTGGCGAAGGAACTGCCCGATAGCATTATAGTTTTCTTCGCCGGCGCGAAACGCGACTTGCTGCCCTATGATAAGTCATATGAAATTTAAACATCTGAAATTTAAATATCGTCGTTTATGGCGTTTGGTCTTTTATTCTTTGGCGGTTTTCGCCGCTATTTTTATTTTAGCCGCTTTAGCCAAAATGGCGTTTTCGCCATTTTCCTCTTTTCTTAAGCCTTCGAGCCAGCCAGGGCGCAGCGCTATAAGCGGCGAGCCGGTGGCGGCCGATATTTTTTTTAGCAATGAACCGGAGGCGGACGGGGCTTTGGTTACCGGCACCCAATTGCTGCAATTAATAACCAAGGAAATTGATCAAGCTCAAAAAACAATTGAAATTGCCATGTATTCTTTAAAATCTCCGATAATAAAAGAGGCGATTTATCGCGCCAATCAGCGCGGCGTTAAAGTTACTTTAATCTTGGATTCCCGCAAAGCGGCCGTTCATGACCAATTTTTTGGCAATTTGCCGTCGGGAATAAAGCGTTTAGATATTGGTTCTGCCGGCCAGCCAGTCGCTCTCATGCATCACAAATTCGCTCTTATCGATCGGGGGGCAGATAATGAGAGGCTAATTTTCGGGTCCTTTAATTGGACGGAGTTGCAGGCAGTCTACGACCGCAGTTTTATTTTTATGACCGGTAACCACGAATTAGTGTCAAGCTTCGGCCGAGAATTTGATCGTTTAGCTAAAGGTGAGGGGGGAAGGAAAAAGCTTAACGATAATAATTATCATCCCTGGGATTTAAACCTGGAAGCGAATTCTTATCATTACGAAGTCTGGTTCGGGCCGGGCTGGGATGATTATAGTTTCAACAGGCGCATTTTTAGTTTGTTGGCAGCGGCTAAAAGCGATATCAAGATAATGATTTGGAGTTTTACCGACACCTCTTTGGCGGAAGAAATATTGCGCCGCGCCCGCACCGGAATAAAAATAACCATCTTGGCCGATAATCTTAATTTTTCCGGCTCAAGCTCCGTTTTTCAAATTCTTAACGAGGCTAAGTCGAAGGAGAATTTAGCTAATTTAGAAATTTTAAACGACGCCCCGCTCGCCCCGCCCACCCGTCTAATTAGTACGTCCACGGAAGAAGAAGGGAAGGAAGAGCTGGACCCTTTTCTGCACCACCATCTTTTAATAGTGGATAGCAAAGAGGTATTATTTGGTACTAATAATTGGAGCAAGGGCGGATCATATTCCAATGATGAATCCGTGATGGTTAGCGATGATCCGGAAATTTTAAGAAAATTTTTGGATTCTTTCTCTTATAATTATCAACTATTGCGGCCGGGTTTAAATTAGGCGGTTATAAATAGAAAACGCTTTTCCGGGGAAGAAAAGAGCCTTTTGTTAACTATTGACTATGATATTAACATATGATAACATACTATATATAAGTTAACATAGTTAAAAACTATAAAATATGGCAATAAACAAAGATACAAATAAAAATTATGTTACCGTTAAAGAGCTGGCGGATATTATTGGGATAAGCCGAGTGGCTGTTTTTCAGAGAATTAAGGCGGGCAAAATAAAAGCCGGTAAAATCGGCCGCAATTATATTATTTATAAAAATGATGTTCCCGAATTTTTTAATCCTGCTTTGAATACTCAAGATAAGAGAGAGCTTGAAAGGGGGGTAAAAAAGGTTTTGCAAGATTATGGTGATGCTTTAAAAATGTTGGGCCATGAATAATATGATTAAATCTTTGAATTTAGAAGAAATAAAATATTTAGCCCATAGTTTGGCTGTCAACACGATGAATTGGAACGAGCCCATTCCCGAGTTTGAAACGCGTTATCCAAATATTTTGGAAAGTTGTATCGTGACCCCTTTTCTCAGATTCGAACGAAAAAATTTATACCGCGGCTTAGCCGGTAAAGGAGCCGCTCTCTTTTATTTGTTGATTAAAAACCATCCTTTTCAAAACGGCAATAAAAGATTGGCCGTGACCTCGCTTTTGGTTTTTTTGTATAAAAATGATAAATGGCTGGAAGTTAACAGCAGGGAATTATATAATCTAGCTGTTTGGGTAGCTCAAAGCCCGCCCATAGCGAAGGATCAAATGTTAATCGTCATTGAAAATTTTATTAAGAAGTATTTAGTCGGCTTTTAAAATAAATCCCGACTCATGGTCTCTTTCGGCCCTTATTGACCCCCCATAAAAATAGAAGGTATAATTGAGCCATGAGCCAAAAAATCAAGCCCGGCGCCGTTTAAAGCGTTTGAAGAAAGGCGTTTAGAATTTAATTTCATGTTAGATAAGATTTTTAAATTTATTGAAAGATTTTTTCCTGCCAAATACCGCTGGATTTTAAATCATGACGGCTTTAAGCGTTACTTCGCTAATACCGGCTGGATGTTTTTCGGGCAGATGTTTTCGCTTCTTATATCGTTTTTCATTGGGGCCTGGATCGCCAGATACTTGGGTCCGACTAACTATGGCTTGGTAAGTTATGTTGTTGCTTTTGCTGGATTATTTTCTTTTGTCAGCTCTTTAGGGATAGACGGAATTTTGAACCGCGAGCTAATTAGCCACCCAGAGAAGAGAGACGAGCTCATGGGGACCGGCTTTGTTCTGAAATTATTTGGCGGCGGCTTAGCTTTTATCTTTTCATTAATTTCAGCCTTTGTTTTTAATTCCGACCATTTAATGAGAGCTTTACTGGTATTATTCAGCTTGTCTTTTGTTCTCCAGGCGCCATTTGTCATCAATATTTTTTTCCAATCCCAGGTCAGGGCACGGGAGAACTTTAAAGTACAATTCTTCGGGACCTTGATCTCTTCCTGCTTGAAAGTCATTTTAATTCTGGCCGGGGGCGGAGTAATCTGGTTGATTCTAATTTACGCGCTCGACTCTTTATGGCAGGGGATCTTCCTATTTCTTTTTTATAAAAGGGAGAATCTTAAGATTTCTTCCTGGCGCTTCAAAGTCCGGATTGCCGGCAGGCTCTGGCACGATTCCTGGCCGCTGATGTTATCGTCGGCCGCCGCTTTTATATATTCCCGAATAGACCAAGTAATGCTCGGCAAAATGATGAATGAGACGGCGGTCGGGCTTTATTCGGCGGGAGTAAAAATAACGGAAGTTTTTAACTTCATTCCCGGGATTGTTTGCGGCTCGTTATTTCCGGCTATAATAAACGCTAAAAAAACCAGTCAAAAAATATACAATCGGCGTCTGAGCAACCTTTATGGTCTTATGGGATTATTAGCTTTTATAATCGCTCTGATTATAACTTTATCAGCCGAGCCGATAATTAATTGGCTGTTCGGCGCGCAATATTTAGAATCGGCTGTCGTTTTAAAAATTTACATTTGGTCGAGCATGGGACTGTTCATTGGAACCGGAATGACAACATATCTAATCGCAGAGAATAAAAGTAAAATTATCTTTTTTATCCATTTTTTGGCGATGGCCGTTAATGTCGTCCTGAATTTAATCCTTATTCCGCCCTATGGTATAGTCGGCGCCGCTTGGGCGACGACCATTTCTTATTCCATCTTATCTCTATATATATTTTTGCCGAAAAGCAAAAAGAATGCGATATGAAAATTCTTTTAGTTATAACTAAGGCGGAAATCGGCGGGGCGCAAGCATTTGTTCTTAACTTGGCGACCGGATTAAAAAAAAGCGGGCATGAAGTTACCGTCGCCTTCGGCGAAGGAGAATACTTATCCCAAGAATTGGAAAATGACAAGATTCCTTTCCTGCGCTTAAAGAATTTAAAAAGAAGCCGCAACCCATTTAAGATTTTTTCTTTCATTTTTGAGTTGAAAAAAATAATTGATCAAGAAGGCTTCGAAGTGGTCCATCTCAATAGTACCAATACCTTACCTGGAGTTTTTTCGGCCCGCTTATCTGGAAAAAAGCCAAAAACTGTTTTTACCGTACACGGCTTGTCGGTTCTAGATAAAAATTATAAAGCTCCCGGTTTAGTCAAGGCTTTATTTAGGAACTATTTTAAATTTTTCTTAAATTTCGCCGATCAAATAGTCTTCGTGAGCCAATATAATTCAGATGAAATGGCCGGAAAGAAAAAAGTAAAAAATTGTTCGGTCATTTATAACGGCTTAGATATCGAATCTGATGATTTTCTAAGCGCCGAAGAAGCGAGGCGGGAATTAGGCAAAGTAATCGGCCGGTTTCCTATAGACGGATATTTGCTCGGTTCTATCGGCCGCTTGGCGATTCAAAAAAATTATAATTTTTTGATAGATAATTGGCCGGTAATAAAGAAAACAAAACCGGAAGCAAAATTATTAATAATTGGAGATGGACCGGAAAGAAAAAGATACCAGGAAATGATTGATAAATTAAATCTAAGCGATGACATTTTTTTGCCGGGCGAATTAAAAAATGCCCGCCGTTTACTGAAGGGGTTTGATTTGTTTGTTTTGCCTTCGATTTATGAAGGCCTGTCAATATCTTTGATTGAGGCCGTATTAGCCGGTATTCCGGCTCTAGCCAGCGATGTCGGCGGCAATAGGGAAGTTATTGGGATTAATAATTGCTTCAAACTTGATAGCCAAGAAGATTTTTTGTTAAAGTTGGAAAATTATACGGCGGCAGGAATAGATCATTCCGTCTTCAGCGCCGAGTCGATGGCTAAAAAATATTTAGAAATTTATGGAATTTAGTCTTGTTATCCCAACCTATAATCGGGAAAAGGATTTGGAAAAATGCCTGGAGTCAATTTTCGGGCAGACTTTGCTGCCGCAGGAAATCATTATTATTAATGATGGAGATAATTTAGATAATTTCATCGGCACTTGGAAAGAAAGATTGTCTTTTAAAAATATCAAGCTCATTTATTATAAGAAAGACCATGAAATCGAAAGACGGGGCTTAGCGGAATCGAAAAATAAAGCGTTGGAGCTGGTTAATAATAAAATCTTTTTTATTTTTGATGATGATGTCGTTTTAGAGCCGGACTTTTGCGAATTGGTTATGAAAATTTGGGAAAAAGAAAAAGTTGATCAAAAGCTGATTGGTGTTGGCGGTATTATAAAAAATAGGCGGAAACGATCAGCCCCAGAAAAAATTTTCCATAGTTTTTTCGGCATAAGTTCAAGATACGCTTGGGATGTTAATCCGGTCGGATTCCAGGTTTGGGACGAAGAAATTAAGGAAGCCTCGTTAGGCTATTATGCCCATGGCGGCGTCTGCTCCTATAATTTAGACTTGGCTAGAGAATTAAAATTTTCGACTTTTTCGGGCGGGCGGACAGCGCTTGAAGATGTTGATTTTTGCTTACGTGCGAAAATAAAAGACTATCATTTTATAATCGAACCGAAGGCTGAATTGTGCCATTATCCAAGTTTCACTTCAAGAGAGCATATGTTTATGATGGGGTATAAAGAAGGTTATAATCGAAAAGTTATATTTAAATCAATGAATAAAAAACCAAGCCTTTCTTTATGGGTTTGGTTTTTCTGGGCTAATTGCGGTTGGATACTTAGGCAGTTTCTGGCCGGTAATTTCCGAAAGGGAGCGGGGATGCTGAAAGGACTAGCGGCTTAATTAAAAAGTTTTCGATATTCGTCTATTTTTTTATATTCCTCGGTTGGGCGGAAAGCAGAAATTTGCTTTCTGTTTTTTATTTTTTTTAGCCCTTCCACTGCTGAATAGATAATTTTTTTGATTATTTCCGGCAAGCGGGAAAGAGCTGAGTTATATTTGTAATGTCTTGTCCAAAAAGCTAATAAAAGATCAAGGCCCGCATATTTTCCAGATAGATTTTTATAAAGATTAAGAGCATTCTTGTAGCGCTCGGCCATTATCTGGCTATTTTTCATTCCAGAAAGAGTATTTTTATCAGAATTCATGATAGTTAGCACTTTATCCATATGGATATCTTCGTCTTTTTTTAAACTTCCTTCGGCCTTGGCAATTTCCAATTTAGCCGCTATCAGGCCATCTTCAATGCCTAGGTATTTTTTGTTTTCTTCCGGAATTGGAAAAAGAAAATCGGCCGATTCCCGCCTAAAGGTTAAGCAAGAAAAATTGCCGCCGTTTATTTTAGTAAAACATTTTTTGTCGGTATTATAAACGATTGCTCGGCAGGTTGAAACTTTCGCGCCGGCGTTTATGGATTTTATCTGTAATTCTAACTTTTCCGGCAGCCAGATATCGTCATGCTCTAAAATCGCGATAATATCGCCTTTAGCCAGTTTGATCCCTAAATTTAAAGAAGCGGCCAGCCCCTTGTTCTCCAGCTGGTTAATCAGTTTGATGCGTTTATTCTGATTAGAAAATTGACTGACGGTTTCCGAGGAATTATCCGGAGAGCCGTCGTTGATAACGAGAGCTTCCCAATTAGAATAGGTCTGCCTTAATAAGGAGGGAAGAGAGTAATTTTTCAGCGCCGCCGCGCCGTTATAGGTTGGTATTATCACTGAGACCATATTATTAAACAGTGATTAGGCCTATACCTGCCCAGCCCTGCCCGGGGTCAGCAATAAATTCTTCGGTTTTATAGCCGGCTTTTATTTCCGACCAGAGGCGGTCGACTTGCGATTCCAAGTCTGTTTGATTGGGCGCGATGTCATGCAGGGCGATTAAGCCGCCGGGATGAACTAAATTTTTATAATTTTCAAAATCCTGCTTGGCGCCATTATAACTATGATCGCCGTCAATAAACATAAAATCTACCTGGCGGCCGGCAAGAATTTTTCTTACTTGTTCCAGACTTTCCGACTTATGCGAGTCGGCTTGGATTAATTTTATAGTCTGCTTATCTTGGGAAAAACTCGAAAATAAGCGTTTTTGGCAGGAAAGATAGCCGCCGCCGAATTTTCCAAACGGGAGATCCAGGCTTATTATCAAGGCATCGGGCGGCGCTATTTTCGTCCAGAAAAATAAAGTCCCGCCGGTCGCCGTGCCGATTTCTAAGATTATTTTTGGTGCTATTTTTTTGACGGCGGACATTAGACCGATTATCTCTTGCGGAACTTGAGCGGGTTTGATATTGATATTTAAACCGCGCTTATTCGGTCCGTAACGAAAATCACTTGCTAAACGCCATAATTCTTCCGGGGTTTTGGCTTTTAGTGATTTTTTTCGGAATGATTTTATCGCCGCCCTTATTAGAAGAGGGAAATAAAATTTATCTAACAGCGTTTTAGCGGTATTTATCATTCTTCTTTGCGGAAAGAGCTCCATAAATTTTATTTTTTTAGGCGAGTTATTAATTTTTCTCCTAGTGTAAGCGTTTAATTTAGCAATAAAATAGAGAAGCCGGCCGCGGAATTTTTTGAAGCCGTAACTAGAAACAGATGACGGGTTCATTCGGTAGTAGTATAGCGTTTTGTCAATAAATAATGGTTCAGTAACCTCTTCTAGCTTATAAAACAAGTCTTTATCTTCTGAACAACGATTAAAAAAATAATCATAGCCACCAACTTTCATGTAGTCTGTTTTTTTAAATGTAAAAAAATGGCTAATACAATTTTGGATTAGGTTACTTGATCCCAGTGGTATTTGTCGGTTGGTTCCTTTGGAAATTTGTCTTAATTTTTTATCACAAATAATCATTTGTGAATATATTAGGCCACTATTATTTATATTGTATTGCCAAAGCATTGTTTCAACCGCCTCTCTGTCTAAAACATCATCGCTGTCTATAATCCCAATAATTTCGCTACTCGAATTTTCTATGGCTTTCCTTCGCGAATAGACAATACCCAAATGTTTATTATTTACGATGAGCTTAATTTTATTGTTGTCTAGATATTTTTTAATAATATTTAACGAGTCGTCGCTTGAAGCATCGTCTACAATTATTAATTCCCAATTATTATTAGTTTGTTTTAGGACAGATTCAATCGCTTCCGCTATATATTCAGAGCGATTTAAATTAATCATGATTAATGAAATTGAATTATTTATCATAGTCTTATCCAATTATCAGGTATTATGGTATTTGTATCTATTTTGGGATTATTTAGCCATTTTTTGGGAGCAATAACTATTTTTTCCAGGGATGGATTTAACCAAGCGCCCCACCACGAGAAAGTGCTATTAGCGATTATGTGATGTTTGCATTTACTCATTAATATTAAATCCTCATAATTTTTTAATCCCGAAATAAAAACTGTTTCCGGCCCTAAATTTAAATTATCTTTGCACCAGCCGATATCATCAGAGAAAATAAAAAAAATAGGATTTGGCAGCTTGTCTTTTAAAAATTTCGTCGCCCGTAAATAATAGGCGACGTCGCATGTGCCGTGGTATTGGTTTATGTTTTTGTTATTAATATAGTCGCCCCGTCTAATATGGACAGAGACCGACGTGTTTTTATCAATTTTTTCCACTAATTCTTGGGGGAGCCGATCGCTATATTCTTTTTTCAGCTTAAAATCATTACGAATAATATCGGAAATTTCGGAAAAATATTTTTCATTATTAAAGTAACCCAGATAAGAAAAATTATCGCTATTTTTAACCAATGTAGGATCAAAACAAAACTCCGTTTGTTCTTTTATGACAGGGAGGTGAGATTTTTTAATTTTTTTTGTTTTATTGTCTAATTCAAAATATTTTAAATTATACTGGCGTTTGTTTTGTCCGATTTCCTTAATTTTTTTTGCGACACTTTCCTTTGCAAAAATGGCAATTATAATTTTAATAATATTTTTGCAAAGATATTTAAAATTATTTTTTTTATATAAAAAAGTTTCAAGGTTTAGCTCAAAGCCGTACTTTGTGGATATATTTTTTCCAAAAGCATATTGGAACATTTGATTCCCGAGTCCGCCCATTAGCTTGACCGTTATCATATTATTTTTTTGTAAACCAAAAACAACCGCAACCATAGTTTTCTTCTCTGACTAGGGATGGGTCGGCATTTATTATGATTTTTTTATTTTTTTCCGAAATTAAGGTGAATTCTTTAAGTTCAAGATCGGTAAAATATGAAAGTATCTGTTCATAAGAATAAATTCGATGGGAATTGAACATAATACGCGGGCGTCCAATCGGCACAACAAATAGGAGATTGCCACCCTTGGCCAGAACCCTTTTTAATTCATTAATTGCCCTTAAATCACCTTGGGGATCTATCTTGTCCCCATAACGACCGAGGCCGATATGTTCTATAGTGTGCATGCAAGACAGAGAAGCGATGCTTTCACTAGAAAAATGTAAATTATTTAAATCAGCTTTTCGGCTGATAAAATTATCCAAGATTATATTAGCCGGCCGATAATCATAAAATTCTGTCGGAACGAAAGCCGATATTAATGTAGAAAAATGAAGCGTTGATGATATATCCACATGTTTTTCCGGCTTAGTTCCAGATATTATTCTAGCCGCCCAGGCGGGATGATAAATGTAGTGAAGATCAAAATCAGTTTCGCTCGTCTTGTCATCCAAGCGAGGCCTCAGATTTTTAATTTTTATTTTAAAACGCCCATCATTATTCTTGGTAAATTTTTTAAGATCACTCATTAAAAAGAGGGCTTGAAATATGCTTAATAACGTTTTAAAAATTTTTTTAATTTTTGTCATCGCAATAGATATTATTGAATATATATTTTTTATACCATTAAATTTACTAATTCATTTTTAAGTAATTTTTATTAATATTCTAAAATATCCAATTAAATATTTTTTGATTAGTAGTAACTTTGCGTAGATTGGTTGATGAAATTTTTTATATATTTTAAGCATTTCTCTAAGACCATCAAATATACCCTTTAATGATTGAGAGTTAGCTTTATCTTCAAGACGGTAAGAGCCGATAATTTGGTTATAATAATAGAGTTTTGGATTTTCTTTTAGAGCCTTCATCCAAAATTCAATATCCCCGGCTACTCGGTATTCAAGGTCGAATCCGCCAGTTTTTAAATAAAGCTCTTTTTTAAAAAATACCCCTGGTTGGGCTGGCACTCCGCCTGAATTTTTAATTAAAGCTTTTTTAAAAGAAATATCAGATGGTGGCTTATATACGCCTTGGAGATTTTCACGGCTATCGATCAAATTAATATTCCCATAAACAACATCGATATCATTATTTTTTTTGAATATTTCCGCTACCTCATTTATTATTCCGGCTTGAAAATAGTTATCAGCGTCTAACCAAGAAAAAATTTCCCCATGAGCCATTGCGAATCCTTTATTCATAGCGTCTGTGATCCCCTTATCTTTTTCGGAAATCCAAATTAGATTATAACTTTTCTCATATTTTTTTAGCAGCTCTACTGTTCCATCTTTAGAGCCGCCGTCTATAACTATATGTTCGATAAAATTACCTTGGTTTTTGACGCTCAAAATACATTCTTCAAGTGTATTAATACTATTAAAAGCCGGTGTAATTATAGAAATTATTTTTTGCATTAACTTTGTTTATTATTTTTTATACACACCAAATGATAGGCAATGGCGGGATTATTCCAAACCATTTTTTGCGTGATGTTTGAAATAATATCCCCGATAAATGCCGGTTTTATTTTTGGCTCCCATTCCTGTCCTCTGAGAAATTTTAAACCCGATAATCCATTACACTTAAAGCCTAATTTTTTCATTTCTTTTTGCGTCCAGCCAGATTTATGTATTTGATTTTGGTTATCATCATAAATCCTTTGCTTGATAAAACCATTCGGTGTAATAATAATTATTTTATTAGCAATCTTTTCTAGTTTTGGTAGAAAATTTTTAAAGTCTGTTTTTTCAAGATGTTCAATAACGTCTATTAGAAGGACGCAATCAAAAGAGTTGGGCTGAAAATTTATTTTGAAGATGTCCGTATTTATGTATTCAGAATGAATTTTGTTTTTTTCTAAGTTTTTAAGTATATATGGTTCAAAAATATCTACGCCAACCGAATAGAAAATTAAAGGAGGTTCTTTTTTTAAATATCTTAACGGTGAATTTGGTCCACATCCAAGATCTAATACTGATTTACAATCTTTAAGTTCTTTTCTGAGAATCGATTCAATAATTTCCCCTGTTGTGGGAAATATTTTTTTAAAACCTATTCTGTATATATAGTTTATTAATTTTTTCATAAAAAATTGTAAATGCGCCAATAGCTACTTGTAATTTTTTTGAGATTTTTTTACTTCTTCGGAAATCCACGCGTAGGTTGCAGATAGGCCTTGCTTTAGGGGCAAGCTGGGAGCCCAATTAAGTTTTTCTTTTATTAATTTGTTGTCTGAGTTTCTCCCCCGAACCCCTAACGGTCCGTCGATATGTTTTATATCTAATTTTTTATTAGCAATTTCCATCGCCATATGAGCTAGCCCATTAATAGTGACCATTTCCTCAGATCCTATATTAACTGGTCCGTTGAAATTAGAATCCATTAATTTTCTTATCCCGTCCAAGCATTCATCTATATATAAGAACGATCGAGTTTGCTCACCGTCTCCCCATATTTCGATTGTCCCTCCGTCTGACGTCTCGGCAACCTTACGGCAAATAGCTGCCGGAGCCTTTTCTTTACCGTTGCACCACGAGCCCTCTGGCCCAAAAATATTATGGAACCTTGCGATGCGGACGTTTAGCTCGTAATTTCTCATAAAAGAAAAATACAATCTTTCGCTAAAAAGTTTTTCCCAACCATATTCACTATCCGGCGAGGCGGGGTACGCCGAGTCTTCGGAACACTTTGGATTTTCTGGATCCAACTGATTATAAAGAGGGTAAATACAGGCAGAAGAAGAATAAAATATTTTTTTAATTTTAGCTTTACAACCGTAGTAAGCGATATTTAAATTAATTGTGGCCGAGTTGTGCATTACGTCAGCATCGTGGTTGCCGCTAAATATATATCCCGCTCCTCCCATGTCGGCGGCAAGCTGGTATACTTCATCGAACGCTCTGTCTAGGATTCTTTCGCATACCAGGGGATCTCTCAGATCGGCAAGTATAAAATCATCCGCCTCGCTTGTGCTAAATTCCGGTTTTTTTAAATCGACTCCACGTACCCAAAATCCTTCTTTTTTTAATCGTTTGACTAAGTGGCTGCCGATAAATCCTCCCGCGCCACAAACTAATGCTGTTTTTTGTGAGTTTTCCATAAGATTAATAATTTTTTTTATTCCATCATTGAGGCTTGTTTTAGGCTGCCAAAATGAAAGTATATATTTATTTGGTTCATTTTTTTTATTTTTTTGGACGTCATCTGATATATTACTGGTTTCTATTACCGATCCCGGAAAATTTTCGGCGATTATTTTTGCTACGTCTAATATAGAATTCCATTGAAAATTAGTAATATGAAGCTCTTCGTTTCTTGGTATCTGTTCATATCGTCTTGATAACTCAAGCAGACATTCACAGCAATCATCCGCGTAGAGAAATTGTCTTTCCTCTGCGCCATCAGTCATTAAAATAATTTTTTTATTTTTTTTTGCTTTTATTATTAAATCAGTAATAACGTGAGATTTTTCCATATTTCTTTCCAGCCCGTATACATTCCAAAATTTAACAACAATTCCGTTTAAAGATTTAGTATAAGCCTCTCCGAGCGCCTTGAGTCTACCATAATTAGAGTAAGACATGTTAGACATTTGGCTCGATGCGAAGATGAACGGTTTATTATATTTTTTTAAAACTTCAAAGGTATTATTGATTATCTTTGTGTTGTTAGAGATAAATTCATTGGAATCCTGATAAGTTTTAAGATATCTAGATCCGCCCACATCAAAAGCTAAAAAGAATACAAAGTCGGCCTCTTTAATCGTTTTATCAAGAAGGCTATTGTTGTAAATTCTTAAATCTTGAGAAGCATCGTCGACAATATCAAATTCGATTACTTCGTCGTTGTGACTATTTTTTATAATTTTAGTTAAAGTAGAACCTATTTGTCCCGCCGAACCTAGTACTAAATATTTCATAAAATTAACTCATTTGCAAATTTTTAAAAAATTATTTTTATGTTAGCAATTTATTTTTATTTTTTTATCTCCCCCCCCGGCTTACCATTGTCGCTATGGTCTTTAGGGTGATCGCGAAATCCAGGTAAACGGAGCGATGTTTCAGATAATATAAATCGTATTGGAGCTTTTCCAGACTATCTTCTGGCGACGGGGAATGGTAGTGCCCGGAAACCTGGTCCCAGCCTGTAATGCCCGGTTTTATCAAAAGCCGGGTTTTATAAAAGGGAATTTTATGCTCAAGTTCGGCGACTATTTCCGGCCTTTCTGGACGGGGGCCGATAAAGCTCATATCTCCTTTGATGATATTTAAAACCTGCGGAATTTCATCAAGGCGGGTCTTGCGCATGAACGATCCGAAGCGGGTAATGCGCTTATCGCCCTCCAGCGTCGGCGCGCCGTCGTTGTTAGCAACGCGCATGGTGCGGAATTTAATCATCTTAAATATCTTTTCGTTGCGCCCGTAACGAGCTTGGGTGAAAAAGACCGGGCCGCGGCTTTCAATTTTAATGAGCAGGGCGATGAGCGGCCAGAAAATAAAAGAAACAATCAGGATAATAAGAGCACCCAAGAAATCGGCCAAGCGCTTTAAAAAATTAAAATAATTTCTTTCCCCTACTTTTAAATTATCCAAGAACCAGCTCGGCCCGATAGCTTCTACCGGCACCTTGCCCGTCAAAAGTTCATAAAAAGCGGGATAGTCGAAAAAGATAATCTGGTATTTGAGGCAGCTGAATAAAGCTTCGCGCATTTTTTCGCTTTGCCCGAAGTCGTCGGCGACGACGATGACTCGGATATTTTTTTCCTGGATGCTTTCAACTAGGCTGTCCATTTCGCTTGGTTCCTTAAATATTAAAGCGGTCTCATAGCCGGAACCCGGGTTATTTTTAAGTTCGGTGATTAAAATTTCCGTGCGCTGATTGAGGCCGATAATTGCCAGATTACTTTTCGGGATAATTGAGCGCACGAGCGCTTGGTAGAGGCCGCGCCACAGGAAGAAAAGGAGAATAAAAACAATAATGAAAATCGCTAAATTAGTTTTCGGAGCGATCGTCGACTGCACGTTCAGATAGAAATAGATGACGGAGAACAGACTGCTTGCGGCCGCCGCGCTGATGGTCTGCCGGAAGAATTTCCGGCCGCGCGAGTGGAGATTAAGATTATATAAATCGTTGATATAAAAAATGATGAGCCAGATGAAGAAGATAACCAAAAAATGCGGCCAGTGGCCGCGGAAGTTGTCCAGCCAGGTGTCTTTTTGGTAGCGGATGACCAGAGTCAAAAAGAGGGCCAGATTTAAAAATAAAAAATCACCCAAGAGCAGAATTATTTTTTTAAGGCGGGTCAGCATATTTTCTAATATTATATACCTAATATAGCAATATGAGCCTAAAAAATCAATAAAAAAGGCCTCCGAAAAGGGAAGCCTGATTTTGCTGTTTTTATGCGGTGAATACCTTAATTGGGGATTCTCATTTTATAGAATGAGCGCCAAGCAAAGTAGAGGCCGATAAAGCAGAAAGCCCAGCCGATGTATGGCGCGATCGCGTAAAATTTGTCGTTGATGGCGATTTCCATGGCGAGCAAGCCGAACAAGGTGGTGAATTTGATGATGGGGTTGAGTGCGACCGACGAAGTGTCCTTGAAAGGATCTCCGACCGTATCGCCGACCACGGCCGCATCATGGAGCGGTGTGCCTTTTTCTCCCAGTTCAACTTCGATTTTTTTCTTGGCGTTGTCCCAGGCGCCGCCGGCATTCGCCATAAATATAGCCTGGAATAAACCGAAGATGGCGATCCCTATCAAGTAGTACACGAAGAAGGAAATTGCGCCCAAGCGAACGGCCGCATCAGTCGTGCTCATATCGCGGTAGCCTGACCAGAAAGCGATACCCAGAGCAAAGCAGAAAATGAAAATGAAAATATTGAGCATGCCCCTTTGAGCGTATTGCGTACAGATTTTGACCACTTCTTTCGAAGTTTCGGTACTCGCTTTCAAATCAGCCGTTTCATCAAGCTTGATGTGCCGCTTGATATAAGCTACGGCTTTGTAGGCGCCGACAGTAACGGCTTGTATTGAACCACCGGTAAATAGATAAATAACCATGCCGGCCGCGATAAGGCCGAAAATCGAGTATGGGTTCAAAATGTTGAGTATCCTTTCCGGCTCAATCCCGAATTGATTTTTAATGATCAGGATGAGAGAGAAGATCATAGTCGTAGCGCCGACGACGGCCGTTCCGATAAGGACCGGTTTGGCTGTCGCCTTGAACGTGTTTCCGGCTCCGTCATTTGCTTCCAAATAATATTTCGCTTTTTCGAAATCCGGTTTGAAGCCGAAATCATTTTTGATTTTAGCCGCGGTTGCTGTTTGATCTCCTTCGGCAATCAGCGAAAGTTCAAAGACTGATTGGGCGTTATCCGTCACCGGTCCGTATGAATCGACGGCTATGGTCACCGGCCCCATACTGAGAAAGCCGAAGGCGACCAGGCCGAATCCGAAAATGGTCGGATAAAGCATAATTTCGCTTAAACCTGATCCCCACCAGAAAGAGCAGAACATAAGAAGAAGGAAGATTCCGCCTTTCCAGAAAGCGGAAAAATTTCCTGCCACGAGTCCGGACAAAATAGTTAAGGACGCGCCGCCTTCACGTGAAGATTTCACAATCTCTCCAACATGCCTGGACTTCGTGCTCGTAAATATTTTTGTAAATTCCGGGATAAGAGCGGCTCCTAATGTGCCAAGGCTGATAATGGAAGCAAGACTGATCCAGAGATTGTCCACTAAAATCGGACTGAGCTGCCAGTAGCTGACGGCGAAAGTGGCGATGATTGAAAGAATCGAGCTAATCCAAACCAAGTTGGTCAAGGGTTTCTCAAAATCAATATTGTCATTCTTGCCGTAGAGCGCCTTGCTGAGCCAATTATTCAGATAGAAGGCCAGGATGGAGCTTATAACCATAATTATCCTCATCGAGAATATCCAGGTCAGAAGATACATCTGCAGAGACTGCGCCCAGTCCGGATTAATCCCGGGAACAAAGCCGACCGCAAGAACGATGAAGCTGATAAGTGCCACGCCCGTGACGCCGTAAGTTTCAAAGCCGTCAGCCGTGGGGCCGACGCTGTCGCCGGCATTATCACCCGTACAATCGGCGATAACGCCCGGATTTCTTGGGTCATCCTCTTTGATTTTAAAGACAACTTTCATCAAATCCGAGCCGATATCCGCAATCTTGGTGAAAATTCCCCCCGCGATTCTCAGAATGAAAGCGCCCAGTGATTCGCCGATGGCAAATCCGATAAAGCAGGCGCCGGCATAATGCCGCGGTATGAAAAGCAGGATTATAAGCATCATGATAAGCTCGATACAAATTAGCATCACGCCGATGCTCATACCGGAATTAAGTGGAATATTGAGCAGTTTCAGCGGTTTGCGCTCCAGCGAAGCAAAGGCCATCCTGGAATTCGCGAGGGTATTCATCCGGATGCCGAACCAGGCGACTCCGTAGGAGCCAAGAATGCCAATAGCCGTCCAGCTTAGGATTAAAATCAAGCCGCTCAACGGGTAGGCCTGCAAGTATCCGAAATAAAATACGATACAAGCGCCGATAATCCCGAAGAGAATCAGTAAAAATTTTCCTTGCTGCAGCAGGTAGGTTTTGCATGTCTCAAATATCGTTTGCGAAATATTGAGCATGTCCTGATGCGCCGGCAGCTTTTTGATCCGCCGGTATTTGCCGTAAGCGAACCAAAGTATGCCTAGCAGGCAAACGCCGATTCCCCATAAGAGCAGATTAAATTGGAAGTCGAATAGTCTCGGGATTTTCAAATCAGCTTCTGAGGCCATTGAGAGCATTGGCAGCAAAAAGAGCGCCAGACCGATTAAGAGCGGTCGTTTCAGTCGTTTCAGTGTTTTCATTTTTAAACAATTTGGTTAAACGTAGGTTAAATATATATTTAATTATTGATAAAGAACTGGTGAAGAATAAATTTTAGGCAAAAATTAAAAATTTGTCAAAAATAAGCCTTGTTAAAGTCGTATTTTTATGTTTTTAAAGCCTTATATTTTTTATTAAGTATGATATAATATGATTATCTCCTAAGTAAGAGGGGTTCAAATTATCTTTGCTCTTATTTTTAGGAATTAATTATTCTAAGATTTACCAAAATGTCTAAACTAAATTTACGCATCTTTTTCATGTCCGCTCTCTTTTTTATCCTGCCATTTTTTACCCAAGCGGCCGTTTGCGATGACAAGACGATTGTAGATATCATCGCCCGCGATCCAGACGGCTCTTTCATCGCCAAAGCGAGCGTTGATCTCTATGTACAGACAGTCGATGTTGACGGCAATAAAAAACCCGGGGCTAGAGTGGCCGGCGGAGTGACCGATTCTGTTTTAGGCAAAGCCACTCTGACTTTTAAAAATTCCGCAACCCTGTCCGCCTCGTATGCTTTAAGGATACGCACCATCGGCAAAGACTCGGCCAGTTTCTGGTATTACGATAATGTTTTAGGCTGCGGCGAAACTTCTTCGATAACGGAAACTTTAAGCGGCATTCTCGTTTCCTTACATGGCGCCGACGGCAGTATTTTAACTAATACAAAATTCAATATTTATACGCAGCTCTATGATCCGGACGGCAGCCTGCTGCTCGTTAAGAATGAACTTTTAAGCGGTTTTAATTCCGGCGCCTCCGGGCAAGTCAGGGTTTATGTACCGCAGGGAAGCGTCCGCAGCATAAGCGGGAAATTGAAGGATTTTTATGTCTTGGAAGTAATCCATTCCGGCATCAAATCTTATAAGTATGGCATTCAAGTGGCAGACGGCGCGATGACGAACATTGATTATTCTCTAAGTACTCTGCGCGTCCGTTTGAAATACGCTTCCGGCTCTTCGGCGAGCGGCGTGCAGATGGAAGTTTATACGCAGAAAGTTGATGATAGTAACCAAAATCAGATAGACAAAAAAGTTGGCAGCTTTACTATCGCCTCCAATGGCTATGGTTCCATGGAAATATCCCCGGGCACGTATGCTCTAAGAGTTAAAGTGCTTAACGTTTATCAATATTTTTGGGATATCGACGTCTTTGAGGGTGGAACTACGGAACGGCTTTTGGACCTTAAAGGTAGCGCCGCTTCCACCACTTCGCCGACGGCTTGCTCCAACGCTTCCAAAATAAACGTTTCATTGCGCGATATAGCCGGCCATAAGGCCGCCGGCTTGAAATTTGAAATTTATGAGCAGACGACCGATAGTGCCGGCCTGCCGCTGCCGGGCGCAAAAATGGCCGCGGGCACGGTCAATAGCGTCGGGCAGGCGACCGTCAGCTTCAAGCCGGATTCAAGCAAGAATTATGCTCTAAAAGTCTGGGATAAAAAAGCGGATTTGGGAGAATTTTGGTATTTCGATGTTTTGAAGTTTGTTTGCGGATATGACCGTAATTTGACGAAAAGCCTGCCCGCTTTCAAGATAGTGCTGCGCGATTCCCAGGGAAAGCTGAAATTCAATTATAATTTTTCTTTGTACGCCCAGCGCTACGACATGGACGGCAATCCGACTTTCAGCGCGGCCGATCTTATTGCTAATTTGAAAACCGGCTCCGACGGAAAAGCCCTGGTCTACGTTTCGCCTTATAATGTCTATCGTAATAACCAGACCGGATATTATGCGATTTCCACCAAGGACTCTAGCGGCAATGTCAAAAATTTCTATAATATCAAGATTACCGAGGATCAGGATTATACCTATGAGCCTTCTTTCAGCGGGCTAAGCGGAGAATTCCGCAACGCGCAAGAAAAACTTTTAGGAAACAAGACTTTGAATCTGTATGAACAAAAAGCCATCGACGGTTATTTTAATTTGGGAAAAAAACTCCTGACTGTTAAAACTGACGCGAACGGCCAATTCAGATTCGAATATCCTTCCGGCACCTATGCGATTTCTACGCCCGATGATTTAGGGCGAACCAATATTTTTTGGAATATCGTTATCGGCTCTGCCAGCAGCGCAAAGAAATTAACCACGAGCTTAACCAGCTTTTATTTTAATAATTCATCCGACAAACCCGCTAGCAACATCACTCTGCAGCTCTATAGCTTGACCGGCCAAGGAGGGACGTATTATCGCGGCGATATGATTAAGGCTATAAAATTAACCAACAACCGCGCTTCCTTGTCTTTGGCCGCCGGCGCTTATCTGATTTCTTATACCGGGTCCAACAATCGCATATTCGGACAGGCTTTTTACGCAAAAAACGGCTCTAAATTTAATGTCGAGATTTCCTTAAACCCCAAATATCTGATTTCTGATAAAACTTCCTTTTCTCTGGCCGGCGCGGATTTTAATGCGGTGACTTCGGATTCCGTCGGTTCTTCGGATTTAGACTCAAACTCGAATTCCAATCCTGGCTCAAGTCCAAGCACCGGGAGCTTATCTTCCCGCTTGAAAGGCCGGATTTTATTGCAGGTTCAAGACAAAGGGCAAGCTTGGTATTTGAACCCGGCCGACGGTAAAAGATATAGTCTGGGGCGCCCCGAAGACGCTTTCAATGTGATGCGCCAATTAGCTTTAGGGGTGTCTAATAGCAGTTTTTTCAATATTGAAAAAAATCCGAGCGCTTGGAAAAATTTAGCCGGCCGCATACTTCTAAAGGTTGAAGACAACGGCCGCGCTTATTATTTCGATCCGACCAATTTACAATTATATTATCTTGGCCGCCCGGCGGACGCGTTTACGGTTATGCGCGGCCGCGGCTTGGGAATAACCAATACTGATTTAAGTGAGATTGCGGCTAATTAAAAGTTGGTTTATATGGCGAAGGAAGCTGTGCAGAAAAAAGAATACAGTTGGCCCTCAATCGGCAACGAGAAAGCGATAGAATTTTTAAATCGCAGCTTGGCGAGCGATAAAATAGCGCAGACTTATATCTTTATTGGTCCGGAGGAATTAGGGAAGTCAACTATCGCCCTCGCCTTCGCCCGCAATCTTCAAGGGGATACCGAAGGCTTTAATAGTGATCTTTTTATTTTAAATCCGGAAGCGGGCAAAAAAAGCATCGGCATCGAGCAGGTCAGAGAATTCATAAAAATGCTTAATTTGAGCTCTTTCCTGAATTCTTATAAAATAGGATTAATCAAAGAAGCCGATCTTTTAAGCGAGGAGGCGAAAAGCGCTCTACTTAAAACTCTTGAGGAGCCGAAAGATAAAGTAGTTATAATCTTATTGGTCACTAATGAAGAAAGCTTGCCGGCGACCATTCTGTCTCGGGCGCAGAAGCTCTATTTTTATCCTGTGCCGGCCGCGACGATTTATGATTATCTAATCGCTAATTACGGCGCTAGCCGTTCGCTTGCCAAAGATCTGGCGAATTTGGCGCTCGGGCGCCCTTTGAAAGCTATTAGGTATTTGGAAAATCCGGAAGTTTATAAAACCTATTTGGAAGAAGCGGAGAAGTTTTTGGATCTGTTTAATTTGAACGTAAACGCGCGCCTAAAAATCCTCGACTCTCTTTTTAGCGATCGAACCTATAGCCGCCAAGCAACCGAAGGTGCGCTGAACCTTATACTGATGGCCGAAGGCTTGCTGCGCGATCTGCTTTTGCTTAATTTAGATCAAAGAGACCGTTTGCAGCATTTGTTATTAATTAATGCTCTTGAAAAAAGCCTGGCCAGCTTATACGGCGACAGCGAAGCAAAAACAATAGCGATTTTGACGCGCCTAAAGCTTATCGCCACCGCCAAGGAATATCTGGAAGCCAATGTCAACCCCAGATTAGTGCTCGAACAATTGGTTATCCATTTATAATTAATAAAAATATGGGAAAAAAATCTTTTAAATTAATTTTAGCGCTTATCAGCTTAGTTTTTATTACCTCCGCTTGTTCGATTTCTACAACCTCGACCAATAACCAGAGCGTCGACAGCAGCTTGTTCGTCACCGGAGACAGAGGGGATACTTGGCGTTCTATGACAGCCGTCCCCAGCACGACCGGCCGGGCGGGGAGCATCGCCGGTTTAAACGTCAAAGTTATGACGATGGACCCTCAGGACAGCCAGGCCGTTTATCTAGCCAGTTACGACAGCGGCTTGTATTATACTTATAATGTTACCGAAGGCTGGAACGAAGTAAAAACCTTGCCTAAAGCGACCGTCAATGATATTAAAGTCGATCCGAAAAATAAATGTATCTTATATGCGGCGATAGCGAATCGCGTTTACCGCTCAAGCGACTGCGCGCGCACCTGGACTCAGATTTATTTTGACAATAACGTCGGCGTGGCCGTGAATACGGTCGCCGTTGATCAGTATAATCCGATTAATATCTATATCGGCACTAGCCGCGGGGAAATTATTAAGAGCATTGATAGCGGCAGCTCCTGGCGGACCATACAGCGCCTGCAAGAAGGCATTAACCGTCTTATTATTTCACCGTTGGACAGCCGTTTAATATTTGTCGCGACCGCGAAAAACAATATTTTCAGCTTCAATTCTAACTCAAATACTAATCCTGCCAACCCCGCGGATTTAGAGGCTAATTTTGTCGTAGAAAATTGGCTGGATTTGAATGAACTTTTGCGCGATTATAATTTAGGAGTGAGTTTTAAAGATATTGTTGTCAACGCGAAAGACGGCAAGATGTTCATCGCGACCGAGAAGGTTATCCTGCGCTCTAGCGACAACGGCTATACTTGGGAGAATATAAAATTAATTCAGCCGGAAAAGGATGCGATTATTAATGCGATTGCTGTTAATCCCCAGAATTCAAATGAAATTTATTACGTGACTAATACTACTTTTTTCCGCTCGAGCGATGCCGGGATAACCTGGACGACCAAAAAATTGCCGACCAAGCGTTCCGGCCGGGTGCTCTTGATTGATTTCAAGAATCCAAACGTAATATATTTAGGGACTAAGGAGCTTAAATAATCTATTTTAAATATATGAACCAATTTTTACAAAGCAAACAAGGAGAATTTGTTAGCGCCCTCGATTTCTTTAAGAAAGAAATAGGCACTTTACGCACCGGCCGCGCTAATCCGGCAGTTTTGGACAATATTTCCGTCGAAGCCTACGGCGTTATGAATCCTTTAAATGCCGTCGGCAATATTGCCGTTTCCGATGCGCGCAGCATCATTATCGTCCCTTGGGACAAAACTGTTTCCAAAGCCATTGAAAAAGCGATTATCGATGCTGGACTAGGAATGGGAGTTACGAACGAAGGCGACAGGATCCGTTTGACCGTGCCGGCTTTAACTGAAGAAAATCGCAAGGTGCTGGTCAAGACTTTAAATGAGAAGATGGAAAAAACCCGCGTTATTCTGCGGCAAGCCCGGGATAGCGTCAAGAATTCAATCGAAAAAGCTTTTGCCGATAAAGAATTCAGCGAAGATGATAAATTCAGGTTTATGAAAGAGCTCGACGAATTTTCCGCCAAGAAAAACGAAGAGCTGAAAGTTATCCGCGATCATAAGGAAGCGGACATAATGGAAATTTAATAATAATTTATGTTGCTCACGATTGTAATTTTTGTTTTAGTTTTATCAATTTTAGTTTTTGCCCATGAGCTCGGCCATTTTTTTACCGCCCGCCGCTTCGGCGTCAAAGCGGAAGAGTTCGGCTTCGGCTTTCCGCCGCGGGGAATAGGCGTCTATAAAAGCCAGAGCGGAAAATGGCGCTTCGTTTATGGAAATAAATCAGTGGAAAGCCTGGAAGCAAGCGAGAATGAAAACCTGCGCCCCGCCGCCAAATCAACGGTCTATTCTCTTAATTGGCTGCCTTTGGGCGGATTTGTAAAAATAAAAGGAGAAAACGGGGAAGGTGAAAACGAAAAAGACAGCTTTGCTTATAAAAAAATCTGGCAGCGCATTATAATTTTAGCCGCGGGCGTAACGATGAATGTCGTTTTAGCTTGGGCTCTATTCTCGGTCGGTTATATGATCGGCTTGCCGCAATCAACCGATACTGTCGGCAAGAATGCGGTTGTTTCCGAACCGCAAGTGATGATTGCCACCGTTTTGCCCGATTCGCCGGCTTCGGCCGCCGGTTTGAAAGAGGGCGACGCGGTTTTGCGTATTAATGATCAAGTGGTCGGTTCGGACAAAGCGCTCCAAGACGCCGTCGCCCAAAGCGATGGCCAAGCCGCTACCTTATTGATAAAAAGGGAAGGAGCTGAAAAAACCCTGACAGTTACGCCGATCTCTAAAGGCGGCGGCCGGGCGACGATGGGAGTCGCGATTTTTTCGGCCGGATTAGTTCATTATCCCTTTTTCTCCGCTTTGATCGAGGGGGCGAAAACTACCGGCTGGATGATTAAGGAAATTTTTTCGGCGCTGGGCAATTTAATAGGAAATCTTTTTCAAGGCCATCAAGTCGGCGATCAATTCGCCGGTCCCATAGGCATCGCCAACATCACCGGGCAAGCCGCCCGCCTCGGATTGTCTTATCTCCTGCAGTTTATAGCGTTATTATCTTTGAATTTGGCGATTATCAATATATTGCCCCTGCCCGCGCTCGACGGCGGCCGAATTCTTTTCCTGCTGATTGAAAAAATAAAAGGCAAGCCCGTGAAAAGAGAAGTTGAGGCCGTAATCCACAATATCGGCTTTATCCTTCTTATCGTCTTAATTATCTTTATCACCTATCGCGACATTATTAAGTTATTTTAATAAATCATATGAATATCAAAATCAAATCGACGCGCCTAGAATTAACTCCCGCTATCCGCGATTATTTTCAAAGTAAGATGGATATGGTCGAGAAACACTTGGGAGAAATAAAAATAGTTAATTGCGACGTGGAAATTGAAAAGGCGATCGGCGGCCAGCATAAAGGCGAAATTTTCCGCGCTGAGGTTAATCTGCAGGTGCCGGGAAAGCTGCTGCGGGTTGAAAAAACAGAATCCGATTTATATAAAGCGATTGATAAGGTAAAGGATCATTTAGAACTCGTGATTAGAAAGCACAAGGAAAAAATAATAGACTTGAAAAGAGGGAAGTAAAAAATAGGGAAGCTAGAAAAATATTTTTAAAAAACCTCCTGGTTAGGAGGTTTTTGTATTATTTTAATATTTAAAATAATTATTATAATTTGTCAATATTTATTTTATCCAGAGAACGTATTATACTAATGTTAGACAGAAAAACCGTTTAATTTCGGTTTCTTTTTGACTATTATTAAACAAAATTATGAATATTTTTAAACTGTTCGGCGACGCTAATGAAAAAATCGTAAAAGCGATGCGGCCGACGATTGATAAAATCGCGAGCTTTGAGCCGGAATTTCAGAAATTAAGCGCCGAAGAATTAAAAAACAAGACGAATCTTTACAAAGAACGCCTGGCCAAAGGCGAAACCCTTGATGATCTTTTGCCCGAAGCCTATGCCACCATGCGCGAGGCCGCGAAACGGATTTTAAATCAGCGCCATTTTGATGTGCAGCTTATCGGCGGCATAGTTTTGCATCGTGGCCAGATTGCTGAAATGAAAACCGGCGAAGGAAAAACTTTGGTCGCGACCTTGCCGCTTTATTTGAACGCTCTTGAAGGCAAAGGGGCTCATCTTATTACCGTTAATGATTATTTGGCGCGTTTGGGCGCCGGCTGGATGGCGCCCGTTTTTTATGCGCTCGGCTTGACGACCGGCGTTATAGTCCACGAGAATGCTTTCGTCTATGATCCTGAGTATAATGACGATTCCCAATACGACGAACGCTTGAAACACTTTAAGCGGATTCCGCGCCGCGAAGCTTATTATTGCGATATTACCTATGGAACGAATAATGAATTCGGTTTCGATTATCTGCGCGACAATATGGTCTATACGCTTGATCAGACCGTGCAGCGCCCGCTTAACTACGCCATCGTCGATGAAATCGATTCGATTTTGATCGACGAAGCGCGCACCCCTCTGATTATTTCCGCGCCGGCCGAAGAATCAACCGACAAATATTTTAAATTTGCGCAGCTGGTAGAGCGCTTGGAAGAAAAAGACGATTATAATATTGATGAAAAGATGCGCGCCTCAACCTTGACTGAGGGCGGCATCGCCAAGGTTGAAAAAATGCTGGGTTTGGGCAATATTTATGTCGAAGGCGGAGTCAAAGAGGTCCATCATTTGGAACAAGCCCTTAAAGCGCGCGTCTTGTTCAAGCGCGACAAGGATTATGTCGTCAAAGACGGCGAAATTATCATTGTTGATGAGTTCACCGGGCGTTTAATGCCGGGCCGCCGCTATAGCGAAGGCCTGCATCAGGCGATTGAGGCTAAAGAGGGCGTAAAAGTCCAGAAAGAATCGCAGACCATGGCCACGATTACTTTTCAAAATTTATTCCGGCTTTATAAAAAATTATCCGGTATGACCGGAACTGCCGCGACCGAAGCGGAGGAATTCCATAAAATCTATAAACTAGAAACAATCGTCATCCCGACTAATAAGCCGAATGTCCGCCGCGACTTGAACGATTTGATTTATCGCACGGAAATGGATAAATTCAACGCCGTTATCCGCGATGTTAAAGAGAGGAATAAAAAAGGGCAGCCGGTTTTAATCGGTACGATTTCTATCGAGAAAAATGAAATTTTTACCGCTCTGATGGAGCGCGAAGGCCTGCGCCCGCAAATGCTCAACGCGAAGAACCACCAGAAAGAAGCTGAAGTTATCGCGCAGGCCGGGCGCAAAGGAGCGATTACGCTGGCGACCAATATGGCCGGCCGCGGCGTCGATATTATTCTAGGCGGCAATCCGCCGCTGGAAAGCGAGCAGGCTGAAGTCAGGGCTTTAGGAGGGTTGCATGTAATAGGCACCGAACGCCACGAATCGCGCCGCATCGATAATCAGTTAAGAGGCCGCGCCGGCCGCCAAGGCGATCCGGGCTCATCCCAATTTTATGTCTCAACCGATGATGATCTGATGCGTATTTTCGGGGGCGATCGCATGAAGGGATTGATGAAGACTTTAAATGTCCCAGCCGATATGCCGATTGAGAACAAGATGATTTCCAAATCAATCGAATCCGCGCAGAAGAAGGTTGAAGGAAATAATTTTGATATCCGGAAACATCTGGTCGAATATGATGATGTTATTAATAAGCACCGCACGGCTATATATAATCGCCGCCGGGAAATTTTGGAAATCGCCGAAAATATCAAAAGCGAAGCAAGCCGAGGAGAGAACGGGGAAATAATTGAAGCGAAAACTTTAACAGCTATCGTCAGCGAGATGATTCAAGACGAAATTACCGCAGTTGTCAGCTTCCATACGGCGAGCGAAGATAAGAATGAATGGAATTTTAAAGAAATATCGGAAACCATGCGCACGATTTGGAACACTTCGTCTGAATTGCCGGCTAAATTAGAAAAAATCATCAAGAGTGATAAGAATAAGGACGGCCTCAGGGAAGAAATGAAAGAATATTTGATTAAAGAAGCGGCCGATGTTTATAACTCTTTGGCTGGAAAGTTCAAGGCGGCTAATGTTGATTTTAAAGAAGTCGAAAAAGGAATTTTAATTCGGGCTATTGATGAAAATTGGGTTGAGCACTTGGAAACCGTCGATTATCTGCGCCGCGGCATCGGTTTGCGCGGCTACGGCCAGCGCGATCCGCTGGTTGAATATAAAAAAGAAGCCTGGCGCATGTATCAGGAATTGAACGCCTTGATAAATAAAAATGTTGTTTATTCTATCTATAAAACTGCGGACGCTCTCGCCTTGGCGAATACGCCAGAGATAAGATTATTTGCCGATCAAGGGGCGACCAATTTAGAATTTACCGGCGCCGCCAAAGAAATGCACCGCCAAGCTGAAGAGCGCAATACGATAGATCTGGTGCATGAAAAAATAAAGGACGAAAGCGGCCAGAAAGTCGGCCGCAATGATCCGTGCCCCTGCGGCAGCGGCAAGAAGTATAAGCAGTGCCACGGGAAATAAAAAATAATAAATACTCTGGACAGTCAAGTTAATCTTTTTGCGCGTATCTTGCGCGTATCTTGCGCGATTGTTGAAATAGGCGTATAATATAAATATGTTTAATCCACAATACATACTTAATAACAAAATACTCAAGAATCTTACGGATATTGCCGAAGCTAAGGCTGTAATTGAAAGAGCCAGGCTTCTTCCGGCGCAAGAACTGCACTTAAAACGTCAGGCGATAGTTAGAATGTCTCACAGCTCCACGGCGATTGAAGGCAATATTTTGAATATTCGCCAAGTTGAAGCACTTGAGGCCGGAAAAAAAATAGAAGCCCCAGCCCGCGATATTTATGAGGTAAAAAATTATCTAGCGGTTTTAAAATACATCAATAAAGTGGTAGAGGAGAAAAAAGAAATTGACGAAAAAGTACTTTTAAAAATTCATGCTATCGTAACTAATAAGACTTTGCCAGATATTAAATCGGGGCGCTACCGCCAAGAACCGGTCTATATCGCGCAAAGACAGTTAGGTCTTCCTGACAGGATTATTTATACCGCGCCAAAAGCCGGACTTGTTCCGACGCTTTGCGCGGATCTTATGCAATGGATTAAAAAAAGTGAAGCTGGGGAGATTAACCCGGTTATTATAGCTGGCGAAGCTCATCTGGAACTAGCCGCTATTCATCCCTTTGTCGATGGTAACGGCCGAACCGCTCGAGCGCTAGCTACCCTAATCCTTTATAAGTGCGGCTATGATTTTCGACACCTCTTCGCGCTTGAAGATTATTATAACAAAGATTTGCTGAGTTATTATCGATCAATAGATACCGGTGAAAATTACGAAAAGAGAAAAACGGATAGCACAATCTGGCTTGAATATTTCGTTGCCGGATTTCGCGAAGAGATTATGAATGTGAAAGTTCAAGTGACATCATTGGCTGTTAGGAAAATAGGTAAATCCGTTGAGAAGCAGATATATTTGACGCCTAGGCAACAGCAGATTTTGGATTTTATTGATCAGTTGAGGAAAGTGACGACTAAGGATGTCATGGATATTCTCCGGTGCCCCAAGAGAACAGCCCAGCTGGAGCTCCAAAAACTTAAGAAAATAGGGATTATTAAATCAGCCGCGAAAGGCAAAGCAACTTATTATAAGCTGAAATAATTTTTAATTACGATTATTGTTAGCAAATAAAAAGGATTTATGGACAAAAAATACCCTCAAAAAATTACTAATAACGAACAGATAGAATTTGCTGTTAACGAATTCGGTCTTTACGCGATTAGCATTACAGCCAGCTGTGAAAAGAACAATGATTTGAGAATCGAGATTGATGAGAAACAGTTCAGAGAAATCCCGGCCTCTGAAAATATTCAAACATATAATATCCCTCCAGCCTGGAATGGCGCCACACTCAAGGGCCTGAAGAAGACCGTAGTTTTTCTGTTGAAGTTAAACAAAGGAAAGCACACACTTAAATTTTTCCCCAAATCCGAAGCTTCATTGGAAGATTTTAATTACAAAATTATTTCTAATTACCGAAAAATAGATTTCAATTTTGAAGAGCGGGCTCAAGATGGCGACGGGCGACCCTGGATTACCTTTTCGTTGGTAGACTTATCTTTAATTTCGATTATAGCTGAATCAAGTGTTTCTTGGCATTGGTTTGACGGTGATGATGTTAAGCTTATAATTGACAACCGCACGGAAGAAAACTCCTTGTCCAAGCGGTGGAAGTACTGGGTCTGGCACGCTATTCCTATACAGATTTTTTCCGGCTCCAAAAGAAAACAGAGAACCTTTTTAAAGAATTTGCCTTTAGGTACTCATTATATCGAATTTTGGGCGGATAAAACTCCAACTTTGCATCAAGTTAGCCTTGATCTCGGTGATTTTGAATTAAAACGAACGCCCACTAGAGATGATCCTAAATGGACGGGAGATTTTATAGATGACACGGACACAATACTGCTGGCGAGATTGATTTTGGGTGAAATGGAAGGTCGGCCAAGAGCAGCTAAATTGGGCGCCGGTTTTACGGTTATTAATCGATTGGAGAAATCTAAAGCTAATTGGGGGCGGTCGATTCAGGAAATAATTCTTAAAGAGAACCAGTATGACGCTTTTCACAATGAAAAGACCAGAAACAAAGTTAGAGATCCTCTCGGCTATGTTGATAAATCAGAATGGGAAGAATCTTATGCCGTCGCCGTGGCAGTATTAGAGGGAACAGAAAAGGATCCGACAGCGGGGGCAACCCATTTTTATTCTACCAATACCGACACGAGGTTTCCTCGGTGGGCTAACAAGGAGACTTTTAGAGTCAAAATAAACGTTACCTACTTCTATGAACTTGAGAGTTAAATTTCCACCATTTTTAAAGAGCCTCTTATTGCCAACTTTTTTGACAAGTTGCTTTTGGCTATTGATTCTTATTATCTTATTTTCTTATCTAGATAAGGGAAAAGAGACAAATGAAAACTCTTATTTTAATAACGGCCCCACGCAAAATAATTATGAGGCTCTGGATAGAAAGAATACTTACGAAGAGTTATCTCCAAACGGAAATAGAAAAGTGATTAGATATAAACTGAATTATCATTCGGAATTATTCTCAGAAAATTATACGACCTATCTAAACAACAATGTTATTCTGGCGGTGGTGGAAAAAAATGGCGATACCGAGCGAGAGAATTTTTTATTCGTTGGAGAAGAGAGAACCGGCGACCCTCATTGGCTGGGGAATAAATATCTATTTTTTAAGGCTTATTGCGGCACATCATGCCAGGGGTTGGTTTTGTTGGATACTGAAAATAATCAAGTCTGGAAAGGGGCGCTTGGTTATTTTTCCGGGAAAGACGAGAAACCAAGAACCAGTTTTAGCGGTTGGTTCGATCAGGACTTTAGATTTGAGGATTCAGTTAGTCAGATTCATGCCGCTATTATTGACAATAAGCCGTATTTAATTTTTGATATGGAAAACGGGCAAGGAGTAGAGAGCGGGCAAAAAAGATTTCTTTTCACGGGCAATAAGCTTATTCTAGAATCTTAAAAAATGGGAAATAAAAAAACCACTAGACATCGGCCATTATTATCAGTCGTTATAATTACGACTTTGGACCGTTAAAGTTACGGCCGGCGCATGTCTGTGGTAATCAAACTTTATTATATTGTTATAGTAATGTCAATAAATAAAACAGCGAAAGCATGATAGAGAGAAAAAACAAAAAACAAATCACTCTTTTTTCCGGGCAAGAAATTCGGCGTTTTTGGGATGATAAAGAAGAAAAATGGTATTTTTCGGTGGTGGATATTATAATGGCTTTAACTGATAGTGAGGATCCTAATGACTATTGGTATAAAATGAAAATTCGTGTAAAAAGTGAAGATGGTTTTCAGTTGTCGACAATTTGTCGACAACTGAAATTTTTAGCTAAAGATGGCAAGAATTATTTATCCGATGCCGCCGATACCGAAAGCATTTTTCGTATTATCCAATCAATTCCTTCGCCGAAAGCTGAACCCTTTAAGCTCTGGCTGGCTCGGGTCGGATACGAACGGGTTGAAGAAACCGAAGACCCAGAAAAAGCGATTCGAAGAGCTCTCGCAACTTATTTGAAAAAAGGTTATTCTAAAGATTGGGTTGATTTGCGTTTAAAGAGTATTGAAATTAGAAAAGATTTGACAAACGAGTGGGAAGAGCGTGGCGTTAAGGAAAAGAATCAGTTTGCTATTTTAACCGACGATATAACTTTTGCCTGGGCAGGATTAAAGACGAAGGATTATAAAAAAATAAAAGATTTAAAAAAAGAAAGTTTGCGGGATAATATGACCAACTTAGAGTTGGTTCTAAATATGCTCGCTGAGGCATCGACCACTGAGATTTCTAAAAAAGAATTACCAAATACGTTCGATAAAAATAGACAAGTAGCTAAAAGGGGCGGCGGCGTGGCCGGAGTAGCCAGACAAGAGCTAGAAAAGCAAACTGGACACGCGGTTGTTTCTCGGCGGAATTTTTTATCAAATAAAAAACATTTATCGAGATAATATGGAATTAATTGAAGAAAGGCTAGGAAAAATTGAGGAAAGGAATAAGCGAGTGGAGAATGATAAAGCTTGGGAAACCAGCTGGGCCCGGCGGCTGCTCATCGCTTTGTTTACCTACTTTGCTATTAGCATTTATTTAGCCGCAATTAATGTTTCACGCCCCTGGGTAAATGGAATTGTCCCGACTTTAGGATTTATGATTTCAACTCTCACTATGCCATTTTTTAAGAAATTATGGATTAATGCCCGAAGAAAATAATATAATTGTTTTATGCCCGATAAAATTTTAAAAATTAACTCCAAGGACAGATACATTATCGACGCGATTATAAGCGGCGAGAAAAAAATCGAGACCCGGGCGGCAACGCCGAAATACCGAGAAATAAAGATGGGGGAAAAAATAATTTTAGTTTGTGGTTCGAAGAAAATAAAAAAAGAAGTAATTAAAGTTGAACTTTTCAAGACTATCGGCGCTTTGCTTAAAAAATATAAGCCGGAAGAAATAAATCCGAAAACCCATTCCGCTCAAGAAGCGCGGGCTATGTGGTATAGCTTTCCCGGTTATAAGGAAAAAATAAAGGAATTTGGTTTAGTGGCCTGGCATTTAAAATAAATTATTATAAAATATATGAAATCAATCGTCCTCTGCGGGAGTAACCGCTTTGCGCCGGAAATGAGAGAATTTGCTCAGAAGCTGAAAGCTTTGGGCGTGGTGGTCTTTGAGCCGCATTTATATCGGGCTTCGGGCGGGGTTTGGGCGGATATTAAGGATTTTGACAAAAAATTCGTCGCTCTCGGTTTAACGCACGACCACTTTTATAAAATGAGAATGGCCGATGCGGTTTATGTTTATAATAAAGATGGCTATTCCGGCGTCAGCGTAAGTATGGAAATCGGCTACGCGGCCGCTTTAAATAAACCGATTTATGCTTTTTCGGAAAATGATGAGGAAATTTGCCGCTGCGTTTTATTTAGCGCCATTGTTAAAACACCGGAAGATTTGATCAATTATTTAAAATAAATAATAATATGGCCAAGAATAAATTTCCCGACAATCAATTAAATCTTCTGAATGATTTCGACGCGGCTGAAAATACTGAACATAAAACAGGACAGCTCCAAGAGGAGGAGTCGGTGGTTGATAGAGCTATTAGAGGGATATATGAAAAAATAGAAGCCGCCAGAGAAAGGCGGAAAAGAGAGGATGAGAAAAAATGGGCAGAAATGAATTTAGAAAAAATTAGATCAGAAATTGGAGCGGAACAGCCGGCTGCTGCGGCCGAAGAAGATGCGAAAACGCCAAGCGATGATTACGTAGAACCGTTTACTCCAGCTGAAGAATATTACGGCCGCTGGAATCAATTTCGCAAGCACAAAAATAAAAAATAAATAACTAAAATATGCCAGACAATCAAGCTAATAATAAAAAAGAAGCGCCGGTGAATGCTTTCGTCGCGATGGAGGAAGCGGTTTTAAATTTTTGGGATGAAGCCAAGATTTTTGAGAAATCCCTTAAGGGTGATGCGCCCCGCGGCCATTTTATTTTTTTCGAAGGGCCGCCGACCGCTAACGGTATGCCCGGTATCCATCATGTTTTAGCCCGCGCCTTTAAAGACGTAATGCCCCGGTACAAAACCATGAATGGTTTTCGGGTCGAACGCAAAGCCGGCTGGGATACGCACGGCTTACCCGTCGAATTACAGGTGGAAAAACAATTAGGAATTTCTGGCAAACCTGATATTGAAAAATATGGCATTAAAGAATTTAATCAAAAATGCCAGGAAAGCGTCTGGGTTTACTTAGATGAATGGCAGAAGCTGACGCGCCGCATCGCTTTTTGGGTCGATATGGAACACCCTTATATAACTTATGATAATTCTTATATCGAATCTCTGTGGTGGATATTAAAAGAGATTGATAAGAAAGGCTTGGTGTATAAAGGACATAAAGTAGTTCCGCATTGTCCGCGTTGCGGTACCGCCCTTTCCAGCCATGAAGTAGCTCAAGGTTATAAATTAACCAAGGATAATTCAGTTTATCTGAAATTTAAAGTGACAACGGGGAATGCGCTTGTAAATCCGGGTGATTTTATTCTCGCTTGGACGACGACTCCTTGGACTTTGCCGGGGAACGTCGCTTTAGCGGTCGGCCGTGATATTGATTATGTAAAGGTTACAACATTAAACGTTGATAAAAGAGCTAAAGATGGCTCTATAGAATATGAAAATTTAATACTTGCTAAAGATGTTTTTGAGAGACTGGACAAACTAGACGATAAAAATCCTCTTAAATTAGCCTTTAACTTAGTTTATATTCATGACAAGAAAGAAGGAGAGGCCACTATTAAGGGTTCAATAGTAAAAAAAGAATTTAAAGGCTCGGAATTGATCGGTTTAGAATATGAACCCTTGTTCGATATTGCCTCGATAAAAGCCGAGGCCGCCACGAAGAATAAAAAGGCCTATCGCGTCGTGCCGGCTGATTTTGTTACGACCTCCGACGGTACCGGCGTCGTCCATACCGCGGTCATGTACGGGGAAGACGATTATAACTTAGGGGAAGTGGTCGGATTGCCGAAAGTCCACACCGTCGATGAGGCCGGTCATTTTACCGGCGATTTATCAGCCTATGGCTTAAACGGCAAGTTCGTAAAGAGCGCCGCGACTGAAACTATTATTTTAGATTACTTAAAAGCGCAAGGGATCTTGTTCAAAGAAGAAGTTTACGAACATGATTATCCTTTTTGCTGGCGCTGCGATACCCCCTTATTATATTATGCGAAGAACTCCTGGTTCATTGAGGTAACAAAAGTTAAGGAAGAATTAATTGCAAATAATCAGAATATAAATTGGGTGCCGGATCATATTAAAGCCGGGCGTTTCGGCGAATGGCTTAATAATGTTAAAGACTGGGCGATTTCGCGCGAGCGCTATTGGGGTACGCCGCTTCCGATTTGGGAATGCGAAAAATGTAATAAGCATCGCGTTATCGGCAGCCTCGAGGAACTGTCTGAATTGAGCGGCCGAAAAACGACTTTAAAATCAGACATTCATCGTCCGGAAATTGATGCTTATGAAATAACTTGCGCTCTTTGCGGCGAAAAAATGAAGCGCGTCAAAGAAGTTTTTGATTGTTGGTTTGATTCCGGCGCCATGCCTTATGCGCAAAACCACTATCCTTTTGAAAAAGCGGAATTGATAGATAAGAAGGAGCAGTTTCCCGCCGACTTCATCTGCGAGGCAATTGACCAGACGCGCGGCTGGTTCTATACCTTGCTTGCGGTTTCAACCTTACTCGGTAAAGGTAATCCGTATAAAAATGTAATCTGCTTGGGTCTTATCAATGATAAATTCGGCAAGAAGATGTCGAAATCAAAAGGAAATATCATCAGCCCTTGGGAAGTAATTTCTCTTTACGGAGTCGATGCCGTGCGCCAGCATATGTATACTCTTAACCAGCCGGGCGAAGGGAAGCGCTATGATTTAGATGATGTGAAAGATGTTTTCCGCAAGAATATCATGCTTTTATGGAATGTATATAAATTTTACGAGATGTATGCTGTTCCGGAGAGCGCCAAGATTGAGAAGCCGGAATCAAAAAATGTTCTAGATGTTTGGATTCTGGCGAAACTGAATGAAATAATCAAAACAATCAGCGCGGAATTAGACGTTTTTCATGTCTACGAAGCCGCCCGCCAAATTCCGGAATTTATCGACGAGCTTTCGACTTGGTATCTGCGCCGCTCGCGTGATCGCTTTAAATCAGACGATGAAGCCGACAAGAAGAATGCGCTTGGAACGACCCGCTATGTTTTAAGCGAACTGGCGAAATTAATGGCGCCCTTCATGCCGTTTATAGCGGAAAGTTTATGGCAGAGGGTAAGCGGCAACGATTTTAAGGATAATAATAAATCCGTCCATCTGGAGAAATGGCCGACGGCCGATGAGACGGACAATAGCCATCTGCTCACTGATATGAATATAACCCGCCGCATCGTTGAGCTCGGCCTGGCGAAGCGCGACGAGGCGGGAATCAAAATCCGCCAGATGCTTGGGAAAATTACGATTAAGATTAAAAATGAAATTACCCTTGAATATATTGATTTGATTAAAGATGAATTGAATTTGGCGGCGGTTGAATTTGCGGAAACGGATGATGATAAGATTGAAGTGGAATTAGATTTGGTGATTACGCCGGAATTGAAAGAAGAAGGATTGAAGAGGGAACTGATTAGATTTATTAACATGCTGCGCAAAGAAGCGAATCTGAGTTTGCGCGATGAGACGAGCGTCTATCTGGCCGGCGCCGGCGCGGAATTAAAATTGGCTTTGGCTAAAAAGAAGGCTGATATCATGAAAGATACTTTGAGCACCGATTTAAATTTTGTTGAAGCCTTGCCTGAAGTGCTGGTCAAAAAAGAAATAAAAATTGATGAAATAAAATTAATGCTCGGCTTAAAGAAGTAGGAGAAAGAAAATTAGAACAGGGAAGAAATATTTTTTGGATGAAAAAAAGCCCCGTTGCACGATGTTCTGTGCTTCGGGGCTTTTGTAAGCGGTCTGAGGAGGTTTATCTGTGTTTTTTTGCCTCGTACAGTTTTATTTTCAGTATTGCGATAACAATAATGCCAATTATCGACACGATCCAGAAAAGGAACCGCCAGGTATCGGCGTTCCTCCTCGTCTGATAAAGATCGGTAGAGGTAGTTTCCAGTTTGGCCTCAACTTCCTTTTTTTCCCGTTCCAGCACGAAAGCCTCAGTTGAAAATAAGAGGTTTTTATTATTAGCGAAGAGTGGCCAAGCATCTACAGGAATGCCGATTGATGCCAGTGTGGAAACGTCGGCATTGGTGCAGGTACTGCTGGAAATCTCAGATTCTCCGTTGTCGTAAGTGCTCTGGATATAGATTGTTAAAGTTTGACAATTTTTTACGACTACGGTTCCAGTTATGGAAGCGGAGACGTTTGTGACTGAGAAAATAGCTGCCAGCATGATCAGGATAATCATGATTTTTTTCATAGTGAATTTGGTTTTTGTATTGGGTGAATACTAATTTTAAAAGAACGGCAAGCGTTCCATATTTTTAACCAAAAAGTATAGAATATTTTATATATTTTGTCAATATTTCTTTTAACTTTAAAATATATTATAATAATTATAGAAAAAATTTGGCTAATATATATGAAAAAATTAGAATTACTGGCTCCGGCTGGAAATGAGCAAAAAATGAAAACCGCCTTTGCCTATGGCGCGGATGCGGTTTATCTGGGTATTCCTGATTTTTCTCTGCGCGTCCGCATCAATGACTTTGATTTAGCCGGCATTAAAGAAGTGGTTAAATACGCGCATGCCAAAAAGAAAAAAGTTTATGTGACCGTTAATATTTTTGCGCATAATAAACATTTTAAAAAACTTCCGGCCTATTTAAAAATTTTAAAAGCGATTAAGGTCGATGCTTTGATTGTTTCTGATCCGGGGATTATTAATTTAATTAAAAAAGTTTGGCCGCAAGCGGAAATCCATTTATCAACCCAGGCGAATTGCACTAATTTGGAGGCCGTTAAGTTCTGGGCGAAGCAGGGACTGAAAAGAATAATCCTTGGCCGTGAAGTAACCCTAAAAGAAATAAAGGAAATCCATAAGGCGGTTCCTAAAATGGAATTAGAATATTTTGTGCACGGCGCGATGTGCATGGCTTATTCCGGCCGCTGCTTCTTGTCGAAATTAATCCTGGACCGCAGCGGCAATTTGGGCGATTGCGCTCAGCCTTGCCGCTGGGAATACGACGTAACTCTTAAAACCGGCAACCATGACGAAGAATTGGAGCTGGTCGAAGAGCGCCACGGCGCCTATCTTTTGAACTCAAAAGATTTATGTTTGATTAAATATTTGAAGGAACTCGCGGCCGCCGGCGTTACGAGCTTTAAAATAGAGGGCCGGGCGAAAAGCGTCTACTATCAAGCCACAGTCTGCGGCATTTACCGCACGGCGCTTGATTTGGTTGATAAAAAAATCGCGGGGGCAAAGTTAAAAAACGAATTAAACCCCTTATTCAAAGAACTTGAAACTAAATTAGTCCATCGCGGCTACACGACCGGTTTTTTGCTGGGAACCAAAGCCGACCAAAATATTACCAACTCCCATAATAAGAGCGCCTGGGAATTTTGCGGCCAGGTCTTAAAGAGCGAAAAGACGCCGAACGGAAAAATCGCCGTTTATTTCCGGGTCCACAATACAATCAAACTCGGCGATACAATCGAGATTATTCGGCCGAATTATGATATAATAAAATTGGAATTAGCCAGTCTTTTGGAAGCGAAAACCGACACCGAACTTAAAGAAGCTCATGGCGGCGGCGGAGCGCAAACCGCCCGGCTCGAATTAGATTATAAATTCGGCCTGATTCCGGCTCTAACGGTCATTAGAAGAAAAAATTAAAAAATATGATTTCTTATCTACGCGGTCGCATTATCAATAAATCTTTAAACTTTGCGATTTTAGAAGTGTCGGGCGTCGGCTACCAAATTTATGCCGGCGAAAATTTTTTAAATGAACTGAAAATCGGAGCGGAAGTTGAAATCTATACTCATCATCAAGTCCGGGAAGAAGCGAGCGATCTTTACGGCTTTAAAATCATGGAAGATTTAGAACTGTTTACTTTACTTCTAACGGTTTCCGGAGTTGGGCCAAAATCAGCTTTAGGCGTTATTTCTATTGCCAGTGCAAATGATATTAAAGAAGCGATTATTCGGGGCGACGCCAATCTTTTAACTAAAGTTTCTGGCATTGGCAAAAAAACCGCCGAACGGGTCGTCCTTGAACTTAAAACTAAGGTTTTGCGCTCGGGTGGCGTGGCAACAACAATTAATTCTTCCAGTCTGATGGGCAGCGACGAAATCGACGCTTTAATGTCTCTAGGATATACCCTAAGCGATGCGCGCTCGGCCTTGAATTCGATTGATCCGGCGCTCACAGATAGCGGCGAACGCGTGAAAGCGGCGCTCAAAAAAATGGCTAAAAATTAGCTCGCCTTACTGGGCGAAGCAAGCTTTACAAGCCCCTAATTTTTCGTTAGTATAAAGATAAATTTACTTCTAATCAAATCGTTTATGCGTCAATCGCAACTTTTTACCAGAACAGTCAAAGAACTGCCCAAAGATGAAACGAGTTATAATGCCCAAGCCCTGATTAGGGCTGGTTTTATTGATAAGGTTGGCGCAGGTATTTATACTTTTTTACCTTTAGGTTTGCGCGTATTATATAAGATAATGAACATTATCCGAGAAGAGATTAATGCGGCTCACGGCCAGGAGGTTTTGATGCCGGCTTTAACGCCGAAAGAATCCTGGGTGGCGACTGGCCGTTATGAGAATTTTGATGCTTTGTTTAAATTAAGCGGATCTGACAAGAAAGAATATGCGCTTGGCGCGACTCACGAAGAAATCGTTACCCCTTTGGGCGGAAAATTTATTTTTTCCTATCGCGAATTACCATTAGCCATTTATCAAATCCAGACTAAATTTAGGAATGAAAAGAGAGCTAAAGCCGGCCTTATCCGGGGGCGGGAATTTTCTATGAAAGATTTATATTCTTTCCACGTCAATCAAGCCGATTTGGACCGCTACTACGAAGAGGTGAAAGCCGCTTATGACAAAATTTATAAACGTTTAGGTTTGGGCGACTACACTTATTTGACCTACGCTTCGGGCGGAACTTTTTCCAAGTATTCCCATGAGTTCCAGACCATAACTGAGGCGGGCGAAGATAATATTTTTGTTTGCGAGAAATGTAAAGCCGCGGTTAATCAGGAAATAATTGCCGAACAGCCGAATTGTCCGTTATGCGGCAATAAAAAATTAATAGAGAAGAAAGGAATTGAAGTGGGGAATATCTTCAAGCTCGGCACAAAATATTCCGCGCCTTTCGGCGTAAAGTATAAAGATCAGACCGGGAAAGAAGAGCTTGCGGTCATGGGTTGTTATGGCATCGGCCCGAGCCGCGTCATGGGCACGATCGTTGAATTATTCCACGACGAGAAGGGAATGATTTGGCCGGAAAGCGTGGCGCCGTTCAAGGTTCATCTTTTATCGCTCGGCGAGGATGAGGCCGCTAGAAAAATTTATGATGATTTGGCGAAAGAGGGGATTGAAGTCCTTTTTGACGATCGCGACTTGCAGGCAGGTGAAAAATTTGCTGATGCGGATTTAATCGGCTGCCCCTATCGTTTGATAGTGAGCAAGAAAACTTTATCTACAGGCAGCGTTGAGCTAAAAAGCCGAACGCAAGCTGTTGGCGATTTAGTAAAAATTGAAGACTTAAGTGCGAAATTAAAATAGTTTAAAGATTTAAAATATGTTCAATAAACTTATCGGCCGCTTTAGCCATGATTTAGGAATCGATTTAGGCACTAGGAATACCTTGGTTTATGTTACCGATAAAGGGGTGGTTGTGAACGAGCCGAGCGTTGTCGCTATTAATAAGCGCACCAATGAAATTTTGGAAGTGGGCGAAGCCGCTAAAAAGATGGTTGGTAAAACTCCGGGGCACATTGAAGCGATTAAACCACTAGTGGATGGAGTGATTTCTGATTTTGAAATCACGGAAAAGATGTTGAAATATTTTATCAATAAAGTCCACAGTGAAAATTTTACCCTTATCCCTCGCCCCCGCGTCGTCATTGGCATTCCGCTTGATTTGACCGAAGTGGAAAAGAAAGCGGTTGAAGACGCCGCTCGTTCGGCCGGAGCCAGAAAAGTCTATTTGATTGAAGAGGCGATGGCGGCGGCGATTGGCGCGCGCCTGCCCGTAACCGAAGCGACCGCGACGATGATTGTCGATATCGGCGGCGGCACGACTGAAATCGCCGTTGTTTCTTTGGGTGGCGTCGTTACTTGGCGCTCGCTGAAAGCGGCGGGCAATGAATTTGACAATAATATTATTGAATATATCCGCGAGGAATTTAATATCTTAATCGGCGAGCAATTGGCGGAAAGCATTAAGATCGGCATTGGTTCAGCCGTCCCGCTTGATGAGCCTAAGGAAATAGAAGTCAGGGGCCGCGATCTGTTGACCGGTCTGCCGAAGGCGATTATGATTACCGACAAACAAGTTCGCGAAGCGATTAGCCGGACTATTTCCAAGATTATTGAAACCATTAAGACGATTCTTGAGACCACTCCGCCGGAACTGGTTTCCGATATTTATGAGCGAGGCCTTTATTTATCCGGCGGCGGCGCTTTGCTGCGCGGGCTCGATAAGGCGATTTCCGCCGCGGCGAAAATTCCGGTTAAAATTGTTGATGATCCGCTGACTTGCGTGGCCCGTGGAACGGGTTTGCTTTTAGGCAATAAAGAACTGCTCGAAAAAGTCGTATTAGCCAACAACCAAGAATAGGCGGCCCTAAATAAGATTTTTTTATCATGAGAAAAATAAAAAAGAACAATCCGATTGTAATTTCACTGGTAGTTTTCGGGCTACTGGTTTTTTTACATAGCGTCGGAATTTTGCGCCCTTTAGAAAAACTTTTTTTAAGCGCCGTCCGTCCCATAAGCGAGCGCCTTTATGGCCTAGGCGATTCTTTCAACCGCTCTTATCAAGACAAGGAAACCCAGGATTCTCTCCAGACTAAAGTCGACGAACTGACGAGGGAGGTCGCCCGCCTGACAGTCGAGAATTCGAAGCAGAAGGAATTAGCCGAAGAGAATAATAAGCTGAGAAGCCAATTGGAATTTTTAAATGATAATAATTTCAAAGCGGTGGCGGCGGCGGTTATCGCGCGCGAAACTTTAGCCGAGGGGACGGAAGCCAGCCAGGATTTGATTATCAATAAGGGCACTAAAGACGGGATTGCCGCCGGCCAAGGGGTAGTGTCCGAAGATGGCTTGATTATCGGTAAAATAATCGAAGCTAAAGAAACGAGCGCTAAAATTTGTTTGACGACGAGTCCGGAATGTAAATTGGCGGCCGCCATTCAGAACCAGACGAAAACGCAGGGGATTACCGACGGCGATTTAGGATTGACCATAAAAATGAATTATATCCCCCAACTAGAAAAGATTGTTGTGGGAGACACAGTTATCACTTCCGGCTTGGGAGGGAAAATACCCCGCGGCTTGTTGATCGGCAAAGTAATCGAAATTAGGAATGAAAGCAATGAAGTCTGGCAGGATGCGACTATAGAGCCTTTGGTTAATTTGAATAATTTGACCGTCGTGACAGTTATTATTCCTTAAGCTTATGATAAAGCGCATTTGGCAAATATTCATTTTGTTTTTCTCTCTTTCTTTTTTAGCTTGGCTGCAGTTTTCTTTTGTTAGCGCTTTGCCCGATCCCTATCGCCAGCTTAATTTGGTTCTCATCATCCTGACATTTATCCTTTTTTTCTTGGATTTTTACACCGCCTTGCTTTCCGCGCTCATGGCCGGATTTTGGCTCGATGTTTTGTCTTTTCATTTTTTCGGGTTTTATCTGATTATTTTTTTGAGCACGCTTTTTTTGGCGCAATGGGTGCTGAAAAATTGGCTGACTAACCGCTCTTTCTATACTCTATTGGCGCTGATGGTTGGTTTGACGATTTTTTATAATTTTCTGGCTGCGGCTATTCTGTCATTGTTCAGCTCTGGCCTTGATACTTTTTTCCTTTTTCAGTCTCATTTTTGGATAACTTTAGCTTATCAGAGCTTGTGGAGCTTTCTGGCGGCCCTGATTTTATTTAATCTGGCTACCCTGGCTTCGAAAAGAATTAAACCCTTTTTTTTGGAAAAGAAGACTTTTTTATGATAATATTATATTAATAAATTTATTCTATGAAATATGATTTTATAACTATCGGCGGGACAACGCACGATATTTCCTTTTTTACCGATCAAGGGATCTTAATCAATAATGGTCAGGATATTTTGCGCCAGAAGCTTTTAGCTTTTGAGTCGGGAGCAAAGATAAAGGTGGATAAATTCCATTATTCTTTTGGCGGAGGCGCGGCTAATGCGGCCGCCTGTCTTGTGAATTTTTCCTTGAAGGTAGCCTGCTTGGCTCCCGTAGGCGATGATCATAACGGCCGTCTGATTATTGAGAATCTTAAAGCCCGTAAGGTCGATACTCATTTGATGAAAATAATAAAAAACGAGGAAAGCGGATCATCGTTCATCCTGATCGAACCGAGCGGAGAAAGGATTATTTTTGCCCAGCGCGGCGCTAATAACAGATTAGTTATAAGCGCTGAAGATGTTTCCAAACTGAAAAATACCAAGGCAATATATATTGCCTCTTTATCCGGCAAATGGCTAGAAAATTTAAGGAAAATTTTTTCCGTCGTTACGGAAAAGGGCCCGAATGTTTTTTGGAATCCGGGCATGACCCAGCTTCTAGGCGGAGTAGAGAAGATAAAGCCGTATTTAGCTAAGACGACTGTTTTGGCTTGTAATAAAGATGAAGCCCTGGGATTGGTTTTAAACTCTCGGGAATACAAGAATTCTAATCATGACTTTTTGAATAACACCGAAAATTTGATTAAAATTCTCCACAGCTTCGGCCCGAAATTGGTCGTGATAACCATGGGGAGCGATGGCGTGATAGTTTACGACGGGAAGAATATTTATCGGCGCGATATCATTAAAGAGAAAAAGCGCGTCGACACAACCGGCGTCGGCGATATTTTTAATTCTTCTTTCGCCGCTGGCTGGACGCTGTTTAAAAGCGATATCAATAAAACTTTGCAACTTAGCTTGCAGAACGCCGCGACCAAAGTTTCCCATATCGGCGCTCAGGGTAGATTGATTAAAATTTAATTTTTATTTTTTAAGTTAATAAAAGATTGACTATGATCCACGGCGTAATAATAAAACCTTTGGTTAAGAATACTGATGCGCGCGGCTCGCTCACGGAGATTTTTCGCCGCGATGAACTTGATTTTGATCCCCTGATGTCTTATGTCAGCTTGACTAACCCCGGGGTGGTGCGCGGCCCCCATGAACATAGGGCGCAAAGCGACTGTTTTGTTTTTATCGGTCCGGGCAATTTTCGTTTATATCTTTGGGACCGCCGCGAAAAATCGCCGACTAAAGGCGAGGCGCTGGAGATTGAGGTGGGAGAAAGTAGCCCGAGCCTAGTGATTGTTCCTCCGGGCGTGGTCCATGGCTATAAATGTATATCCGATGTTCCGGCTCTCAGCATAAATTTACCGGATAAATTATATAAAGGAGCTAATAAAGCCGAAGAAGTGGATGAAATAAGATGGGAAAAAGATTCTAAGTCCCCGTATAAAATAAGTTAACAGATATATATGTGTATCTTTTGCCAAATAGTTAAGCATGAGATTCCTTGTCACCAGGTCTATGAAGATGATAAGGTTTTGACCTTTTTAGATATAAAACCGGTTAATCCCGGGCATATTTTAGTTTTGCCCAAAAAACATTATCAGAATATCGATGATATTACGGAAGAAGATTTTATCGCCGTCATGCTGGTCGTTAAGAAGATGGGAAAATTACTGAAAGAAAAACTAGGTGTCGCTGGTTATAACGTAGTAGAAAACAATGATCCCGTGTCCGGCCAAAATATTCCGCATTTGCATTTTCACGTTATTCCGCGCCATGTGGGCGACGGCCATGTCCAGTGGCCGCAATCAGAATATGCGCCGGGGCAAGTAGAGAGTATAGTTAAGAAATTAAACTCTTAGCCTATGGCCGTAATTACTGCTGGTTTAAAAAAATTAATCGAAGATAATGTCTTAGCTCTGGCTACTACTGGCAAAGGGAAGCGGCCCCACGTGATTGCGGTGGCTTATTGTAAAGTGTTCGGCGATAAGATTATTATCAGCAATTCCCATATTAAAGAATCAATAAAAAATTTAGATGCTAATAATAACGTTTCTATTTCGGTTTGGCATAAGGATTGGGAAAAGGTTTGTATCGGCTTTGAATTAACTGGAAAAGCGAAAAATATTAAAAGCGGAAAATGGTTTGAATTTGTAAAAAATATGCCAGAAAATAAAGGTTATAACATCAAAAGTGCGATTGTCGTTAATATTTTGAAAGCGAAAAAATTACAAAGTTAATATTATGAAACTACTTGTTACCGGCGGCGCCGGCTTTATCGGTTCTAATTTTATCCACTACTGGCTCAAAAATTATCCGGAGGATGAGATTGTTAATCTGGATGTTTTGACCTACGCTGGCAATTTAGATAATTTACGTGATGTTGAAAATAATCCTCAGTATAAATTTATTCAGGGCGATATTTGCGATGCTGATTTAGTGAATAAGATTGTTGTGGGAATTGATTTGATTGTCCATTTTGCGGCCGAGAGCCACGTTGACCGTTCGATTAAAAATAGCGCTGATTTCATTAAAACCAATGTCGAGGGAACGCGCATTCTTCTTGAAGCCGCCAAAAATAATGGCAATATCCGCTTTCATCATATTTCGACCGACGAAGTTTTCGGCTCGCTTGCTTTGGACGCGCCTAAGTTTAACGAAAAAACCCCATACGATCCGCGTTCTCCCTATAGCGCTTCGAAGGCCGCTTCCGACCATTTAGTGCGCGCTTATTTCCATATCCATAAGCTGCCGATAACTATTTCTAATTGTTCAAATAATTACGGCCCCTATCAATATCCGGAAAAACTCATTCCTTTATTCATCACGAATTTAATCGAAGGGAAGAAAGTCCCGGTTTATGGCAACGGTAAAAATATCCGCGATTGGATTCATGTCGACGACCATAATCGCGGCCTCGATTTTATTATTAAAAAAGGCAGAATCGGCGAAACTTATTGCTTGGGCGGTAATAGTGAAAAGGGAAATTTAGAAATAACCGAGTTGATTCTCAAAGCCATGGGGCAGGGGGAAGAAATGATCGAGTATGTCCCCGACCGCCTCGGCCACGATTTGCGCTATGCGATTGATTTTTCCAAAGCTAGAACAGAGCTTGGCTGGCAGCCGCAAATAGACTTTACGGCGGGACTGGAAGAGACAATTAATTGGTATAAAAATAATTCTGCCTGGTGGCAAAAATTGAAAAAATAAATTTATGGGCAACAAAAAAATCTTTATTATCGAGGATGACGCTAACATTCTCTACGGTCTAGAAGCACAATTTACGGCCGCTGACCTTGAGGTCGAGGTTAGCGAGGCGGACGAGGAAATTGAAGAATTGATGGCTAAAATCAGGGACTTCGACCCCCAATATATTATTTTAGATTTGATTTTGCCGAAAGTCGACGGCTTCGAAGTGATAAAAAGAATTAAAAGCGATGAGGAGCTCGCCGAGAAAGAGATATTTATCTTTACCGATTTGAGCGACGAGGACAGCCGCAGCCGCTCGCTTGAACTCGGCGCGGATTATTTTTTCTTTAAAGAAGAATTCGATACCTTTGAATTCGCCGAGAAGGTAAAAAAGATCGTCGCCAATAAGGATAAAGAGAACGATGAGGACGATCGCGATTACGAAGAGTAAAGTCGATAATTTGACTAAAACATCAAAAAATACTAAGATGAATTAGTTAGAATTTTTATTATGTTTATCAAAAGAATCGGGATTGATCTCGGTACAACCTATACTCTTGTCCATTTGCCGAAACGCGGGATTGTTATTAATGAACCCAGCGTCGTCGCTGTTTCTATAGCCGATAAAAAAATTTTAGCGGTTGGCAACGAGGCTAAGGACATGATCGGCCGCACGCCCGATACTATTTTGGCCGTTCGTCCCTTGAAGGATGGCGTAATCGCCGACTATAAAGCGACTGAAGCGATGATTCGCTACTTTATCAATAAAACTTTGGGTGGAATCCGCTTGTTCCGTCCGGAAGTCATGGTGGCTGTGCCGGCCGGCATTTCTTCGACGGAACGCCGCGCTGTTATCGAAGCGACGATAGCCGCCGGCGCCAAAGCCGCTTATATCATCAAAGAACCGGTCGCCGCGGCGATCGGCGCCGATATTCCGATTGGTTCCGCGACCGGCCATATGATTGTTGATGTCGGCGGCGGCACGGCGGAAATGGCGGTTATTTCTCTGGGCGGCATCGTTGCCTCAACTTCCGTCCGCGTGGGCGGCAATAAATTCGACGCGGCCATCCTTGAATATATCCGTAAAAAATATAATTTGGCAATCGGCGAAAGGACGGCGGAAGAAATAAAAATAAATATCGGTTCGGCTCTTTATATGGAAGACAAATTGCATATGGAAATAAGAGGGCGCGATATTGTCACCGGCTTGCCGCGCAGCATCACCGTCTCAAGCGATGATGTGACGGAAGCTATTCAAAACGAACTTGAAGCGATTATTTCGGCGGCCAAGAAAGTCTTGCAGAAAACTCCGCCCGAATTAGCGGCCGATATTATGGATAAAGGGATAGTTCTAACCGGCGGGAGCTCGCTTTTGCGCAACATAGACCAGCTAATCTCCCGGACGACCGGTGTACCGGCTTATGTCGCCGACGACGCAATGCTCTGCGTCGCCAAGGGGACAGGCATTGCTTTAGATAACCTGGATTCATATAAACGCAGTATTTTAGCGACTAAGTAATTAAATTCCCGGGCAACCCCCTGGAATTTATTTTTATGATTATCGGCATTGATGCCTCGCGCGCCAATAGAGAACGCAAAACCGGTACGGAATGGTACTCATTTTATCTTATTCAAAATTTAGCTGTTATCGACAAGATTAATACCTATTGGCTGTATTTGGATAATCCGCCGATTGCTGAACTTAAGGCGGCGATCAGAAATAATCATAATTTTCATTTTAAGTATTTAAATTGGCCCCTATATTCTTTTTGGACTCTGGGCCGTCTTTCGCTGGAAATGCTCTGGCGCCGGCCGGATGTTCTCTTTGTGCCCGCCCATACTTTGCCTCTTTTCAGCCCGCGGAAAACAATCAATACTATCCATGATATTGCTTTCGTGCGCGAACAGAATCTTTATTTTTCCGAAAGAGCAAAAACTAAGATAGTTGGTTCGCGCCGCTTGATTAATTTCGCGGTCAAGTTGGCGACTCTTGGAAAATACCGTTCCAACTCAGTCGATTATCTTTATTGGTCGACCGCTTTTGCTCTCCATCACGCTAAAAAAATCATTACCGTTTCAGAATTTACGAAACAGGAAATTCTCAGCTTATATCCAAAAACAAAGAAGCAAAAAATTTCCGTCGTCCATAATGGCTATGATAATGAAATTTTCCGCCCCCTTAATGATCCCCTTAATGATCTTGAGAAAACTTCCGCTATTTTAGAAAAATATGGTATCACGAAGCCGTTTTTTCTTTATGTCGGGCGCCTGGAAAAGAAAAAAAACACTCCGGCGCTTATTGAAGCTCTGTCTCTGGTACGCGAGAATAATCCGGAAATCAAGGAGAAACTGGTTTTAATCGGCAACGCCAGTTTTGGTTTTGACGAAGTAAAATATGTCATCGAGGAATTCAATCTAAATAATGATGTTTATATGCCCGGCTGGGTCAGCGAAGATGACTTGCCTTATATTTATAACGCCGCGAGCGCTTTTGTTTTTCCGACTAAGCATGAAGGATTCGGTATTCCGATTCTGGAATCTTTGGCCTGCGGCTTGCCGACAATCGCTTCCGACTTGCCGGTTTTGCGGGAAATTGCCGGAGAAGCCGTTCTGTATTTTAATCAAAATGATAAGCATGATATTGCTAGGGCCATGGCCAGGATTATAAAAGATGAAAATTTGCGCCGGACTCTTATAAATAAAGGAATCGAACAAAGCCATAAATTCAGCTGGCGCCAATGCGCCGAAAAAACACTAAAAGAGATTGAAAGCCTCTAGAAAAGCTAGAAAAGGCGATTGTAAAAAAAACAGAAGATATGTTATCATAAGGATGCTATATGAAGAAATTAATAACATCTTTTTTTATACTTTTTTTCGTCTTCGCCGAGCCTGTTTTGGCTAGCATTACGCCTAATGATCCTTATTACAAGAATCAATGGTATCTGGCCAAAATCCGCGCCGATGGCGCTTGGGAAAAGATTTCAGAAAGTCCGGATATGGTTATTGCCGTTATTGATTCCGGCGTTGACATAAAACACCCTGATTTACAGGATAATATTTGGCGCAATGGGAAAGAAATCGCGGCTAATAATAAGGACGATGATAAGAACGGTTTTATTGACGACGTAAACGGTTGGGATTTTGTCTCCAATGGTTCTGATCCTTCCCCTAAATTTTTTAGCGGTTGGACCGAGGCCGGCGTCAGCCACGGGACAATGGTCGCCGGGATTATTGCCGCTCGCGGCAATAATAACCGCGGCGTGACCGGAGTTACTTGGCGTACGAAAATTATGCCTTTGCGCGTCTTGAATGATAAAGGAGAAGGGAAAATCAGCGACGTTATCCGCGCCATTGATTATGCGACTCGCAACGGCGCCAATATAATCAATTTAAGTTTTGTTAATTTTAATTATAGCGAAGCGATGCAGGGAGCGATTAAGCGCGCCCACAGCGCCGGTGTTATGGTCGTGGCCGCGGCCGGAAACGAACAAGCGGCCGGGGAAGGTTATAACATTGACAAGACTCAGATTTATCCGGCCTGCTACGACGGGCAATTGGGTGAAAATATGGTGATTGGCGTCGTAGCGACCGATGCTCTTGATCAGAAAGCGCGTTTTTCCAGCTATGGCTTCCATTGCGTCGATATCGCCGCCCCGGGAATCAGTTTTTTTAACACAGTCACCCCCGGTAGCGATGTAAATGATCAGAATAAATACTATGATGGTTTTTGGTCCGGAACTTCAATGGCCACCCCGCTTGTCTCCGCTTCTTTGGCACTGATTTCTCAGGCCAACCCCGAGCTGAGCCGCCGGGAAATTGTTAATATTTTATTCGCCTCGACTGATAATATCAGCCGCTTGAATCCAAACTACTTGGGGCAATTAGGCAACGGCCGCTTAAATTTAGACAAGGCGATTGAAATGGCCAAGTCCCATTTATATAGCCGCTTGGGTCGCTTGCTCCTTATTCCGGCAACGGGGCAAAAGGAAACTAAGCTGACCGCCGCCAACGGAGATTTGGTAGCGAAAATTTCTTGGAGCGAAAAGTTCGGCTCTAGTGCCAGCCTGGCAACCGGCGATATAAACGGCGACGATGTTGACGAAATAATTGTCGGCGCCGCCCCGGGCTCGGAGCCTCTGGTTATGATTTTCAACAACAAGGGAAAACTTCTAAAAAAGTTTTTGGCTTATGAAAAGAATTTCCGCGGGGGCGTTAATTTGGCGGTCGCTAAACTTGATAATAACGATCAGGCGGAAATAGTTACCGTGCCGGCTTCGCGCGGCGCCGGCCAGGTGCGCATCTTTAATGAAAGCGGAAAATTACAGAAACAGTTTTTCGTGACGCAAAATAATTTAGCCGGCGGTTTAAACATCGCTATCGGCGACCTTGAAGGAAATGGAGAAAATAAAATTGTTATTTCTTCGGGCAGCGGCCAGGAGCCGCAAGTCAGAATTTTCAAACGAGACGGGAAGCTGATTGGCGCCTTTTTAGCTTATGAAAAGAATTTTCGCGGGGGCGTTAAAGTGGCCGTCGCCAACGTTAACGGTCGCAAAGACCGTAATAAAGCAGAAATCATTCTTGTTCCCGGAAAAGGCCGGGAGCCGCAGGTAAAAATATTTGATAATTACGGCAAGCTCCAAACGCAATTTTTAGCTTATAATAAAAATTGGCAGGGGGGAATTAATTTGGCGGTCGGCGATTTGAATAATGACGGTTTGGGCGAAATTGCTTTAGGCGCGAATGCTGGCGCTACGCCGCATGTCCGTATTTTTAATAACGCCGGAGTGCTTTTGGAATCATTTTATGCCTGGGAGCAGGACTTTAATGGCGGCGTTAATCTTGATATAATAAAGATGAATAATTAATCCGCCGTTAGGCGGGATAAACATATGCCTAAACAAGTTATTTTCGATAAAAAAAATGTTTTGGTCGCCGGCGGCGCCGGTTTTATCGGTTCTCATCTTTGCGATGAACTGGTTAAAACTTGCAAAGTCATCTGCGTGGATAATTTTATTTCCGGGAGCGAGCGCAACATCGACCATTTGCTGGCTAATCCTGATTTCGTGTTTATCAACCACGATATAAGCAAGCCGCTTGATTTAGACGGCCAGGCTGACTTGAAAAAGTTCAAAGTCGAATTTCAGGGAATCCAAGAGATTTATAATTTGGCCTGTCCCATGTCGCCGCGCCGTTTTTTGACAAATCGCCTGGCAAATTTATTGGCTAATTCTTATGCCGTTAAAAATTTATTGGATTTAACTGTTAAATATAACGCTAAATTTTTGCAGTTTTCTTCTTCGGTCGTTTACGGCCCGCGCAGCCTGGATAATCCGGAGCAGAAAGTGTCAGAAAATGATTTGGGGCGGGTGGATCATCTTTCGGAGAGGAGTTCTTATGATGAAGGCAAACGCTTCGCCGAAACGATGGTTGTAAATTACCGCGCTTTATATAATATCGACGCCAAGATAATCCGTCTTTTTAGAATTTACGGCCCGCGCATGGAGCAGAACGACGATCAAATGATCCCTGATTTTATCAATAACGCTTTGGAGAACAAAGAAATTGTTATTCCGGGAGATGAAACGTTTTCTTCATCTTTCTGCTATATCGACGATGCTCTTGATGCGGTTGCTAAAATTATGGCGACCGATGTCGCCGGTCCGCTCAATATCGGTTCTGATGTTAATATCAAGCTGACAACCCTGGTCGATATGATCAAAGCTGAAACCAATTCGGAGTCTGTCGTCAGGCATGAGGCCAGCCCCCTATTTATTTCGGAATTAGTTTTGCCGGATATACGCCAGGCAAAAAATAATTTAAATTGGATGCCGGTCGTGACTCTTACCAACGGATTAAAAAAAACAATCTTCGACATCCAGGCGAACAAGAGATTACATGGATTAAAATAACCTTTTTCTATTATTTATTTTTTAAAAAAGCCAACTTTGTTGGCTTTTATGTTAGATATTAAATTTTTTAGCGGATCGCCCTATCTCTATTGTAAATAAACTCAGTTTATACCAAGAATTTTATTCTTTAAATCTTCCAAATCCCCCGGCCTAAACAGCTTATCATAATCATTAACAGTTTCCGGAATGCCGCCGATGTTAGCGGCCAGGACTTTTAAGCCGGTAGCATGAGCCTCATAAATCGTCATCGGCGAATTTTCATAGCATAAAGAGGGGACAATCAAAAAGTCGTTTTCCGCCATAATTTCTTTTACCTGATCGCTGGACAGTCTTCCCCGGAATTCAATTTGCTTGCTCTCTCCGGCCATATTTCGAGCAGCGCTTAGAAGGGAGCCGTCGCCGATAACAGTTAATTTAATATCAGGCCTTATTTTCAGGGCGCTTTGGAAAGATTTTAAAAGAAACATAATTCCTTTATGTTCTTCAATTTGGCCGACAAAAAGGAAATTTTTTGCCGCTTGATTGCGATTTATAGCCGCCGCGCTTTTAAGCGTTGTCAGATTTTTAATTTCGGTTTGAGAATCCTTAAAGAAACCGCGCTGGCGATGCTGCTCAAGTAGCCAGAAGGAGGGTGAAATAACTTTAGCCGGCGAACCTAGAAAATCACGGGTAAAGAGTTGATAAATTCTAGCGCTTAAGCCATCGATGACGCTTTCTTTTCCCAGCATCATCAGTCCCGTGGGATAAAGCAATTGGATGTCGTGCAAATAATGCTCATGGCGGATTTTGAGCTTTTTAATCACTAAGGGTAGAAGAAAGCCCAGCCCCATGAGATTATGAGTAATAACCAATTCCGGTTTTTCTTTTATTAGAATTTTTTTAATCGCCGCCGCCTTGCGCCAGGAAAAAATATTGGCGAAGTGCCAGAAAACTTTTATATATGAAGGCAGCTTGGCCAGATTATAATAATAAGAAGGGAAGTAATATATCCGCAATTCCTCATTAAATTTTTCATTGTCGGACGCTTTTTCTTTGCGCGCGGGCTGAGGCTTCGGTTTGGTCGTAATCAGAAAAACATCATGGCCCTGCGCTTTTAAATCGGCGGCCATTTGCCTGACAACTGTTTCCGCGCCGCCGCGGTTATACGGACAATAAAGATTGTTCGCGAGAGCGATTTTCATTTTAATTAAATATTAATTAAATAAAATTTCTAAACAACTTTTCATTTTATTTTTATCGTATTTGGTCTTAGCTAAGCGCCTGGCAGATAGCGCCATGATGCGCCTCATTTCTTCGTTGTTGAAAATAAATTCTAATTTGTTCTTTAAGTCTATTTTATCGCCCGGCTCAATTAACAGACCCTGCTCATGATCGCTAAATACTCGGCGAACGCCGGGCAAATTTGAGGCAATGACCGGAACGCCGCAAGCCAGCGCTTCGATTAAAACTAGCCCGAAAGCCTCATTGCTATTGATCGAGGGAAGGATGAATAAGTCGGCATTTTGAAAAGCGCGAACCAGTTCTGTATCGCTCAACTTGCCAGTGAATTCGATTTGTTTTCTTATATTTAAACGGTCGCTCAAATTTTCGTAATACGGGCGCAAATCGCCTTCGCCGACAATCTTCAGACGCCAATTGCGGTGCGTGACGATAACCAGGGAATTCAGCAGGACACCAACTCCTTTGAAGTAGTGGGCTTGATCCAGCCCGCCGACGAACAATAAATTTAAACGGTCGCGTTTAATAAATTTATCATTGACATAATGGACTATCTCTTGGGCGCGGGCGATAATTTTATTATCCAGCGGGCGATTCAATAATTTCGGTTGGAATTTTTCTAAATCGATTCCAAAGGGAATTTCCCGGAATTTACTCTTGTGGGCTTCGTAATAATTTTTGATTTGGCTGGATTTAATATAATCTAAACTGGCCGTGACGATAGTTTCTGCTTGGTTAAGCAGGGAGCGGCGGACAAGGCGGCTTGGCAAGCTTAAAAACCGAGCCAGCGGGCTGAGACCGCGCACATCCATATGATAGTGGATTATTAATTTAGGCCGCCGGAAAAATAGTTTGAAGAACCAGACGACTTCTGCGGTTCCGAAAAAAGGGTAATGGAGATAAATATAATCAAATTTGTTCAAGCGCCAGAAGAGCTGCGGCAAAAAAGCGCCATGGCCCAAGCGCAGCCATGGTTTAAGGGTCGAAGGAGTAAAAGTCGTTATCTCGTGTTTGCCTTCGAGCAATTTATTTATTTCGTAGGCGCTGTTGCCGATGCCGCCGGCATAAGGCGGGAAGGCGCAGACAATCGAGGCGATTTTCATAGTTAAATAGAGGCGCTATTTTTTTAAAGTCAGAGCCTGGTTAAGGGTGCTGATATTTTTTTCCATCTTGGCGATTATAAGTCGCATCCGGAAAACTTGGTAAATCAAAGCGAGAACCGCTAGATAAACTAAGATGTTAATCGCCGATCCGGAAAAACCTAGCCAAGCCACAAGCAGGTCGATTTGTTTTATAAATATGACCGCACCAAGAGCGAACAGCCAGAAAATCAGCCAGAGAAGGAATTCGTTCCCGTTAATTTGTTTTTTCTTCCTTTGCCCGAAGAGGCGGAGAAGGAAGAAAGCGATAATGATTAAAGCGAGAATTTGTTGGAGCATATTAATTGATTAATTTTTGGATTATTATATCTTTGATTATTTGGAAGCCGCCGCTCAGTTTCTGGCCGTAGTGATGGTAAATAACCGTGATAGGAACTTCAACTACGCGGTTTTTGTTCTTGAATAGTTTATAAATAATTTCGCTGCAGTGAGCCTTGCCGTCATTTTCGATTTTTAAATCCAAGGCGCTTTGGCGGCTTAAAGCGCGGAAGCCGCTCTGGGGGTCGCTTAAACGGATATTGAAGAATAAGAGGTTTACAAAACGGGCAAGCGGCATGATGACATATTCTTTAGCCTTCGGGAGATTCGATTTTTTGGTCAGGAAGCGGGAGCCCAATACGGCGTCAGCCTTATTTTCAAGGATAGGCTTTATCATTTCCGGTATATCGTTTGCCTGAAATTGGTCGTCGGCGTCAAAATGAATAATAATATCGGCGCCTCTGTCTAAAGCGAGCTGCGTGCCGGTGCGCAAAGCCGCTCCTTGGTCGCGGTTGATAATATGGCGGACGGCGATAGCGCCGGCAAGCTTAGCGGCGCGGAAAGTATTATCCTTCGAACCGTCGTCGATTACTATGATTTCATCAACAAAAGGACGGACATTATTTATGACTTTTGTAATATTTTTCTCTTCGTTATAAGCGGGGATAACACAGGTTATTTTCATACTCTTTCATCTTTCAAGAGGCCGTCTTTTATTTTTTTCTGTTTGTCAAAACTGAGCGGCTCGTAGCCTTCTTTGAGCGCCAGGCGGCCTAATTTTTCCCAAAATTTTTCTGCGGCTGTTTCTAATTTAGTTCCAAGAAGGTGTTTTTTAATATTTGGCGTTAATTCCAAAACCTCGAAAAGTCCGATTGCTTGGCGCTTCTTGGTCCGCTTTAAATCAACAATCCGCTGGTTAATGATCAGTTTAAGGCTGTCAAGCTTTAATTTCAAGGGCATTTTCATTTTTAGATAACCGGCCAAGATTTCCCAGACCGAGTCGGCGGTTATAGTGCTTAGGACGAGCCGGCCAGTAGCGGCCGCAGCCGTAGCATCTCTAAGATCGTCTTCAGTTTTTATTTCCGTGATAATGATATCAGAATCAAGTTGCAGGATTTTGGCCCAATTATTCTTGGTGGCCGGCAGATTATTTATGCCCTCTAAAGGATACTCTAATTTCGACCCTAAAAAATAAAGGCTGCGATCGGGCGTATTTATTTTTTGCAGCAGGGAATAGAGCGTGGTGCTTTTGCCTTGGCCATGGGGCGAGCTCAGCAAGATAAGCCCGGAATTTTTATGCAAAGCCGCTTTTATTGTCTTAAGATGATTTCTCTGCAAACCTAGCTGCTCCAAGCGCAAAAGCCGGTTATTTTTCGGCAGAATATTGATTATTATTTTTTCGCCGCTTCGCGCCGGCAGAATCGTCAAGTAAAAGGTCAGGCGGCAATTGCTGTCTTCAATTTTGCAATATTTTTTCATGGTTAACTCGTCGGGAGCGATAGAAAGAAGCTGCCGGAGTGCTAGACCCAGGTTTTTTTCTAGTTTTTTAGGAAGGCCGAAAGAGCGCTCTTCGCCGCCGGGGAAACGGTATCTCAAGGCAACTTTTTGAGGCGCGCTCTCGATGACTAAGCCATGGGCGCCTTCGCTCAAGGCATAATTAAAAATATGGGAAATGATTTTTTTGCTCATAATACTATTATTATACCTTATTTTGTATTATTTTAAAATGTGTTAAAATGATTATATTAACCCGCATTTTTGCGGGATTTAAGTGTTATTTCAAGACTATATGGCTTATTCTAATTTTTATGCCCGTTTCCGCACCGCGCTTGATAAAATAAAGCTGTCTTTTAATGTTATTTTTCATTTTCGTCCTGCCCTTGTTTATTCAGCTTTTATTGCCGCTTGGCAAATAGTCGCCTGGTTCCAGGTTTGGTTCATTCATCGCAAATTAAGCGGCAATATCCTGGTTTTACATTATAACGTTGATTTCGGTATCGATTTGGTGGGCAATCCGGCGCTCATCTTTCTTTATCCCCTCCTCGGCTTGGGCGTTTTTTTGCTTAATCTGATTATTTTGGCGGTTTTCTATAAAGATAAGAATTTTAAAATTTTGACTCATTTTCTTTTGGGCGCCGCCGCTCTATTCGGCTTATTTTTAAGCATCGCGCTTTTAGCGGTTTATCTAATTAATTTTCGTTAAGTCATTATGTTGGAATTTTATCTGGTTAAAGTTTTGTTTTTCGCCACCCTCGCTTTTATCTTTGCTGCTTTGGCGACTCCGCTTCTGACCCACTATCTTTATAAATATAAATTAGGTAAAAAAATAAGAAATAACGGCGCGACGCCGATTTTTAGCGAACTCCACGCCCATAAGGCGGGGACGCCGACAATGGGCGGTATTTTGATTTGGGGCACGGTTTTATGCTTGATTTTATTGTTTTCCGCTTTTTTCCAATTTTTGCCCGGGGCGATTTTTGAGCACTTGAATTTTCTCTCGCGGGCGGAAACGCTTCTACCCCTGGGAGCTCTTATCATTACGGCGCTTATCGGTTTATTTGATGATTGGCTGGATGTCCGAGGCAAGGGAGTGCTCGGCGGCGGCGGTTTAAAATTGCGCCATCGCATTCTAATTTATACTTTAATTGCGATCGTTCTCGCTCTTTGGTTTTATTTTAAATTAGATTGGACGGTCTTCCATGTTCCTTTTTTGGGTAATTTTGAAATCGGCGCCTGGTATATTCCAATTTTTATTTTCGTAATCGTAGCCACCTCCTTTTCAGTCAATGAAACGGACGGTCTGGACGGTCTGGCCGGCGGCACGCTGCTAATTTCCTTTATGGCCTATGGCGTTATTGCTTTCGCCCTCGGCCGCTATGATTTGGCAACTTTCTGCGGGGCGATTTCCGGAGCTCTCTCCGCTTTCCTTTGGTTTAATATTCCGCCCGCCCGGTTTTATATGGGAGATACGGGGGCGATGAGCTTGGGCGTTACTTTGGGCGTAATCGCCATGCTTACCAATAGCGCCTTATTATTGCTTTTAATCGGCATTATCTTTATGGTAGAGTCCCTGTCGGTTATCATTCAAGTTCTATCCAAGCGATTCCGCGGCAAAAAGGTTTTTATCTCTTCGCCCATTCATCATCATTTACAAGCTATCGGCTGGCCCGAGGCGAAAGTGGTTATGCGCTTCTGGGTTATCGGGGGAATCGGGACGGTTATCGCCTTGATGGTTTTTTTATTGGATCAAAAATTTTAAGCGTAAAAAATAAGTATGGCCTTCAGTCGTCTGCGAAAAAAAATATTCGCCCCGCGCTCTAATTCTCATGAACCGGACAAAAGCTTGATAACCGCCATGTTTATTCTTGTTGTTTTCGGTTTGGTTATGCTCTTTAGTGCTTCTTCGGTCGTTTCTTATTCGCGCTATGCCAATACTTACCATTATTTTATCCGCCAGTTTGTCTGGGTTCTGCTTTCTCTCGGCGTTTTTTGGGTAGCCTCGCGTATCGATTATCGGATTTTAAAAAAATTCGCCGTTTTCTTTTTGTTCGCCTCGATTATTTTATTGTTATTGGTTTTTGTTCCCGGAATCAGAGCCGAATACGGGACGGCGCGCAGCTGGATCAATATTTTTGGCTATTCCTTCCAGCCTTCGGAATTGGTGAAGCTATCCTTTTTGATTTATCTGGCTACTTGGCTTGAAGCCAAAAAGGGGGAATTAAACAGTTTTTCTAGCGGTATTTTGCCTTTTTTGGCGATTTTAGGAGTTATCAGTTTACTAATGCTTGCCCAGCCCGATCTCGGTACTCTATTTATAATTGCTTTCACCGCCATGGTTGTTTTTTTTGCCGGCGGCGGCAAGGTAACCCATATTTTTTTAGCGGTTCTTTTAGCCGGCTTGGTTTTGTTTGTCATGTTGAGCCTGAAAACTTCTTATCAGTCCGATCGCTTTAAATGTTTGAAGGACCCCAGCTATAGCGCGCAGGATAAATGCTATCAGATTAACCAGTCTTTGATCGCGGTCGGTTCCGGCGGCTGGTTTGGGCGCGGCTTGGGGGAAAGCCGTCAGAAATTTATGTATCTGCCTGAAGTTTGGGGCGATTCGATTTTCCCGGTCATCGCCGAGGAGATAGGCTTTGTCTTCAGCGCTCTTTTAATACTGCTTTATTTGTTTATATTTTATCGCGGCCTGATAATCGCCCGGAACGCTCCTGACATGTACGGCAGTTCGCTTGCCGTCGGAATCGTAGTTTGGCTGGCGGTGCAGACATTTTTGAATATCGGGGGGATGATCAATTTAATCCCGATGACGGGCGTGCCGCTGCCTTTTATTTCGGCCGGCGGATCAGCTATACTCGCCAACTTGATTGCGATGGGAATATTGGTTAATATCAGCAAGCAGACAAAGCAAGCGCGCCATCATTTTTAGATTATGGAAAAAACAAATCATCAAACAATATTATTTAGTGGCGGCGGTACCGGAGGATCAGTAACGCCGCTTTTGGCCGTCGCTACGGAGCTTATCTTAGATCGCCCCGATTTGAATTTAGTTTTTGTTGGTGCAAGTTCCGGGCCGGAAAGAGAATTAATCGCTAATTTTAAAGATAAGCCGATTAAGTTTCTCGAAATTCCGGGCGGCAAATGGCGCCGTTATTTTTCTATTTATAATTTTTTAGATGTCTTTAAAATTATAGCCGCCTTTTTTAAATCATTGGGGATCTTGCGCAGAGAAAGGCCGAATTTAGTTATCAGCGCCGGCAGTTTTGTGAGCGTCCCGCTCATTTTGGCCGCGGCCTGCCGCCGCATCCCTATTTTGATTCATCAGCAAGACATACGTCCCGGGCTGGCCAATAAATTAATGGCGCCGTTTGCGCGCGTGATTACAGTTACGTTTGAAAAATCATTGATTGATTATGGCTCGCGGGCCGTTTTAACCGGCAATCCCTTAAAGGACGTTTCCGCCTATAAAGCCAATACCATAGAAACGCGGCGCCAGTATGGTTTTAAAATCGAAATGCCTTTAGTTTTGGTAATCGGCGGCGGCACGGGAGCCAGCGCGCTCAATTCTTTAATTATTAAATCTTTGCCTGATTTATTGCCGGTTTGCCAAATCGTCCATCTGACGGGATACGGCAAAAAAACAGCGGCCGACATTAAAAATGATAATTATCAGTCTTTTGAATTTTTAGATCAGAATGAAGTTTTGCGCCTCATGGCCGCCGCCGACTTGGTCGTTTCACGTTGCGGCCTCGGCGTTTTAACGGAGCTTTCGGCTCTGGGCAAAGCGGCAATCTTGATTCCCATGCCGCATTCCCATCAAGAAGATAATGCCGGCTTTTTCAAGGATCGCGCCGCCGCCGTTGTTTTAGATCAAGACAACTTGAGCGCCGATTCGCTTTCGTCGGAGATAAAGAAAATTATTTCCGATGCTAAATTAAGGGGCGGTTTGAGCCAAAATATTATTAAAGTCATGAAACCATTGGCGGCGCAGAATATCGCCGCTATTATTTGGGAGATTATAAAATAAAATGAAAAAACGAACTCGCCAGAAAAATATTTATTTAATCGGGATTAAGGGCGTCGGCATGACGATGCTCGCTCAATTTTTGGCCGAAAAAGGCAATAGAATAAGCGGCTCTGATATCAAAGATACCTTCATGACCGATCGCGTTTTAAAAAAGGAAAAAATAAAGATTTTCAGCCCCTTCGCCCCGGAAAATATTCCCGAAAAAATTGATTTAATAATCCACTCTTCCGCCTTTACCGCCGAAAATAATGCGGAAATGGCTTTTCTTAGAGACAACCCCGAACGTTTTAAAAAAATAAGGATTTTATCTTATGCTGAAGCGCTCGGTGAAGTTTTTAATGGTTATTGCGGAATTGCCGTCTGCGGCAGCCACGGCAAGACAACCACTTCCGCCTGGTTGGGCTATGTCTTGGAAAAATCCGGCAAATCGCCGAACGTTTTGGTCGGCTCCCGCGTGCCGCAATTAAAAGGGAGCAGCCTTTTGGGCAAGTCTAAATACTTCGTGGCCGAAGTCGATGAGTATCAGAATAAATTGCAGTATTTTAGGCCGCAGGGCGTTATTTTAAATAATATTGAATTTGATCATCCCGATTTTTTTAAAGACCAAGCCGCTTACACTAAGGTCTTTGCGGACTTTGTTAAAAAAATTCCGCCAACCGGCTGGCTCGTCGTTAGTAATCGCGATGCCGAAATCAGAAAAATTAAAAAATATTGTGCGGCGCCAGTTATAACTTATGATATCGCGCCGCTTGGTAAGACAGTCGAAACGGTTAATTATCTCGCTCACAATCTGCAATTAAAAAATGGTTATCAGGTTTTTTCGGTTAATGATTGGGGCGAATTTAAGATTAGCTTATGGGGAGAGCACAATATCTATAACGCGCTGGCTGTTATCGCTTCCGCCCGCGCCCTAAAAGTTTCTATTCCTGATATAAAGAAACATTTAGCCGGATTTAAAGGGACGGAGCGCCGCGCGCAATTATTAGGCAAGTATAAAGGTGCTCTGATTATTGATGATTACGCGCATCATCCCACGGAAATCAAAACGACTCTTAATGGTTTGCGCGCGCGCTATTCTCAGAAAAAAATAATTACAGTTTTCCATCCCCATACCTATACGCGAACAAAAGCCTTGTTTAAAGATTTTATAACTAGTTTCGCCGCCACCGATGAATTAATCGTGTTAGATATCTATGGTTCGGCGCGTGAGAAGCAGGGCGGAGTTTCGAGCCGGCAGCTCGCTCAAGAAATTATTAAATATAATAAATCTCAGCAGATTTCTCAATCCGTCAAATATATCGCGACCATTCCTCAAGCGGCTAGCTATCTAAGTGGCCGGTTAAAAGAAAATAACCTTCTTTTGCTAATGGGAGCCGGTGACGTCTTTAGAATCGGAGAGGCTCTGCTTTTTTGTTTTTAAGAATATGAAGTTAATAGAAGCTAAAACTGAAAATAAAGAAAAAGAAGTGATTTCTTGGGGACGCTTTTGGGCCGAACTCTGGCAGCTGCTCAGGCCGTTTAGGAAATTATTTTCAATCATCACCGCCTTTGTTGTCGTGTTGGCGGTTTTAGATTTGTTTTCTCCTTACATTTTAAAGCTCTTAATAGATAATTTAAGCAGCTTTGACGCCGCTAATATTCTATTTCTCGTCCAGCTGATCGTCTTATATCTCGCTACCAGCCAAGTCCACTCCGTGCTCGATTATTTTGCCGATCGCCGCATTTTGAAATTATTGGTGGAAATCGAATATCATTTAGGCATCAAGGCGCAGGCTAAATTAGTCTCGCTCGACTTAGGGTATCATGAAAGGGAAAACACCGGCGCCAAGATCGTCAAAATCGAACGGGGAATAGATAAAATATCGCAATTTCTCAATAATATTTTCTGGGAGGTCGGGCCGACAATCATCCAATTACTTTTTACTCTCGTTGCTTTATTTTGGACGGATTGGCGCATCGGCTTGTCATTTTTATTCTTCGCCCCCCTTTATTTAATCGTCACCTACTTCGCGAATAAGCGTATGTATCCGATTCGCAAAGAGATTTATCGCGACTACGAAATTGCTTCCGGAAAAATGGGCCAGGCGATTATTAATATCAACGCCGTTCAATCTTTCGTGCAGGAAAAACGAGAAATCAAAGAATTCGATAAGATTAAGGAGCATGTCCGCGATAATGAAAACAAGCAATACGGCTGGATGATGAAGGTCGGGCTGGGCCGCAATACTATTATTGATTTAGGCCGCGCCGTCGTCTTGTTTTTGGGAGTTTACTTCGTTTATCGCGGCATCTTAAGCGTCGGTACTTTAATCTTTGCTTTTACGCTCAGCGAGAAAGCCTATATCTCCCTTTACCGCCTGTCGCGTTTCTATGATCGGATGGAAGAGGGGCGCGAAGGAGTTAATCGTCTGCTTAAGTTATTCAACAGCGAGACCGCCATTATTAATAAAAAGAACGGGTATAAGCCGAAAAATATTCAAGGCGAAATTAAATTTTCCGGAGTATCTTTTTACTATGGCGATAATAAACAACCGGCAGTTAGCAATTTGAATTTTAAAATTAATTCCGGTTGCGTGACTGCGCTCGTCGGACCTTCAGGCGGAGGCAAGACCACTCTAGCGCGCCTGATTTATCGCCATTACGACCCTCAAGAGGGCCAAGTGCTTTTAGACGACAGGGATTTGCGCGATTATGATTTGAATAGTTTCCGCAAATTCTTGGCCATTGTTCCTCAAGAGGTGGAAATTTTTGATTTAAGCGTCCGGGAAAACATCGCCTATGCTAAGCCGGAAGCCAGTTTTAAAGAAATCCAGGCGGCGGCGCGCATTGCCAACGCCGAAGAGTTCATCGAGAGATTGGACAAGGGCTACAATACTATGGTTGGCGAGCGCGGTATAAAATTATCGGGCGGACAAAGGCAGCGGATCGGCATCGCGCGCGCCATTCTCGCTAATCCGCGGATTCTTATTTTCGATGAAGCAACTTCCAATCTTGATAGCCAAAGCGAGGTTCTGATTCAAGACGCGATGGAAAAAATCAGCAAGAATCGAACGATGATTATTATTGCCCATCGCCTGAGCACCATTAAAAAAGCCGATAAGATTATCGTGCTTGAGAATGGCCAAGTGGCCGAAGAGGGAAGCCACAGCGAGCTCGCCCAAGTCAACGGCGGCTTGTATTCCAAGCTTTTGAATCTGCAAAAAATAGGTGACGTAGAGTAATCAGTAGAGTAATCATTCGGATTTTACTAATCTCTTTATTTTTACTATAATTAAATCATGTTGAAGATAGAAAAAAACATTGATTTAGCCCAGTATACAACGCTTAAAATCGGCCAACCAGCCGAATTTTTTGCCGTTATTAGAAGCTTAGAAGAGCTGAGAGAGGCGATTTCTTGGGCGAAGGAAAATAAAGAAAAAATTTATATTCTCGGCGGCGGTTCCAATTTGCTTATCACCCAAAGAATTAAAGGCTTGGTTTTAAAGAATGAGATTCGAGGCATGGAAATAATCGATGAGCAGCCGGAATATGTTTTAGTAGAAGCCAAATCAGGAGAAGCCTGGACTAAATTCGTTAACTATACGGTCGAACGTAATTTATATGGCTTAGAAAATCTCTTCTTAATTTATGGCACGGTCGGAGCCGCCCCGATGCAAAATATCGGCGCTTACGGCGTCGAGCTCAAAGATTGTTTCTATCACTTGAAAGCGATTAATTTAAAAACCGGGCATGAAAAAATATTCGCGCTCGGCGACTGCCAATTCGGTTATCGCGACAGTATTTTCAAAAATAAGCTTAAAGGAAAATATTTTATTTATTCGGTGACGGTAAAATTGAAGCGCCGGTCGGATTTTAAATTAAATTACGGATCGATTCGCGAGGAACTGTTAAAGAAAGGAATCGCTGATCCGCGCTTGCGCGACGTTATTAAAGTGATTTCAGAAATTCGCAATGCCAAACTGCCTAACCCCGGGATTCTGCCTAATGCCGGCTCCTATTTTAAAAATACGGAAATTAGCGAGCGGAAGTTTAAAAATTTGCTGAAAAAAAATCCCGGCATGCCTAATTTCCCGACGGGCAAAGGAAAAGTAAAAATTCCAACCGGCTGGTTGATCGAGCAGGCCGGTTTCAAAGGCAAGAAAATCGGTCCGGTCAGCATGTATGAAAAACAAGCTTTGATTTTAGTCAATCATGGCGGCGCGCAGGCGAAGCATGTTTTGTCTTTGGTTAAAAAAGTCAAAGCGGCCGTCAAGAAAAAATTCGGCCTTGATATTTGCGAAGAAGTTAATGTAATATAAAAAAGTTCCAAGATAAATATATGAATTCATCAGAACTCCGCCAGAAATATTTAGATTTTTTTACCGCCCATGATCACGCCGTGATTTCGAGCGCTTCTTTAATTCCCGAAAACGATCCGACTGTCTTATTCACGACCGCCGGCATGCATCCTTTAGTCCCGTATTTATTAGGCGAAAAGCATCCGGCCGGCCTCAGGCTCGTCAGCGCGCAAAAATGCATCCGAACCGGCGATATCGATGAAGTCGGCGACAGAACCCACCATACATTCTTTGAAATGATGGGTAATTGGTCTTTGGGAGATTATTTTAAAAAAGAATCCATTAATTATAGTTGGGAATTTTTGACCGATCCAAAATGGCTCGGCCTTGATAAGAATCGGATTGCCGTCTCCGTCTTCAAGGGAGACGATGACGCGCCCTTTGACGAAGAAGCCTATAATATTTGGGCGGAAATATTCAAAGCTAATAGTTTGCCTCTGGAGAGAATTGCCCGGTTGCCTAAGAAGAATAATTGGTGGGGACCGGCAGGTACGACTGGACCTTGCGGACCGGACACGGAAATTTTTTATTGGTCGGGTGCTAGCGATAATATCCCCAATAGCTTTAATGATGATAATGATTTTTGGGTGGAGATTTGGAACAATGTCTTCATGCAATATAATAAAAACGCCGCCGGGAAATTTGAACCTCTTAAACAAAAGAATGTTGATACCGGATTGGGCTTGGAAAGGGTGAACGCGGTTATGGCCAGCGTCGATGATAATTATAAAACAGACTTGTTCAAAAATATTATTTCTAAAATTGAAGAACTCAGCGGACATAAATATGATGAAAATCCTGAAATAACGCGCGCTATTCGCATTATCGCCGACCATATAAAAGCCGCCGTTTTCATCATTGGTGATAATCGCGGAATTACTCCTTCCAATACCGATCAAGGCTATGTCGTGCGCCGTTTAATCAGGCGGGCGATCAGATACGGAAAACAAATCGGCATCACTAAAGATTTATGGACGGCCGAAATCGCCCAGGTAGTAATTAATGATTATCAAAAAATATATTCCGAACTAAACCGCAATCAAGAGTTTATTATCAGTAACTTAAATAAAGAAGAGGAAAAGTTCATGAGAACTTTAGAGAAAGGTTTGCTGGAGTTTAAAAAGTTGGAAGATAAAGATATTAGCGGAGTGGCGGCCTTTAATTTGTACCAAAGCTACGGTTTCCCGTTAGAAATGACGGATGAATTAGCTAAGGAGAGAGGAATCAAAGTCGATAGCGACGGATTCGCCGCTGAACTTAAAAAACACCAGGATCTTTCCCGCACGGCCGCGGCTGGTAAATTCAAGGGTGGTTTAGCCGATGCCGGCGAAGAAACTACCAAGCTTCATACCGCCGCCCATCTTCTCATGGCTGCGCTTAGGAAAGTTTTAGGCGAACACGTTACGCAAAAGGGAAGCAATATTACGCCGGAAAGATTGCGTTTAGATTTTTCTCATGGCGAGAAAATGACTCCGGAGCAGATCGCCCAAGTGGAGAATTTGGTTAATGGCGCAATCGCCAATAATTTTCCGGTGGTTTGCGAAGAATTATCGCTGGAAGAAGCTAAAAAAAGAGGCGCCATGGGAGTTTTTGATTCAAAATATGGCGAAAAGGTAAAAGTTTATACGGTTTCCTATGTTAAGTCGGATGGTTCGCCTAAAATTGATGAAGCTTTTTCTCAGGAAATTTGCGGCGGCCCTCATGTTGATGCGACCGGCATTTTGGGCCATTTTAAAATCCAAAAAGAAGAAGCCTCAAGCTCAGGAGTCAGAAGAATTAAGGCCGTACTCGAATAATTTGAATAATATGGAAAGTAATTTTTCAGAAGTAGAAATAAAGATTGCCGGTTTAGCTGTTGATATTGATGAAACTTTAGCTTGGACGATAGGTTATTGGGTGGAGGAAATGCAAAAAAAATTTGGGAACCCCGAGGAGCTAACCGTTAAGGAAATGGTAGAGAAATATCGGTATACGCAAAACGTCCCTTATTGGCAGCATGCTGAAGCAATGAAATGGGTCGATGAGAAAATCCATTCCAACGAAACCCAGAAAGAGCTGCCGTTAATAGAAGATGCGGATTTTTATTTAAAGAAGATAAATGATATCGTGCCGGTAGCGGCCTATTTAACCATCAGGCCGGAGAATGTTTTAGAAGGGACAAAAGATTGGTTAGACAAACACGGTTTTCCGGCTGCCCCAATAATTTGCCGTCCGTTAGGAGAGACTAATGGCAGCCAATGGAAGGCCAGAGTTTTATCAAGCCTTTATCCTAAAATTTTAGGTATTATTGATGACAATGCGAAACTTTTAGAATTTTTAGACAAGAATTATCCGGGAACAGTTTTCTTGTATGATCATAAAGATAATAAAGGGAGGGAAGATGTTATTGCCTGCCCGAACTGGCTGGCTGTTTATAAAGAGATAAAAGACCGTTTTCGTGACAAAACAATTTAATCAAATTGAACCCTTGACAACTCCGTGTCTTATCTCTATAATAATTTTATTAAGAATATTATTAGAAAAAGTTAATTTTTATAATATATTTTGATAAAGCATCACCAACAGTCTTTATCAAATTTTTTTGTGTTAATGTCAAAAGACAAGGAAAAGACAAGCGACAGCTCATCTACCCTTAATGCCAAGGACTTTATTGAGATGCAAGGGGAGGTGCTTGAGCTGATGCCCGCTGCAAGTTTTCGGGTTAAACTGGAAAATGGCCACGAAATTCGCGCCCATTTATCAGGCAAAATGCGGATGAATAAGATTCGGCTGCTGCCCGGAGACAAGGTAAAGATGGAAATAAGCCCTTATGACTTAACTAAGGGCCGTATCACGTATCGTCTCTAATTTAATTAAATTTAGATTTTAATATGAAGGTCAGAGCTAGTGCTAAAAAAATTTGTAAGGACTGCAAAGTAGTGAGACGCAAAGGTTGTGTCCATGTTATTTGCAAGAACCCTAAACATAAACAAAGACAAGGGTAATTTATTATTTTATGGCAGTAAGAATTGCGGGAGTAAATATTCCCAACGAAAAAAGAGTGGAAATCGCTTTAACTTATATTCATGGAATTGGCCGCATGCGGTCGAATAAGGTTTTAAATGAGGCCAAAGTCGATGGAAATACCAGAGTTAAAGATTTAAAAGACGACGAAGTTAACCGCTTGAGAGAAATTATAGAAAAGAAATATACGGTTGAAGGCGATCTGCGCCGCGAAGTCCAGAGCAATATAAAAAGATTGCGCGAAATTGGCTGTTATCGCGGTTTGCGCCACGGCAAGCACTTGCCGGTCAGAGGACAAAGGACTAAAACCAATAGCCGAACGGTTCGCGGCAATAAGCGCGTGACTATGGGCAGCGGCAAATCTAAGGCCGGACTACAGAAGACCTAATCATTTATTAGCATTAAAATATGTCTGAAGAAGTAAAAGAAGAAGTAAAAAAAGAGGCGAAAGTCGAATCCGCCAAGGAACCAAAAGTTTCCGAGTTTAAGGCTGAGGCGAAAGAAGAAAAGGAAGAAAAAGAAACTGAGGGTTTTTCTTTTGATTCTAGCGACGAAGAATTGCCTGAAGAAATCAAACAGAAATTAGAAAAAAATAAACAGGCTCGAGCGAAGAAGAAATTAATCAAGAAGAAAAAGAAAAAGACCGCTAAGATTGTGAAAGTCGGCCGCGCTTATATCCAAGCGACCTATAATAATACCATGATCACTTTGACCGATTCCGGCGGTGATGTTATTTCTTGGGCGAGCGCCGGTTTAGCCGGGTTTAAGGGCGCGAAAAAAGCGACCCCTTATGCCGCACAAATTATTACAAAAATTGCTGCGCAAAAAGCTAAAGAAGAATACGGCTTGCAGGAAGTAAGCGTGTTTGTTTCCGGCGTCGGTACGGGCCGGGAAGCGGCTATCCGCGCCTTAAATGCTAATGGTTTAGATGTTACCGCCATTAAAGACGTAACTCCGGTTCCGCACAATGGCTGTCGTCCTAAAAAACCGCGTCGCGTCTAATATAAAATAATATGGGAAGAAATATTGATAGTAAATGCAAACAATGCCGTCGTATCGGCGAGAAATTATTCCTGAAAGGGGATCGTTGCTCGACTCCGAAGTGCGCGATGGTCAAGCGTAATTACGCTCCGGGCTTTCATGGTCCGAAAGGCCGCAAGCGCCTAAGCGATTACGGCTTGCAATTGCAAGAAAAACAGAAAGCTAAGAAGTATTATGGCTTGCTCGAAAAGCAATTCCGCTTGACTTATGCCAAGGCCTCCAAAAAACAGGGTGACGCCGGCAAGAATTTTTTGAGATTGCTTGAAATGCGCCTGGATAATGTCATTTTCCGTTTAGGCTGGGCCGCCTCCCGTTCCCAGGCGCGCCAGCTGGTTAACCATGGCCACTTTACTGTTAATAACCGCAAGACCGATATATCTTCTTTTACCGTTAAATTAGGACAAGTTATTAAAATTAAAAAATCCAGCCAAGCAAATCGTTTTTTCAAGAATTTGGGCGAGAAATTGAAAAAAGCGGAAAGGCCAAGTTGGTTGAACTTTGATGCCAGTGATTTAAGCGCGAAAGTTTTGCATGAACCGAAAGAAACTGATTTGCCGCAAAATATTAATGTTCAAATGATTATTGAGTATTACTCAAAATAAAAAAAACATATGCAAAACATTGCTTTACCTAAAAAAATTGAATTTAAAACAGGTAGCAATCCGAATGAAGGGGTTATCAGCGTGGAGCCTTTATTCCCGGGTTACGGCATGACTTTGGGCAATTCATTGCGCCGAGTCCTATTGTCGTCTCTGCCGGGCGCGGCCGTTATCGGGGCGAAGATTAAAGGAGCAAGCCATGAATTTATGGCTCTGCCCCATATTAAAGAAGATGTTTTAGAAATCATTTTGAATTTAAAACAATTGCGCCTTAAAGTTTATACCGAAGAAGAGATCCGCCTGGAGATAAAAGTTAAGGGTAAAAAAGCTGTAACCGCCGCCGACATTACAAAAAACAGCCAGGTTGAAATTAAGAACCCCGGTTTAGTTTTAGCGCATATAACCGATGAAGCGGGCAGTTTAGAAATGGAAATCGTCGTTAAGGAAGGCCGCGGTTATAAAATGCCGGAAGGAGCTAAAAAGGAAAATAGGGAAATCGGCTATATTGAAATTGATTCCATGTTCTCTCCCGTTACGATTGTCAGCACGAGCGTGGAAAATACTCGTGTCGGTAAAATGACTAACTGGGATAAGCTGATTTTAAATGTTAAAACTGACGGTACGATTACTCCGGAATTGGCTTTTAACGAAGCCGTTAAAGTTTTGGTAGATCAATATAGCGCCCTTTTGCCCGGAGCAATCACCACGTCGGGAGAAACGGAAGAGGCGGAGTCGGAAGAAGCTGCTGAAGCTTTGGAGGAAAACGCTTTGGAAGTCGAACCGAAAAAAGAAAAGAAAGAAAAAAAGGAAACCAAAGAAACTAAGAAGAAAACTAAAAAATAATTAGTAACCCCCTTTGATATGCGTCACAGAAATAAAAACAAAATTTTAGATCGGAAGAAAGGTCCCAGAGAATTAATGCTTCGTAATTTAGCTTCTAGTATTTTATTATACGAAAAGGTTAAAACAACCAAAGCTAAGGCTCAGGCCGTCCGTCCGCTCGTCGAAAGAATGATTACTTCGGCTAAGGCCGGTGATTTGGCGGCGCGGCGCGGCTTGATAAAGATTCTCTTGCAAAAGAATGCGGTTAAAAAAGCGATGGAAGTTTTAGGAGACCGATATAAAACTCGCCCGGGAGGCTACACTCGGATTACTAAATTGGGAGTCCGCCAGGGAGATGGAGCGGAAATGGTGCAAATTGAATTAGTATAACTATATGAAAAATATTGAGAGAAAATTACATCAACTCGACGCTACAGATTTATCGGTCGGTCGCCTGGCAACAAAGATTGCTTTGCTTCTGCGCGGCAAGAATAAACCGGAATATGAAGCCCATTTAGATTTAGGCGATGTTGTCGAAGTAAAAAATATTTCCAAGCTGAAGTTTACCGGCAAGAAATTAAACCAAAAGCAGTATCACCATTACTCGGGGTATCTGGGCGGCTTGAAGAGCAAGAAGATGTCTGAAGTATATATTAAGAATCCCGGAGAGGTTTTACGGAAAGCGGTGCGCGAAATGCTCCCGCCGACAAAGCTCCGCATCGCGATGTTAAAAAGATTAATTATCAAATAATATGGCTGAAAAAAAGAAACAAGAAGTCAAGGAAAAAGAAATCGTTGAAATTACCGAGATTGAAAATTTAGACGATGAAAAAGATTGGGCGAAAAATGAAACCGCCGATTTCAGCGGTAAATATATAAAATCAGTGGGCCGCCGCAAAAAAGCCGCCGCTCAAGTCCGCCTTTATGAAGGTGGCAAGGGCATCATTATGATTAACGGCAAGCGCGCCGCTGAATATTTTCCGGGCGATGGTTTTAATCTGATTGTCCAGCCCTTGAAAGCGACCGGCCATTTGCGCGATTATAATTTTTCCGTGGTTGTTTCCGGCGGCGGTAAAACAGGGCAAATTGATGCCGTCCGCTTAGGCATTGCCCGCGCTATTTTTCTGATTGATCCGGCCGTTAAAGAAGCTTTGAAGGTTAATAATTTCTTGACTCGCGATCCGCGGCAAGTTGAAAGAAAGAAGCCTGGTTTGCGCAAGGCCAGAAAGTCGCCGCAATGGAGCAAGCGTTAATTTGTATACTACGACTAAAATACGAAAAAGCACCCTATTTACGGCGGTGCTTTTTTGCTATAATTCAAACATATGGAAAATCTGCTCAAAAAGCTTGAAGAACTTCGGGAACGCTTTTTAAAGACAAAGGCGCTTTTAAATATTGAAGGGAAAGTGGCCAAAGAAAAAGAATTGCGCTTGAAGATGTCTGTCCCCGATTTTTGGTCGGATAGAGAAGCCGCGGTTAAGGTTGGCCAAGCCGTTGAGGAGCTGGCAAGTGAAATCAAGGAATGGCTGGAAATGGAGATAGAAATCAGAGACGCCGAAGAGATGGCGGCTTTGGCGCAGAAAGACGGGGAAGGAGAACTAACCGAAGAGCTGGAGAAAAAATACGGTGAATTGGAAAAAAAATTCTCGCGCTTAGAGTTTTTGTCTCTTTTTGCCGGAAAATATGACCATGATAACGCCCTGCTGGCCTTGCATTCCGGCACGGGCGGCGTCGATGCCCAAGATTGGACGCAGATGCTTGAGAGGATGTATTTAAGATTTGCGGAGAGGCAGAATTATAAGGTGGAGATTTTAGATCGTAATTATGGCAACGAAGCGGGCATAAAAAGCGTCGTTTTACGTATTGCCGGCCCCTGGGCCTATGGCTATTTGAAGAGTGAAAACGGCGTCCACCGCCTATTGCGCAACTCTCCCTTCGATGCCGACGGCCTGCGCCACACCTCTTTCTCACTGACTGAAGTCATTCCGGAAATAAAAGATGATAATGCGATTGTAATCCGCGATGAAGATTTGCGCATCGATGTCTTCCGTTCATCCGGCCCCGGCGGGCAGAGCGTCAATACAACCGACTCGGCCGTGCGCATCGTCCATATTCCGACAGGAATCACCGTTTCCTGTCAGAGCGAAAGATCGCAGCATCAAAACAAAGAAAACGCTTTGCGCATTCTCAGAACAAAATTATATCAATTAGCCCTTGAAGAAAAAGAAGCGGAAGAGAGAAAATTGAAAGGAGAAGTGCAGAAAGCGGAATGGGGGAAACAAATCCGTTCCTATTTCCTTTACGGCAACCGCTTAGTCAAAGATCACCGCACCAATTATGAAACTTCTAATGTCGACGCTGTTTTGGACGGCAATTTAGAACAATTTATGGAAGCATATTTAAGATGGTTGAAAGCCCGGGCTTAGAAGCTGAATAATTCTCAAGCCTAATCTTATTTGCGCAGGGTCTTTATCTTTTTTTCATCCCCCTTCCGTTACAATACTGTCAGCTTATAAACTGGCAGTTTTTTTATGGCTAAAACATCAAAAGCTAAAATATTTTTAGCTATAAATTTTGCTTTTATAGTGATTATTTTTTTACTTAGCTTAAGATCGCAAGCTTTTCAAAAGCAAATTAAAGTTTCCGATATATCTTATTATAATGGCCGCGCCCTTGGTTTAACGGGCCGCATCTGCGAAGAAGCGGATGTTGATTATAAAAGCCGCCGTTTAACCGTCTGCGTCGGAGGGGAAGTAAAAGGCCGGGTTTTGGTGACAACCAATCTCTATCCCGAATATAATTATGGCGATTGGGTCGCAATAAGCGGGGAACTGGAGGCGCCGCCGCTTATCGACGGATTTGACTACGAAAGTTATCTGGCGCGTTACGACGTTTATTCGGTCATGTATTACCCAAAGATAGAAAGCGCCGCTGGGGGCATAAGCTTAATGCAAAATATTTATTTATACCTTCTGAAATTTAAATGGTTTTTAAAAAAGACTATTGAGCGGAATTTGCCCGAACCGGAGGCCGGTTTGGCCAGCGCGCTGCTTCTCGGCTATCGCCGGACTGTCATGAGAGATGATTTGCAAATGTTTTCTCGTGTCGGTTTAAGCCACATGATTGCAATCTCGGGCTCGCACATTACTATATTAAGCGCGATGATCGTTAATTTTTTCCTGGCTTTAGGCGTCAGCCGCCGCCGCAGCTTAAAAATTATTTTTGCTTTTCTTATCTTATATCCCTTAGTAACCGGACTAGCCGCTTCGGCTGTCCGGTCGGCTATAATGGGAGGCCTAGCCTTTCTGGCCATGTATTATGAACGCTTAAGCTCATTAATAAGAGCTTTGATATTTTCCGCGGCTGTTATGCTGGCGCTGAATCCGCGCCTGCTCCGCGATGATATCGGCTTCCAATTATCATTTCTAGCCCTGCTCGGAATTATTTATCTTTATCCACTGGGTGAAGCTATTACTAATCGTTGGCTTGATAAATTTAAATTAAAGGGAAGGACAAAGGGCATTATAAAAACTGTGTTTGATACAATAAATTTAACCCTGGTTTCGCAGATTGTAATTTTACCGATTGCTTTAATTAGCTTTAAGCAATTATCAATTATCGCGCCCTTGGCGAACGTTTTTGTTTTATGGACATTTCCTCCGCTTTTGGCTTCATTAATTATAGCCTTGTTTTTAAGTGCAATAATTCCGGCGCTTGGGGTATTTTTCTTCACGCCGGTCTACTTTCTTTTAAAATATATCTTTGTTGCGTCTGATATTCTAGCCGCACCGACTTGGGCGGCAATAAGTATTAATGGTTTTAATTGGTATTGGGGAGCGCTATATTATGGGATTCTGATAATTTTAGTAAAATTAAGCCGCCGCTTTACTTTACCAAGGCGAAATGATAAATTAACGTCGTATGACGGAAGAAGTTATTAAAATAGAAGGCGCTTTAAACGGGCCAAAGAGTATGGTAACCCCAAGGCTCTGCTTAATAATACTCGCCAATTTGAAGAAAATTTAAATCGCATGTTTAAGCCTGACGAATTGCTTTCGGAAAAAGAAAAAAAATCATATGAATATCAACGGGCGCAATTTTTAAAAAAATATTTTGCTGAAAATTGATGTCTTACTTGATATTCATGCTAGTTTTACCCCGGAGAGCCGACGTTTTGTTATTTGTGAGGAGAACGCAAAAAAGATTAGTGATTTTCCCCCTTTTGATTTAATAGTTTCCGGTTTTGATGTGGTTGAGCCGGGCGGGACTGATTATTATTTAAATAAAATCGGAAAAATAGGAATTTGTGTAGAGTGCGGTTATTTAGATGATCCGGAGTCAATTAATGTTGCCGAGAAAAGTATCATCTCTTTCCTTAAAGCGGCTGGACATATAGATTCTACCGGTTTAGAAAAAAGAGAACAAAGAAAAATAATGATGGGGTCGTTATATTTGACCCGGTCTGATAATTTTATTTTATCTAAACCATTCGCTGATTTTGAAGAGCTAAAAGAGAATCAGATTATCGGCCGCGACGGCGGAGAAGAAATAAAAGCACCGCGAGACGGAATAATTCTGTTTGCTTGCAATAGCAATACCCCCGGCTCCGAAGCCTTTCTATTTGGTCAATATAAAAAAGCCTAACTCGATGTTAGGCGATTTTTTTTATTTTGTTTATATGTATGTATTGACTAAATTGGATAAAAAGTGTAAAGTCTTTTGGTTGATAATTATAGTTATTTAAAATATAAACTGCAGATCATGGGACACTTGAATAAAGCCAAAAGTTTAGAAGAGGCGATTCGTTTATTAAAATTTACTGATGTACGAATTAGCCGAGGCCTGGTTGGGCCTAAAGGTAAAATTGAATTTAGACGCATATCTTGCGTGCAAGGCTTGGGTTATCGCGCGGAAGTTCAAATTTCCGAAGTTGAATCCGGCATCCCTCTATTAAAGCTAATTTGGAATAGACGAGAAAAAAAATGGGATTCCGATTTGGAAAAAACGCGATTAGTTATAAATTCGTGGAACGATTCGTGGTAAATCTGCTAAATCTAAAAAAACCGCCCCTTTGCTGGAGCGGTTCTTTTATTTTGAGAAATTATTTTTTTAAAGCCGGTTTTCTTTTAGCTTTAATGCGTTTTGGCTTAGCCATCGTTCTAATGCAAGAAGCGCAGACTTTGACTTTCAAGCCGTCAATCATTTTCGTCTGGAGATTGATATTTTGTCTTTTTAGAGTTTTAATTTTAGAATGGGAGCGGGAAGCACCTTTCGTCGCGCCGCGGCCGCACAAATCACATTTTTTTGCCATAGTAATTCTTAGCTAATTTTTATGGTAATACTTTAACAGCATTTTTAAAATTAATCAAGTTGTGCTAAAATGTCTCTATATGATTTATGTTTTTCAAATAATTGTGCTGATTTTTTCGGCGATTGTGCATGAATATATGCACGGCTGGATGGCTTATCGCTTGGGAGATTCGACGGCTAAAGATGCCGGCCGCTTGACCTTTAATCCGTTCGCGCACCTTGAATGGTTCGGTTCTTTTTTCTTGCCGCTGGTTATGGTTATCAGCAATATGTCCTTTGTCTTCGGCTGGGCCAAGCCGGTTCCATATAATCCCTATAATTTAAAAGACCGTAAATACGGAGAAGCTAAAGTCGCTTTGGCCGGTCCGCTTGGCAATCTAATTATTGCCTTATTTTTTGGTTTATTTTTAAGGATTTTTGAAGCATTGTTCGGCGTCGGCTCTTTACATCTGTTTTTGCATCTTTTGGGGACGATTATATATATAAATCTGATTCTGATGTTTTTTAATCTTCTGCCCATCCCGCCGCTTGACGGCTCAAAGATATTGGCCACTTTCTTACCGCCTAAGGCCAAAGAGCATTATTTTCGGATGGAAAGAACGGGTTTCATCCTGGTGATTTTATTCGTAATGTTAGCGGGCGGCCTTATTATGGTTCCGGTCGATTGGTTATTCGGGATAATTATCGGCAGTTAATAGGATTTTGGCTGAAAATACCGAAACTGGCGACCTTGACTTATGTTTTGTATTTTGTTAAATTAAATGAGTCATAAAATTATTATAAAACCCATCCTGAAAGCTCAGGATTATTTTTAATATATCAACAATAAATTATGCCAACTATTAATCAATTAGTTCGCCACGGTCGCAAGTCGGTCGGCAAAAGACGAAATGCCATTGCTTTGCATTCCAGCCTTGACTCTTTACACCGTAAGAAAAAAGATTCTGCCAAAGGCGCTCCTTTCAAACAAGGCGTCTGCTTAAAGGTAACCACGACTACTCCCAAAAAACCGAATTCCGCTTTACGTAAAATCGCCCGCGTCCGCTTGTCTAACGGCATGGAAGTAACCGCCTATATCCCAGGTATGGGTCATAATCTGCAAGAGCACTCCATTGTTTTGGTAAAAGGCGGCAAAACTAAAGATCTGCCGGGTGTCCGCTATAAAGTTGTCCGCGGCGTGTTTGACGCTTCCGGCGTAGAGGCCAGACGCCAGGGCCGCAGCTGCTATGGCGCTAAAAAACCCAAAAAATAATTAAATAAAATATATGAGAGGCAAACCAGCTCCTAAAAGATCGATTGAAGGCGATTCAAAATACAACGATAAAAACATCGCTAAATTTATTAATTATGTCATGGAAAGAGGCAAAAAATCCGCAGCCGAAAAAATCGTCTACGGCGCTTTTGAAATTCTGAAAGAAAAAACTAAGCAGGATCCAAGGCATATTTTCAACAAGGCGATTAAGAAAGTTTCTCCGCTTGTCGAAGTTCGTGGCAAACGCGTCGGCGGCGCCAACTATCAGGTTCCTTTTCAGGTTCGCGGCGAAAGACGCTATTTCTTGGGTTGTAATTGGATTATCGGCGCGGCTAATGATCGCAAGGGCCGATCGACCGCCGAGAAATTAGCGACGGAGATCCTAGACGCTTCCAACGGCGAAGGAACTGCAGTCAAGAAAAGAGAAGCCGTCCATAAGATGGCTGAAGCGAACAAGGCTTTCGCCCATTTTTCTAGATAACTAGATAGATAATCAATAATTAATTTTAAAATTTTAAAATATTTATGTCTCGTGACTATTCTCTGGAAAACACAAGAAATATTGGAATCATGGCTCATATTGATGCCGGCAAAACAACTTTTACCGAGCGCGTTTTATTTTATACCGGGAAAAAACATAAGATCGGCGAAGTTCATGAAGGGGCCGCCGAAATGGATTGGATGGAACAAGAGAAGGAAAGAGGCATAACCATTACTTCCGCTGCGACGACTTGTTTTTGGAAAACTAAGAAGATTAATATCATCGATACCCCGGGACACGTTGACTTCACGGTCGAAGTCGAGCGTTCGCTGCGCGTTTTAGACGGCGCGGTGGCCGTATTTGACGGACAGGCCGGCGTTGAACCGCAATCGGAAACCGTTTGGCGCCAAGCTGATAAATACCAGGTGCCACGCCTCTGTTTTATCAACAAGATGGATAAGATGGGCGCGGATTTTTATATGAGCTTGAATTCTATCAGGACGCGCTTGAACCAAAAAGCGGTCGCTATCCAATTGCCTATAGGCGCCGAAAATAATTTGTCCGGCGTCATCGATATTTTAGAAAAGAAAGCTTATACTTTTTCCGGCTTTAATGGCGTTGATATAAAAGAAATCGAAATCCCTAGCGACATGAAAGCTAAGGTTGATGAATTTCATAATGAATTAGTGGAAAAAGCGGTAGAATGCGATGAGCATACCATGGAAAAATATTTGAGCGGCCAAGAAATCAGTTTAGACGAACTTAAGGCCGCCATCAGAAAAGGCGTTATCGCTAATTCTATTTATCCGGTTTTATGCGGCACCGCTTTGCAAAATATCGGTGTGCAATTAGTGCTTGATGCGGTTAATAATTATTTGCCATCGCCTCTTGATGTTCCAGTTATCGAATCAACTGACATCCGCGATAGCGAAAAGAAATATCCGGTGGTCGCCGATGACTCCAAACCTTTTGTTGGCCTGGCTTTTAAGATTGCAACCGATCCTTTTGTCGGTAAGCTCTGTTTTGTCCGCGTTTATCAAGGCGTTTTGACGGCCGGTTCTTATATCGTCAATTCTTCCAAGGGAACGAAAGAACGCGTTGGACGCTTGGTCCGGATGCATGCCAACCATCGTGAAGAAATTAAAGAAATTTATGCCGGCGATATCGCCGCCGTTATCGGTTTGAAAAATACGACGACCGGCAATACTTTATGCGATGAAAATAACGAGGTTCTCTTAGAATCTATCGTTTTTCCGGAGCCAGTTATTAAAATTGCGGTTGAACCGAAGACTAAAGCTGATCAAGAAAAAATGGGCGTGGCCTTGCAGCGTTTAGCCGAAGAAGATCCGACTTTCCGTGTTGAAACCGATGCAGAAACCAATCAAGTATTAATTTCCGGTATGGGTGAGTTGCATTTGGAAATCATTGTTGATCGTATGCGCCGTGAATTCGGAGTTGAAGCGAACGTCGGCAATCCGCAAGTGTCTTATCGTGAAACTATCACCAAGATTGCCGAAGCAGAACATAAATATGTCAAGCAATCAGGGGGCCGCGGCCAATATGGCCACTGTTCTCTCCGCGTTGAACCGCTTGAATTGGGCAAGGGTATAGAATTTGCTGATGAAGTTAAAGGCGGCATTATCCCGCGCGAATATATTCCGGCGATTGAAAAAGGTTTTAAAGAAGCTGTTTTAAGCGGCACGGTTGCCGGCTATCCGATGGTTGATGTCAAAGCGGCGGTTTTTTATGGTTCTTATCATGAAGTCGATTCCTCGGAAATTGCTTTTAAACTTGCGGCTATTCATGCTTTTAGGGATGCTTGCCAGAAAGCCGGACCGATTTTACTTGAACCGATTATGAAAGTCGAAGTGACCACACCGGAAGAATATATGGGCAATATCATCGGCGATTTAAGCAGCAAGCGCGGCCAAATTGAAGAAATGACTGATCGCGCCAATGTTAAAGTTGTCAGATCGAAAGTGCCGCTGGCAGAAATGTTCGGTTACGCGACCTCTCTCCGCTCCATGTCCCAAGGCCGCGCCAATTATGTCATGGAATTTTCCCATTATTCCGAAGTACCGAAGAATATTTTAGAAGCGATTAAAGAAAAGCAGGGAAAATAATATGTTGAATAAATTTCCGGAAGCCACTATTAATAATCCGGAAACAGTTGAAAAACCCAAGTTTGAAAACGCGGAAACTAAAAAAGAGATTGAATTGAAAATACAAAATGAGTTGAGTCGGCAAGGAAAGATGAAGGGAATTGATTTCTCTTTCCCGGAGCCCCGGTTAAAAATCGCCCCTGAAAAATTGCCCTCCGAGTTGGATTGGTCGTATTTTTCTCCAGAAATTTCCGAAGTTGAGAGGGAAGATCTTAGCTTTTGTTTTAATCAGTTATGCCAGTATCTTGACAGCCCGATTATTGCCGATAATTTTTCTGACCACAAAGTGAGGCGCGACTGGGAAGATGAAAATTTACCGCAGCTTGGTCCGGAAGTTCAGAAATATTATGAACATAACCGCTTAGGCCTTAATTTTTCTTCCGGTTTAAGTAATGTTATAAATTTATTAAATTTGAAGTTTCAGGCCGGTAGCTTTATTAACAGTGATGCTATAAATAAGCTAAATATCCTTCGAGATTTCTTGCCTCCCGAGTTGCAGTCTGGGTGCAGCGATGATTATGCCCGCCTAAGCACGGAAGAGAAAATTGCTCTGAGTGATAAACTGGCCTCACTAATCTCGGCGGCCCTGTGGATTATTGGCCGGATAAAATTGGAGCAAGTTAATTAATTTTAAGTATATGTTTCCCGAACAGTTAAAAAAAATTCTGAACTTAATTAAAAAGACCGGCGACCGAGTGGTTGTTTTTGATGCGGCCAGCCCGGAAGAATCTTATGTAATTATGGATTTCGACCGTTATTCCAGCATGACTTTGACCGAGGAATCGATTATGGCCAAACAGGAAGAAGCGCCTTTAAAAAATGAAATAAGCCAAGAAAACAGCAGTTTAAGGGACAAAACAGAAAATTTGACAGAAGAAGATTTAACTGATAAAATTAATCGCGAAATCTCAATGTGGAAGAATCGAGAAAATTTGCCGTATTTAGCTGAAGAAGAAAAGCCGAAAAAGGCCTGGCAAATTCCTTCCCAGGTGAAGGATAAAGCGCAAGAAATTGAATAAAAAATTAAATAATTTTAATAAAAAATAAATAATTAATTTAGTTCGGCTGGTTTCCTGAAGAGGAAAGAAACCCCGTAAAAGCGGGGGCCGTACAACAAAAACATGGCAGACAAATTTGAACGCAATAAACCCCATGTTAACGTCGGTACTATCGGCCACGTTGATCATGGTAAAACCACTTTAACCGCCGCAATGCTGGCAGTTCTAAGTGCTAATGGTAAAAAAGCATCTCATAAAGGTGTGGGCGAAATTGACGCCGCTCCGGAAGAGAAGGCTCGCGGTATTACCATTGCAACCGCCCACGTGGAATATGAATCAGACGCTCGCCACTATGCGCACGTTGATTGTCCGGGCCACGCCGATTATGTTAAGAACATGATTACCGGCGCCGCTCAAATGGATGGCGCAGTTTTGGTTGTAGCCGCAACCGATGGCCCTATGCCTCAAACCAGAGAGCATATCTTATTAGCTAAACAGGTTGGTGTTCCTTATATCGTTGTTTTCTTAAATAAATGCGATATGGTTGAGGACAAAGAATTGATTGACCTAGTTGAAGAAGAAATTCGTGATTTACTAAAGAAATATGAATTCCCGGGCGATAAGACTCCGATTATTCGTGGTTCAGCCTTAAAAGCCTTGGAAAATCCAACTGGTCCTGATGCTCAACCGATTTTAGATTTAGTTAAAGCCTTGGATGAATATATTCCAGAGCCGGTTCGTGCCGTTGAACAGCCATACTTAATGCCGATTGAAGATATTTTCTCAATTGAAGGCCGCGGTACTGTCGTAACTGGTCGTATTGAAAGAGGTGTTGCTAAAGTTGGCGATGAAGTTGAAATCGTCGGTTTAATGGATACCAAAAAAACCACCATTACCGGTATTGAAATGTTTAATAAATCATTAGACGAGGGTCGCGCCGGAGATAACGCCGGTATATTAATTCGCGGTACTAAGAAAAATGAAGTTGAGCGTGGTCAGGTTTTATGCAAACCGGGTACGATTACTCCTCACTCTGAATTTACCGCTGAAGTCTATGTTTTATCCAAAGAAGAAGGCGGACGCCATAAACCATTCTTTAATGGCTATAAACCCCAATTTTATATCAGAACGACCGATGTAACCGGCGATATCACTTTGCCGGCCGGTACGGAAATGGTTATGCCTGGCGATACTGTTAATTTAACGATTAAATTAATTGCCCCGATTGCCCTAGAAGAAACCCAGAGATTCGCTATCCGCGAAGGCGGCCGCACTGTCGGCGCCGGCGCCGTTACCAAGATTTTGAAATAAGTTGATACTTTGCCCCGTTCTTAGAAATAAGGACGGGGTTGTAGTGTTTACTTAAAAAATAATTATGTCCGAAAACAAAAAAGAAGCTAATGAATTTAAACAACGGATTAGGATTAAGATCAAAGCTTTTGATCACAAGATTATTGATCAATCGACTAAGACCATTGTTGAAACGATCGAACGCAGCGATGCTCAATTCTTTGGTCCGATTCCATTGCCGACCGAAAAACGAAAATATACGGTTAATCGTTCTACTTTCGTACACAAAGATGCCCGCGATCAATATGAGATGCGTATTCATAAGCGCATGATTGATATTATTGATCCGACCGCGAAAACTATCGAAGATTTAACCAATTTGAATCTGCCGGCTGGGGTTGACGTAGAAATAAAAATGTAGTAGTATTACAAAGTAATATATTTGTTGGCTAATAATTAATTAAATAACTCTATTATTTAAGAAAGTGTTTAATTTAAAATTAGCCAAAATTTGGAGGTAAATCAGCTAAATAAAACTATAAAACAAATAAGTAACCATAGGCGTTATTTTTGTAGTTTATGTTGGAGCTGGTTTTAGGCCAGTTTTTTGTTTAAAAAGAAGACTAATATGAAATTTATTTTAGGAACAAAATTAAGCATGACTCAGGTTTGGAACGATGATAAAGTTATCGCCGTCACCCCTGTTTTAGCTACCCCTTGCGTCGTCTCTCAAGTTAAGACCAAAAATCGCGACGGCTATGAAGCTGTCCAGCTGGCTTGCGGCTCCAGAAAGGCAAAAAATATTAAAAAACCGCAAATCGGCCATGTTAAAAAATTAGATATTAAGCCCGCCCACCTCAGAGAATTCCGGGTTGAAGATACGGCCGCTTTTAAAGTCGGCGACACGGTAAGCGTTGAGACTTTTTCCGCTGGCGACAAGATAAATGTCATCGGCGTTTCAAAAGGAAAAGGTTTTCAGGGAGTTGTTAAAAGACATCATTTCGCCGGTTTTAGAAAAACTCATGGTAATAAAGATCAAGAAAGAATGGGAGGGTCAGTAGGTGCCAAGGGTCCGGCCCATATTTTTAAAGGAACAAGGATGGGCGGCCGCATGGGCGGCGATAGGGTGACGACCGCCAATTTGGAAGTTATTTCTGTTGATAGTGAAAATAATATTATTTTCGTCAAAGGAGCCGTACCCGGTGCGGCTAACGGTTTGATAACTATTATCGGTAAGGGTGATATAAAATTAAATTTAAAGAAAGAAACGGTTAAGGAGGTTTCTCCGGAGATTAGTGTAGAAGCAAGTGAAAAGGCGGCCGAGGTCTTAGAAGCCCAAGTTGAAACCGCTGAAATTAAGGAGGAGGTCAAAGCTGAAGAAGTTAAAGTTGAAGAAACCAAAGTTGAAGAAGTTAAAGCGTAAAAGTAATAAGTAATTGATTATCATATGTCATTAAAGATAAAAGTCTACAATCAATCAGTTGAAGCCGTAAAAGATTTAGAATTAACTGCTAAAATTTTCGGCGTTAAGGCGAATAACGAATTATTACATCAGGCAGTCGTCGCCCAGATGGCTAATGCCCGCCAAGTACTGGCTCACACCAAAGATCGCAGCGAAGTCGCTGGCAGCGGTAAAAAGCCTTGGAAGCAAAAGGGAACTGGACGCGCTCGCGCCGGCTCTACTCAATCTCCGATTTGGATTGGCGGTGGCGTTACTTTCGGCCCGACTAAAAATAGAAATTTCAAGAAAAAAATCAATCAAAAAATGAAACAGAAGGCTTTATTTATGGCTTTGTCTGATAAATTAGCTACGAACTCTTTGGTAATTTTAAATAATTTAGAATTTGCCGAATATAAAACCAAGCAGTTCAATGCCTTGTTAACCGATTTAGAAAAAAAAGTTTTGGATAATACCCGCCGCAACATATTGATTGTAAACGAAGCGAAGGAAGAGAAGGCAAAATACTCCGGCCGCAATTTGAAGGGGGTTAAAATCATTAATTTAGAAAATATCAATTTAGTTGATTTGTTGAATTATAAAAATTTATTATTAACGGAAGCAGTCGTAAATATTTTGACTGAACGCTACAATAAATAATCGTTTAATTTAGAAAAATATGGCTTTATTTGGCAATAAAAAAACCGAGGCTAGCGATAAAAAAGCGGCTCCTAAAAAAGAAGAAGCAACCGTTAGCATGAAAGATTTATATACTGAAGGCTCTGTTAAAAGCGTAAAAGCAGGCGCTGTAAAAACAAAAAAACAAGCATCAGCCAATGATTCTTACCGCATTTTAATAAAACCTTTGGTCACCGAAAAAGCCACAAATTTGGGAACGCAGAATAAATATGCTTTTGTCGTTTCTCTAAAAGCTAATAAAATTTCGGTAGCGAAGGCAATCGAAGATGCCTATGGCGTTAAGCCGCTTAAGGTAAACATCTCCAATGTTAGCGGTAAGAAAGTAGCCCGCGGAAAAATCCGTGGACAGAGAAAGGACTGGCGTAAAGCCGTCGTAACCTTGCCTCAGGGCAAAACGATTAAAATTTACGAAGGCGTTTAATTTTGAATACATTTATTTGAATACATATGGGTATTAAAAAAGTAAAAGCAAATACACCGGGGCGTCGTGAAGCGACTTTTGACGATTTTAAAGATTTGACCAAGTTCAATCCGGAGAAGAGATTGATCGTTATCAAGAAAAGACGCGGCGGCCGCAATTCTCAAGGCAAGATTACAGTTCGCCATCACGGCGGCGGCGCTAAACGCTTTGTGCGCTTGGTTGATTTTAAACGTGATAAATACGATATTCCAGCAACGGTGGCGGCGATTGAATATGATCCGAATCGCGGTTCGCGCTTGGCCTTACTTCATTATGCTGATGGTGAAAAAAGATATATTCTATCTCCGGTTGACTTAAAAGTCGGCGATAAGATAATGAGTTCGAAATCTTTAATCGAAATGAAAGCGGGCAATGCTTTGCCTCTTCAATTCATCCCGGCCGGTATGGCGGTGTCCGCAGTTGAGCTTGAACCCGGCCAAGGCGCTAAAATAGCGCGCGGCGCCGGTAATGTCGTCTATGTCATGGGCGTCGAAGGAAAATTTGCACAGTTAAAGATGCCTTCCGGCGAAATTCGCCAAGTCAAGAAAGAATGTTTGTGTACTATTGGCCAGGCAAGCAACCCGGATAAGCGCCATATTTCACTTGGCAAGGCTGGTCGCAGCCGTCATTTAGGAATCAGACCGACAGTCCGCGGTACGGCGATGAATCCGGTTGATCATCCGCACGGCGGCGGTGAAGGCAAACAATCTATCGGTTTGCGCCATCCGAAGACCCCTTGGGGTAAACCGGCGCTAGGTGTAAAGACCAGACGCCAGCACCCGAGCGACCGCTTGATTATTAAGAGGCGCGCCAAGAGAAAATAATTTGTAATATTAAAGAATAATATATGTCCAGAAGTTTAAAAAAAGGACCATACGTCAATCTCCGCTTGATAAACAAGATTAAAAACCTTAAACCGGGCGACAAAACCGTGTTGAAAGTTTGGGATCGAGCCGCGACCATAACTCCAGAAATGGTTGGCTTTACGCTTGGCGTCCACAACGGCAAGACCCACATTCCGGTTTACGTTGTCGAGAATATGGTCGGCCATCGCTTAGGCGAGTTTTCTCAAACCCGTAAATTTGTCAGCCACGGCGGTAAGATGGCCAAATCTCAAGCCACTGATAAAAAATAATTTGAATATATATGGAAGTAAAAGCCAGTTTAAAACATTTAAGAATGTCGCCGCGCAAAGCGCGCTTAGTGATTGATGTCATCCGCAAAATGCCGGTCGGCCTTGCTTTGGATCAGTTGAAATTCATCAATAAAAAGGCGACCAACCCGATAGCGACACTAGTTCGTTCGGCAGTGGCCAATGCAGTTAATACCTATAGTCTTGAGGCGGATAATTTATATATTAAAGAAATCCGTTCCGATGAAGGCGTCATGCTTAAGCGCTGGATGCCGCGCGCCCATGGCCGCGCCACTTCGATTCGTAAACGAGGTTGCCACTTGAATCTGGTCATAGCTGAAATCAAAGAGAGCGGCCAAAAAGAAAAGAAAGTCGTAAAAGCCGCTGATCCGGTTAAATTGGAAAAACTGGCCGCCGAAGGCGCCAAAACCAGCAAGGTTTCAAAAGCCAAGAAAGAGGCCAAAATAAAAAATATAGCCGCCAGCGAAAAGGGCGCAGAAATTATTGATCCGCGCATGGAAGGACATCATGCGCACGCGAAAGTTGAAGGCGGCAAAGGCTTTTCCGCCAAGATGTTTAGACGTAAATCAGGCTAATAAATATATTTGGTAATTTAATTGATTATTTATACATATGGGTAAAAAAGTAAATCCGAAAATTCTACGCATGGGCATCACCAAGACTTGGGCCTCGGTTTGGTTTGAGAGCGGTGAGAAATACATCAAAAATGTCCGTCAAGATGTTTTGGTTCGCAAATATTTAATTCGCGAATTTAAAGAAGCGGGCATTGATAAGGTGGAGATTGTGCGCAGCTTGAATAAAATTGATGTAACCGTTTCAACGGCCAAACCCGGTTTGATCATCGGCCGCGGCGGAAATGGTGTCGAAGAATTAAAGAAGAAAATACATACAAAATTTTTAAAGAATTTTCGCATGGGTGAAATTAGCTTGAATATTAAAGAAGCCGGACGGCCTAATTTAAGCTCCCAGATTCTGGTCCAATCCATGATTTTAGATATTGAAAAAAGAATGCCTTTCCGCAAAGTAATGAAGCAGGCAATCGGCAGAGCTGAAAGAGCTGGAGCACTGGGCGTTAAGGTGGTCGTCAGCGGCCGCTTAAACGGCGCGGAAATCGCCCGTCGCGAAAAATTAGTATCCGGGAAGGTGCCGCTGCAGACGCTCAGAGCCGATATTGATTACGCCCGCGGCGCGGCCCACACTACTTACGGAGCCATTGGTATAAAAGTTTGGATTTATAAAGGTGAGGTTTTTGAAAAAGAGGCGCAGAAAGGTGAAGTAATCGCCAACTAAAATATATAAAATAAAGTTTGTTATATGTTAATGCCAAAGAAAACTAAATGGAGAAAGGATCAAAAGCGACGTCGAGGGGGGTATGCCAGCCGTAATTTAAATATCAGTTTCGGTAGTTATGGTTTAAAGAGTTTGACTGCTTGCTGGGTATCCTCTCGCCAAATTGAAGCCGCGCGCCGCGTGATGACTAAATATGTTAAAAAGGGCGGCCGCATTTGGATTAGAATTTTTCCGGACAAACCGGTTACCGCGCATGGCGGCGAAATTCCGATGGGTAAAGGCAAAGGTGCGGTTGATTATTATGTCGCGATTATCAAACCGGGCATGGTTATGTTTGAAATGGAAGGCATTGATAAAGCGACGGCAAAAAAGGCGATGGAATCGGCGGGGCATAAGCTGCCAGTGAAATGCCAGTTTATTAGCAAAGAGTAATTTATAAGATTGCGCATAAAAAATATGGAATTTAAAGAATTAAAAAATAAGGATCAGAAAGAACTGCAAAGCTTATTGGTTATCAATCGGGAGAAGTTACGTGAGTTGCGGTTTAAGGATTCGAATAAGCAATTAAAAAATATTCGTGAAATCCGCGCGGTCAGAAATTTAATCGCTCAGATTTTAACGTTATTAAATAAACAAAAATAATATGCCCGCTAAAAAAGCAGTTTCTACAACCAAACCGGTCGAAACCAAGACTACCATCAGCAAGAAATTCAGCGGTGTCGTAGTTAGCGACAAGAATGATAAGACGATTATCGTTAAAATAGAGACGGTCAAAGTCCACCCGAAGTATAAAAAAAGACATGTTGTCAGCCGTCGTTATAAAGTTCATGATGAAAAAAATCAGTATAAGACCGGCGATAAAGTAGTCTTTATTGAATGCCGCCCGCTGAGCCGCGATAAGCGCTGGCGCGTGCTTAACCAATAATAGTTAGAAGAAAGATAAATATATGATTCAAGTACAAACTTATTTAAAAGTAGCTGATAACTCCGGCGCCAAAGAAATCATGTGCATTAGATTATTGGGCGGATATAAAAGACGTTACGGCCGCGTGGGCGATATTATCGTCGCCGCCGTAAAAAGCGCTGCTCCTCATGCTGCCATCAAGAAAGGCGACGTGGTGAAAGCGGTCATTGTCCGGACCAAGAAGGAAATCCGCCGCGCTGACGGTTCTTACTTGCGCTTTAGCGATAACGCAGGGGTTATTATTAATGATGCGGAAAAGAAGGATCCGAAGGGAACGCGCATTTTCGGTCCGGTGGCCCGGGAAATCAGAAAAGCGGGTTTTGTAAAAATTGCCTCTTTAGCTCCGGAAGTATTGTAATAAACACGACACTAATAAAAATATGAATATTAAAAAGAACGACAAAGTAAAAATTTTAGCTGGCAAAGATAAGGGCAAGACCGGGAAAGTTTTGCAGGTTTCGCCCAGTCAGGGTCGTGTCAGTATAGAGGGTTTGAATTTGCTCATCAAGCATTTGAGACCGCGCCGCCAGAATGAAAAGGGACAAAGAATCGAATTTCCCGCCTTTATTAATTTGTCGAATGTTGCTTTAGTCTGCCCGAAATGCGGAAAGGCGACCAGGGTCAGCCACAAGATCGTGAAAGGGGAAGGCAAGAAGGCAAAAAAATTCAGAGTTTGCAAAAAATGCCGGGAAACAATTGAATAATTTTAAATTTATGAGATTAAAAGACAAATATAAAAAAGAAATAGTTAAGAGCCTGGAAGAAAAATTCGGTTTTGGCAATGAATTTTTAGTTCCTCGTCTGGAAAAGGCCGTGATTAATGTCGGTTTCGGCCATCACGCCAAAGAAAAAGAATTCATGGCGAGCGTGGAAAAGGGTTTGACCTCTATTAGCGGCCAAAAACCGGTTTTTACTGAAGCTAAAAAATCCATTTCCGCTTTTAAGATTAGAGAGGGCCTGACTATCGGCGCTAAAGTAACTTTGCGCGGCGCCCGCATGTACGATTTTGTCGAAAAGTTAGTCAATATTACTTTTCCGCGCGTCCGTGATTTCAGAGGTATCAGCGAAAAATCCGTCGATCGCAGCGGCAACCTAACGGTTGGTTTTAAAGAATTCGTTTCTTTTCCGGAAGTCCACGTTGAAGACGTCGATAATATGTTCGGCTTGGAAATCTGCTTGGCGACGAATGCCAAGAATAAAGCTGAAGGTTTGGAATTATTCCGCGCTCTCGGCTTCCCGTTTAAAAAAGAAAGCAAATAATTTAAATATTTATGGCAAGAACTGCATTAATTGTAAAAGCAAAAAGAAAACCCAAATTTTCTACCCGCAAAATAAATCGTTGCTGGCGTTGCGGCCGTAACCACGGCTTTATCGGTGATTTTAAATTGTGCCGTATTTGTTTTCGAGAGTTGGCCGATAACGGTGATTTACCGGGTATCACTAAATCCAGCTGGTAATAAGTTATTAAGTATTTACTAAAAATATGATGGATCCCATCGCAGACATGTTCACAAGAATTAGAAACGCCTCGGCCGTTAAAAAAACGGAGATTGTTTTGCCGCTTTCTAAGCTTAAGCTCGAAGTAGCCAAGATTTTAGAAGCAGAAGGCTGGGTAAAAAAGACCGCGGTTATTCCTGGCGGGCTTGACGGCCGGCACAACAGCTTTGATGAACTGCAAATTCAATTAAAATATCGCAAGAATGGCAAACCGCAAATCAGTTCAATTAAAAGAATCAGTCGTCCGGGATTGAGAATTTATGTGGGCAAAGATGAAATTCCAACCGTTTTGAACAATTACGGCATCGCAATCCTTTCTACTTCCAAGGGTTTGATGACCAATAAAGAAGCCAAGAAGCAGCAGATCGGCGGCGAAGTCTTAGGAGAGATTTTTTAATAATCAATAAGAATATTTTATATGTCACGTTTAGGAAAATTGCCAATTAAAATCCCCGCCGGCGTCCAGGTCGCGATTAACGATAAGGAGATTGCTTTTAAGGGTCCGAAGGGCGAATTAAAAATCGCGAATAATCCGATTATCGAAGTAAAGGTAGAAAACAGCGAATTAATCATCGCGCCCTATGATCGGGCGGCTAAAAACGCGAGCGCGATGTGGGGTTTGGTTTGGAGTTTGGCGCGCAATTCGGTTATGGGCGTCAGTGCCGGCTTTGTTAAAAAATTAGAAATTAACGGCGTCGGCTACAGAGCGGCGGCTGTTCCCGGAAAATTAAATATGAGCCTTGACTTCTCCCACCCGGTCGAATTTAAATTGCCGGCCGGAATCACGGCGGCGGTCGAAGGTAACACGATTACTTTAAGCGGAGCCGATAAAGCGGTTCTTGGCGAAACGGCGGCGCAAATTAGAAAAATTCGCAAGCCGGAGCCATATAAAGGCAAGGGCATCAAATATTCTGATGAAGTTATCAGACGCAAGGCCGGCAAAGCGGCTTCTAAAGGTAAATAAACATAGAAACAAAGATTTAATCATATGGATAAAAATAAGGCAAAAAATCAGAAAAATATTCGTCGCCACGCCCGCGTCCGTTCGACTATCGCCGGTACGGAGGCTCGCCCTCGTTTAAGCGTTTTTCGCTCCAATCGCGGTCTGTTTTTGCAATTAATTGACGATTTAAACGGAAAAACCTTAGCGAGCGCCTCAACTTTGGAACTTAAGACTAAGGCTGCTAAAATAGATTTAGGCAAAGAATTGGGATTGTTAATCGCAAAGAAAGCGCAAGCGCTAAAAATTGTCAAAGTTGTTTTTGATCGCAGTTCTTATAAATACCATGGCCGCGTTAAAGCGGTGGCGGAAGGAGCGCGCGAGGGTGGTCTAGAATTTTAATTATAAAATCGATATATGTCTGAGATTAAAAAAACTACAACCGAAGATAAAGAAAGCGAAGCGGCCAAAGGAGCGGCGGCCACCGTTGCCTCCGATATTTACGGCGGAGCCAAGCGCAATCAAAGCGGCCCTCGTATGGGCGGCGCCAGTGGCGGCAATCGCGGCCCGAGACGGGGCGATCGTCGTGATGACAGACCGAAGGATGATATGGAACAGCGTATTTTGGAAATAGCGCGGGTTACTCGTGTTATGGCCGGAGGAAAAAGAATGAATTTCCGCGCCTGTGTCGCGATTGGCGATAAGAAAGGAAATGTCGGCGTCGGCTTAGGCAAAGGCGCTGATGTTACTATGGCGGTTAATAAGGCTGTTAATCGAGCGCGTAAAACTATGGTTAATGTGCCGATGGTCAAAGAAACCATTCCGCACGCCGTTACTTTAAAAATGGGCGCCGCAAAATTGATGTTCAAGCCGGCGCAAAAAGGTCGCGGTGTTATTGCCGGCGGAGTATCTCGGGTTATTTTAGAATTGGCAGGCGTCAAAAATGTTACAAGCAAAGCGCTGGGCTCAAAAAATAAGATAAATAATGCGCGTTGCACAATCGAAGCTCTGCGCAGCTTGCGCCGGGCGGAGATTAAGGAAGAAGCGGCCAAGGAAATTAAAAATAATTAGGTTAATTAGAGCTAATTTGAATATATATGTTATCACTTAATACACTTAAAAAAACCAAGGGATCATCCAAAAAGAACAAGCGGGTTGGTCGCGGTAACGCCTCCGGCCACGGTACTTATAGTACCCGCGGTTTGAAAGGCCAAAAATCTCGATCGGGCGTTAGCGGCTTGAAGCGCTTAGGCATGAAAAAACAGTTGCTTGCGATTCCTAAAGTTCGCGGCTTTAAATCCCATAAACCAAAGAACCAGGTTGTCAGCATTAAGACGATTAATAAATATTTCAAAGACGCGGAAATAGTAAATCCGACAACCCTATTCGAGAAGAAATTAATCGGTTCTATCGAATTGCCGGTAAAGATTCTGGGCAAAGAAAAACTGACGGTGAAAGTTACCTTGGAAAAAGTAAGCGCGAGTGAATCAGTCAAAAGCCAAATTAAATAAGCTAGAACTATATGTTCGATAAATTAGAACAAATTTGGAAGGCGAAAGATTTAAGGAACAACATTCTCTTTGTTTTGGGGATGCTGGTCATTTTTCGTCTAGCGGCCCATATCCCGATACCCGGCGTTAACGCGGTCGCCTTGAAAAATCTGTTCGCTTCCAATCAGATTTTAGGATTGATGAATCTATTTTCAGGGGGCGGCATGGAAACGTTTTCTATTGTCATGATGGGTGTCGCTCCTTATATCACTTCCTCAATTATTTTTCAGCTTTTAGGTATGATCGTGCCGTCAATTGAAGAAATGCAAAAGGAGGAGGCCGGACGCCAGAAAATAAATATGTGGACGCGCTGGTTGACCGTGCCCTTGGCCGCCATGCAAGCCTATGGCATGATTACCTTGCTGCGCAATGGCTCGGCCGGCATTATCGGCCAGATAAGCCCTTTTGATTTTGCCGTCATAATTATTACTATCAGCGCCGGCACCATCTTTTTAATGTGGCTGGGAGAACTTATTTCCGAAAAGAAGGTCGGTAACGGTATTTCTTTATTGATTTTTGCCGGCATAGTTTCCGGTTTGCCCAAAACAGTGCAGCAGATTATGGTGACTTTCGATCAGACGCAATTATTTATGCTTTTGGGCTTTATCATCATCGCTTTAATTACGGTCATCGGCGTGGTTGTAATCAATGAGGGCCAGCGCAACATCCCAGTGCAATATGCCCGCCAGATAAGAGGGAATCGCACCTTTGGCGGAACCAGCACCCATTTGCCCCTGCGCGTCAATATGGCCGGCGTCATTCCGATTATTTTTGCTATTTCCGTTGTTTTATTTCCTTCCATGATCGCCCAGTTTTTAGTCCATGCTAAAACCGCTTGGGTGGCCAATGCCGCGACTTGGACCATCCAGATGTTTAATAACCAGTTATTTTACGGCATCGCCTATTTCTTATTGGTTTTTGCTTTCACTTATTTTTATACTGAGGTTATTTTCCATCCGACGCAAATTGCCGAAAATCTCCAGAAGCAGGGCGGTTTTATCCCCGGCATTAGGCCGGGAAAGGCAACCAGCGATTATCTTTCAAGCACTACTCATAAGATTATTCTGGTCGGCGCCTTATTCCTTGGCATTATCGCCATATTACCTCTCATCATGCGTTATTTCACCGGGGTTCAGGCTTTCTCGATCGGCGGTACCAGCCTTTTAATCGTTGTGTCCGTGGTTATTGAAACCGTTAAGCAGATTGAAGCGCAGCTTACCATGCGCGAATATGATGGACTCTAGAATAAAATCCACAAAATTTTAAATATAAAAAATCGGCCGGACAGGCTGGTTTTTTGTTTTTATGTTAATTTTATGGTATATTTAAAAGGTAATCATCCCCGCGGGAACGAAGAAAATCCAGAGCGGGGTTAATTTATAAGATTATGGATTTACAAAGCGTTACCAAAAATTTAAAAGACCAAACCGATTATCGAATCGATCAGCGGTTTGATGAACTGATGCGCCGCAATCCTCGCTATAAGAATTTGGACGCAGATAACCAGAAATTAATCATGGATTTGATTAAGAAGTATAAGAAAAAAATCTTAGAGCACGCCAATCCTTCAAGCCTGACAATCCGTGAAGATTTATATCACCTTTATCAAAACAGGATTAAGATGGGGTTAACCTATAACGACTTAGATCAGATTAAAGAACTCCTGGAAAGTTTTAAAAAATAATTATGCTGTATGGGTTTAGATATTTTGCCTCGAGCTGGAGCCGGTTTTCGCGCTTCATGTGGCGCCGGTAACTTTAAGTACAAATTTTCTCAATTAACTCGCAATCAGGGGAGTGAATTTGGTAATCTGCGCAACAATCCTAGTATTGTGGGCGCTTTGCAAAAATATTCGGCAGTTATTAAAAGCCGCGGTGGTCTTAGTCGTTTGCAACAGAAAGCAGTTATTAGAGATGTTAAAAAACAGGAGGGGGTCAATTTGACCTGGGGTGATAAACAGGATTTGAAAAAAGTGGTCGGCTATTATGCTCGCGACGCTAAACAGGAAGCAGCAGCGAAAGCCTCCTCCCTAGAGGAAAAAGTTAGTGCCACGGCCAAGGTTAAAGAAAAACCCCCGGTTAAGGTCAGAATTAATCGCGATCCAAATAGTGGTTTGGATTTCGGCGAATTAAGAAATAATGTTCGCCCGGGAGTAGCGGCGCGGATAAATAAAGTTGCCGCTAGTTTACATCAAGGCTCAGATAAATCCGATCGCGGTTTAGCCGTCCAAAAACGCATTAAAAATACAACGGGGGTGTCTGGACCGGTCAGTCCAACTCCGCTGAAAGGAGCGACTCAGGCGCCGGCGCCAGGGGCGGCCGGACATCATGTAACTTTTAATTAAAAATATGGTTTTTACTTTCATCACCATCATCATTGGTCTCTGTTTATTTGAGATTATCAGCAGCGTCGACAATGCTGTCGTTAACGCTCATATTTTAAAAACGATGCCGGAGAAATACCGGAAGATTTTTCTTTTCTGGGGGCTGTTATTCGCCGTTTTTGTCGTCCGCGGCTTATTGCCCTTTATTATCGTTTGGATCGCTAACCCTGATTTGGGAATTTGGCAGGTGGTGACGGCGACCTTTTCTAATTCGCCAGCCATAAAGGAATATATTGAGAGTTCAAAGCCGCTTTTGCTGCTCGGCGGCGGCATTTATCTGTTTTTAGTCTTTTTATCTTGGCTGTTTTTAGAGGAGAAAAAATATGCTTTTTTGGTCGAAGGATTCATCCATCGCCAAGGAGCCTGGTTTTATGCTCTATCTTCGATTTTAACTACGGCGATCGTTTATTTTTCTTTAAAACAGGATCCGATTTTAGCTCTGGCCGCAACAATCGGAGTTTCCGCTTTCTTCATTACCGATGGTTTTAAAAAGAACGCCGAAACGCAGGAGAAAAAATTGATGAATCCGGCCATGGGCGCTTGGAGCAAAATATTATATCTGGAAGTTCTGGACGCTTCATTTTCAATAGATGGCGTCATCGGCGCTTTTGCTTTTACGGTCTCCGTCCCGCTTATTATTTTAGGCAACGGTCTGGGCGCTTTCGTTGTCCGCGAATTCACGATTCGCGGAATCGACCTGATTGCAAAATTTTCCTATTTGAAGAATGGAGCCATGTATGCCATCGGTGTCTTGGGGGCGATTATGATAACGGAAAGCTTCGGGCATGAATTTCCTTTTTGGCTCGCGCCGCTTAACATGTTTATCTTGCTGGGTATTTTTTTATTCCTGTCTATCCGTTCAAATAAAGCGCGCAAGAGGATGACTGTCCAAAAAATATGATTTATTTAAAATCGAAAGAAGAGATTAGAATTATTAAAGAGGGCGGCCGGAGATTGGCGGCCATTTTAAATTGCCTCCTGAAAAAAGTTGCGCCGGGCGTCGCCACCGATAGTTTGGAAGAACTGGCCGATAAATTAATTCGAGAAATCGGCGGCCGTCCGGCCTTTAAAAATTATCCGATGGGCGGCGGCTTATTTTTTCCTTCAGTTCTTTGCATCTCTATTAATAATGAAGTTGTCCACGGCAGCTCGCTGCCGACCAGGATCATTAAAGAAGGCGATATCGTTGATATTGATATCGGCATGGAATGGCCGGTAGTGCCCGAATTGCGGGAAAAGTTCAAGGCGCCTTTGAATAAACATTCTAAGGCCGGAGGTTTTTTCACCGATATGTGCGCGACCGTCCCCGCCGGCAAGATAAATAAAGAAGCTAAGCAACTTCTGAAGATAGCGGAAGAGTGTTTGTATAAAGCGATTAAAACAGTCAAGCCCGGCAATACAATTAACGACTTGGCGCGAGTCGTCCAAAATCACGCGGAAAGCCATGGTTACGGCGTTGTGCGCGATTTAGTCGGTCATGGCGTCGGTTATTTTGCCCATGAGAGGCCGGATGTTTTTAATTTTGAAATCAATGAAGATGCTCCGGAAAATTTAGTTTTTGAGCCCGGCATGGTAATTGCCATCGAACCCATGATCAACGCCGGCAGCTATCAGGTTAAAGTCGCGCGCAACGGCTATACGATAATTACGGCCGATAACTCTTTAAGCGCCCATTTCGAACATACCGTCGCCGTGACCGAAAAGGGCTGCGAAATTCTAACCAAATAATCAAACTAAATAATATGGAGACAAAAAAATATTTAGGGGTTGATTGGGGGGAAAAAAGAATCGGTCTCGCTACCGCCGACGAAGAAACTTGCATCGCCTTGCCGCTCAAGACGGTGGGCAATTTGGCGGAACTGCTAACGGTCATAGAAGAAGAAAAAATTGATGAAATCATTATCGGCAGCCCGAAAAAAATGAGCGGCGAAGCGGCTGACAACCCGTTATGGCTTAGCTTTGTCGAACAATTAAAGACCAGGGGCGGGAAACCTGTTAATTTTTTAGATGAGCGTTTAAGCAGTCTGGCGGCCGACGCTTTAAGCGGCGAAAAAAAAGAAAAGGCGGAACGCGATGAAATCGCCGCGACGATTATCTTACAAGATTATCTGGACAGTAATTAAAAAAATTGCCATTTCTGATTTTGAATAATTCCGGATTTTATTCGGAGTAATAAGTTATTTTATGGATGAAACCAAGCATTCGCCAGCCATTATTTTAAATCGCTCTGACTATCGTGAGAGCGATTCTTTGAATACGGTCTATACGCGCGATTACGGGAAGATGATTCTGGTGGCGCGCGGGGCGAAAAAAAACAAATCAAAACTCGCAGGGCACTTGGAACCTATAAGCTTGGCTGATATTTTAATTATCAAGGGGCGGGGCTTTGATTATGTCGGCAGCGCTTTGACGCGCGATGCCTATTTGAATATAAAAGATAATTTGAACAAAATCTACTATGCGGGGCGGGCGATTAATTGGTTTAATCGCCTCGTTAAAGAGGGCGAGCCGGATGAGCGCTTGTTTTTTCTTTTAGGCCGCTGGTTAGAAGTGCTTGATAATTATCCGGATGAAGATTTGAACAAGGAAAACGGGGAGCTGTTTTTTATATTTTTTGCCCTTAAATTATTAGCCGAGCTAGGCTATAAGCCGGAAATGTATGAATGCCTTAATTGCCGGAATAAAATCAAACCGGGAAAGAATCATTTTAATTTAAGAAATGGCGGCGTGATTTGTGAAAATTGCTTAGAAAAAGACCGGCGAGAGCAGGGAATCAATCCAGCCGAACTTTTACTGATTTCTGATAACTGCATCAAACTGTTGCGTTTTATTATGGATAACAAGCTGGATGCGGCCCGGAAGCTAAAGCTTGATAAGAAGGTGATAAAGGAATTGTCGGTTTTGACATTAAGTTTTTTGAATTTCCATTCTTGAGCCGTAGGATGGTACTACGTTCTCTAATCAGCACCTTGGAAACACTAGTTAATAAATTGGGCGGGCGTTT
>CAZYNT010000004.1:0-93095 GCA_964648205.1 uncultured Gammaproteobacteria bacterium
CGCCAAATGAAGTCTTTAATGGTCAAAGTGTTGCGTTAAAATGTTGAATGTAGCGCGGGCATCTCTCCTTTTTAATTTTTTTTAATTTTGGGCTTATTATGATATTATATTATTAATATATGGCCTATATTTTTAAACTAAAATCTAATTTTCAGCCAGCTGGCGACCAGCCGGCCGCCATTAAAAAACTCCTTGCCGGCTTGGAGAAGGATTATGATTATCAAACCCTGCTCGGCGTCACCGGGTCGGGTAAAACTTTTACGGTTGCCAATGTTATCCAAAAATTCAATAAGCCGGTTTTAGTGATCGCTCCGAATAAGTCTCTGGCGGCGCAGCTTTATCGCGAGTATAAAAATTTTTTTCCGGAAAATGCGGTCCATTATTTTGTTTCTTATTATGATTATTACCAGCCGGAAGCCTATCTGCCGATTACCGATACTTATATTGATAAAGAGGCGATGATTAACCAGGAAATTGACCGCTTGCGCCACGGCGCGACCTCGGCGCTCGTCTCGCGCCGCGATGTTATAATCGTCGCCTCAGTTTCTTGCATCTATAATCTCGGCGTCCCGCTGACCTATTTGGAGTCCCGCCTGGTCTTGGAAAAAGGAAAAACAATAGTGCGCGCTGATTTAATAAAACAACTGATCAAAATCCAATTTGAACGCAGCAACGGTGAAATCAAACGCGGCCAATTCCGTGTCCGCGGAGATGTTTTTGAAATAAGGCCTATGTCGGAAAATGTGATTTATCGCCTCGATTTAAGCGGCCAAGTTATTTCAGATCTCTCTATCGTCGATAACGTCACCAAAAACATCATCGGCAATCTGGAAGAAATCGTCATTTTTCCGCCGAAGCATTTTGTTTCCACTAAACCGCAGATCGAACAGGCTATAAAAAATATCAACGAGGAGTTAAAAGAGCGTTTGTCTTATTTTAAAAAAGAAGGCCTGCTCTTAGAGGCGGAAAGACTGGAGCGTCGGACAAGATATGATATGGAAATGCTCCGCACCTTGGGCTACTGCCATGGAATCGAGAATTATTCCCGGCATCTGACCGGGAAGTTAGCCGGAGAAGCGCCTGATTCTTTAATTTCTTATTTCCCCTGGAAAGACGGGAAACCGGATTTTTTAACTATCGTCGATGAATCCCATATCGCCATTCCGCAAATTAGAGGCATGTATAACGGCGACCAGGCGCGCAAGAAAACCTTGATTCAATACGGTTGGCGTCTACCCTCTGCTCTGGATAACCGCCCGCTTAAATTTCCTGAATTTGAGAAAAGAATCGGCCAAATGATTTTTACCACCGCGACGCCGGGCGACTTTGAAACGGAAAATTCTAAACAAATTGCCGAACAAGTAATCCGACCGACCGGATTGGTTGATCCGGAAATTGAGATCAGGCCGGTCTTTAATAAAAAAGAGAACTATAGCCAGATTAATGACGTCATGGCGGAGATTGAGAAAATCGCCGCTTTAGGCGAGCGGGCGATTATCAATACCTTGACCAAAAAACAAGCCGAAGACTTGAATACTTTTCTTAATGCCAGGGGCTTTAAAGCTAATTATCTTCATTCCGATATTAAAACCTTCGAGCGTACGGAAATTTTGAAAAATTTCCGTGAAGGGAAGTTTGATGTTTTGATTGGCGTCAATCTTTTACGTGAAGGATTGGATCTACCGGAGGTAACCCTGGTTGCTATTTTGGATGCGGACAGGGAAGGATTCTTGCGCAGCCAGACCTCTTTGATGCAAATCATGGGACGGGCCGCCAGAAATGTTAAGGGAAAAATTATTTTATATGCCGACAAAAAAACCGACTCGATGAAACGCGCAGTAAATGAAGCCGAGAGGCGCCGTACCAAGCAACTGGCTTATAACAAAAAGAATAATATCATACCGACGACGGTTACAAAAAAAATTGAAGAATTTTTAGATATAGAGGAAAAATAAAAAAACAGGCTTCTTAGGGAAAGCCTGCTGATTCATTCTCTTGGCGCGGTTTTTAAATCTTGATATCAACACCCACCACAACCCGGTTCTTATTGAACTCGAAATCGTGAACAGGGTTGACCCAGATATTGACCCGTTTAGCGGGCGCATACTCTACCAGGGGGCCAGTGCCGTGGAAACGCCAGGACATAATCCCGACATTCCATTTCTTCACCCGATACTTCAGGAAAGATTTATACCACCAGTTATCAGGCCCATCGCCTTTCTCGGTTGCCAGGAAAAAAGAAAAACCCTTCCCGCCCATCCAGACGTTAGCTGACAAACGGTAGAGTGCCGGGCACTGTTCGATCCCAGCGCCAACTGTAATTTCGACCCATTTAGCTGGCGAGTACAGTAGGCCGCCGTAAGCTTCAGCCCAACCCTTTTCAACCAGGGCGAAGCCCCAGATGCCGACTTTTTCGTTCTTGGTGAGGAATTTCTGGCCGTAAATGTTAACATCCGGTTCAACTTTGACTTTCCCATCCGATTGGATGTTTATACGGGTGTAGGTCTGCAGGGTCATCTGTGCGGTAGCATTGATGGTGAGGGCAACAAGAGCGATGAAAAGAACGGTTACTTTTTTCATGTTTTTCAGATTTTTGTTTATAATATATACTACTATTTCAGCAATTTAAAGAAATATTATTATAACATATATAAATATTAATGTCAATATTATGAATATTGAGTACGAAGCAACTTATCCTAATATTAGCAAAGATGATGTCAGAAAAAGACTAAAAGAGGCTGGCGCCACGATTATTAAGCCGGAGTTTCTACAAAAACGGATTTGTTTTGAATTGCCAAGCGGGCACCAAATAAAAGGCGGCTGGTTGAGGGTAAGGGACGAGAAAGATAAAATAACTATGAGTTTTAAATTAGTAAATGGGGACAAGATCCAGGATCAAAAAGAGATCTGCTTAAAGATTGACAATTTTGACGAAGGGGTTCTATTTTTGAAATCTATTGGCTGCGAACAGAAAGCCTTTCAAGAAAGTCGCCGTGAATTATGGTCTTTAAATGATGTTGAAATTATGATTGATGAATGGCCTTACCTTGAGCCTTATGTAGAAATTGAAGGGAAATCAGAAGAAGAGGTTAAGCTAGTTAGCAAAAAACTAGGCTTTGATTATTCCCAGGCACTGTTCTGTTCCGTTGATACTTTATATAATAGAAAATACGGCACGCCGATTGATGTTATCAATAAAGAAATTAGTCGTATAACTTTTGCTGAAAAAAATCCTTTTGAAAAGTAACACTATGTCCGAAAAACTGATCATCCGCGGAGCACGGATGCATAATTTAAAAAATATTGACTTAGAAATACCGCATAATAAATTAACAGTTATTACGGGCGTTTCGGGTAGCGGCAAATCGTCGCTGGCTTTTGATACGATTTTCGCAGAAGGTCAAAGACAATACGTTGAGTCGCTTTCTCCATATATGCGTCAATTCTTGGGCCAAAAGAAACCAGCTGACGTTGATGAAATAATCGGTCTCGCTCCATCTATTTCTATTGATCAAAAAGCTTTATCCCATAACCCGCGCTCAACTGTCGGGACGCTCACAGATATTTATGATTATCTGCGCGTCCTTTATGCTCGAGTCGGCGAAGTCTTCTGTCCCTTGTGCGGAACTAAAATCGAAAAATTAACTGTTGAGGAGATGGTGGATATTATTATTAATCGCGGGCAAGAATTAAAGGAGGAATATGCAACCATTCTGTCGCCGATTGTCCGTGACCGTAAAGGTGAATATTATCAAATCCTCTATAATTATTTGTCTCTTGGTTATAGCGAATCAAGAATTGACGGTAAAATCCACTCTCTGCGCGAACAAGTAAAGCTGGCACCTAAACAAAAGCATGATATTGAAATCGTAATCGACAAAATTCTGTTAACTGATCAGACGCGCTTATTTGAAGCCGTGGAAAATTCTTTGGATTATAGCAAGGGTTTAGTAATTGCTAAATATAAAAACCAAGAATTTTTATTGTCCGCCAACTGGACTTGTCCTAATGATAATTTTTCTTTCCCGGAGGTTGAGCCGCGCTTATTTTCCTTTAACTCACCCCATGGCGCTTGTCCAGAATGTTCGGGACTAGGAAAAACTAATTTCTTTACCGATAAAAAATGTGAAAAATGTCGAGGAGATAGGTTGCGCCCCGAAGCTTTGTCGGTCAGAATTAATAATAAAAATATTGCCGAACTTAGCCGCCTGCCGATCAATAAAACTCTGGATTTTTTTAATAGGTATTACGAGAAGATGACGAAACGTGAACGCACAATTGCAGAAAATGTAGTTATCCAGATTATTAGTCGTCTTGAATTTCTACTAAAAGTTGGTTTAAACTATATTTCTTTAGAAAGGGAAGCTCATACTCTTTCGGGCGGCGAAGCGCAACGTATTCGTCTGTCTTCCCAAATCGGCTCACATCTTTCTCGAACTCTTTATGTCCTAGATGAACCGACTATTGGCCTGCATGAGCGCGACACCAAACGTTTAATTGATACTCTGAAAAAACTGAGAGACAAAAACAATACCGTGCTAATTGTTGAACACGACGAGAAGACAATTCTTGAATCAGATTATTTAGTCGACTTAGGACCACTCGCCGGCGTGCACGGCGGCGAGATTATGGCTATCGGCGATACTAAAGACCTGTTAAATGAAAACAAAAATAAGAATGCGCTTAAAAAGTCATTAACTCTCCAATATTTAGCCGGGCAGCGGGAAATTAATCTGCCGGCGAAACGCCGGGAACAAAATCACGGCTCGCTAAAAATAATCGGCGCCCATGCTAATAATCTTAAAAATGTAAATGTAGAAATACCACTAGGGCGCCTCGTGGGAATAAGTGGGGTGTCAGGATCAGGGAAGTCATCACTTTTATATGATGTGGTCTATAAGAATATCCAACATATTAAGAATAGACCCGGTAAAGCTAAATTAGAGTTCGCTAAAGATATTAAGGGGGCCGAATATGTAAATAAAGTGGTGGTTATCGACCAATCGCCAATCGGACGCACGCCGCGCTCTAACCCCGCGACCTATACCGGTATTTTTACGCCTATTCGTGATTTTTTTGCCTCTCTACCTGAATCCAGGGAAAGGGGCTATTCTATAGGCCGCTTCTCATTTAACCGCTCAGGCGGACGCTGTGAAGCCTGCCAAGGAGCGGGCGCTAACCTGATTGAAATGCATTTTTTGCCCCCAGTGCTGGTCGAGTGCGAAGTTTGCCGCGGCAAGCGCTTCAACCGGGAGACTCTTCAAGTTAAATACAAAAATAAAAACATTGCTGAAATTTTAGATCTAACTATCGACGAGGCGGTCGATCATTTTAAGGACAACTACTTTATTACTGATAAACTTAAGGTGCTTCAATCTGTCGGCTTAGGCTATATTAAAATCGGCCAAAGTGCAACCACTCTCTCTGGAGGCGAAGCGCAACGGATAAAAATCGCCAAAGAACTTACGCATACTTTAGGCAAGAGAACTTTATATTTACTGGATGAACCGACAACCGGCTTGCATTATTACGATATCGATATGTTGCTCACGGTTTTAAATAAATTGGTTGAAAAAGGAAATTCAGTTTTAGTGATTGAGCATAATATGCACATGCTTAAATCAATGGATTATATTATTGATTTGGGCCCAGATGGCGGAGAGGGCGGCGGACGCTTAGTAGCCTCAGGCGCCCCGGAAGACATTGTTCGAGAGCCCAAGAGCGTTACCGGCAAGTATCTCAAAGAATATTTAAAATAATTTATGAATTGGCCTATTATCTTGGCTTTTGGCGCAATGTTCGGTTGGGGATTTGGCGATTTTTTAATCCAAAGAACAATTAAAAAAATCGGCACCATTGAAACCCTATGTTGGATATCTTTATTCAGTTCTATTGTTATTACTCCTTTTGTTTTTAAAGAATTAGGCGGCTTAACTAGTCCCCAACTCATAATTTTAATCGTTCTGGGGGCGGCTAACTTTGCCAGTGGCTTCGTTCATTTCAAGGCTCTTAAAGTTGGCAAACTATCTGTAGTTGAGGTTATTCTGTCAATTGAGATGCCTCTTACTATTCTTTTAGGGTTAATTGTTTTTAAAGAAGTTTTAAGCGTCTGGCAAATAATTCTGATTATCTTATTATTCCTAGGCATCGTCCTAATTTCCGTCGACCCAGAAAAAATACATCGCAAAGACTTTCTCGAGAAAGGGGCTTTTCTGGCCGTTCTATCCGGAGTTCTAGTGGCTTTAGTTAATTTCGGCAGCGCTTCGCAAGCAAAGGCACTTAGCCCTTTAATGGCCATCTGGATACCTTGGTTTGTTTGCGGTCTAATCTGTTTTGCTCATATTAGCCGCAAACGCCTAAATAATTTCATTAGTTCGAGCCGAAAAAATTGGCGCTTAGTTTCAATTATGATGTTAGTGGATTTATTCGCCTGGACTTCTTATGTCTTTGCGGTCGCGAAAGAGGAGCTAGCCATTACCATTGCTATTACGGAAAGCTACGTCGTTATCGCCCTGATTCTTGGAGTAATAGTAAATAGGGAAAAAATAAAAAAGATTCAATATTTTGGAGCGGCTATAGCCGTTATCTGTAGTTTGTTAATTGGTTTAAATAGTAAATAAAAAAAACCGAGAAAAACAAGCAGCCGTTAACTGTCAGTTGGTCGACAATCACATACTTGATTTTTCTCGGTCTTTAGCCCATTTAGACAGTGACCCTTCAGGGTCGCAGGGATTTTTCCGGAGGCATATGGCTCGGGATAAAAATACACCTAATTAAGTCTTGGTGGACGGGTCCATTAGCGTCCCTCTGGGGACTTGATTAAAGGACGGGTAATACAAGCATTGGTCGGCACAGGCAGCCTTTCGGCCTTATGATTCAGCACCGAAACCAACAACGCCAGCTTATCATTATTCATATTTATGTCAATATTAAAGAAAAAAAGTTTTCCACAAGAGGGTTTAAAGTAGATTTAAAAAAATATTTACATGATTTCAAAGTTAAAAAACAAACTCAAAACAGTCCCTAAGAAACCGGGCGTTTACTTCTGGCTCGATAAGCGCGGGAAAGTTTTGTATGTAGGCCGAGCAACTAAGCTGAAGAATCGATTGAGCCAATATTTTCAAAAAAATATTTCTCCTCGAATCGCGGAAATGGTTATGGCCGCAAACGATATTCGCTATGAAGTCACTGACACTCTATTAGAAGCGATAATTTTAGAGGCCAAAAATATAAAAAAGTTTTGGCCTAAATATAACATTGTTGATCGCGATGACCGTTCTTTTATTTATGTTGTTATCCCCAAAATTCAGTTTGCTAGGCCGCTGATAGTCAGAGCGACTGATTTAAAAAAATTTCCTAAAACAAAATTTAAAGTCTTCGGCCCCTACCAGTCCTTTTATCTACTCCAAAATGCCCTCCGCTTAATCCGCCGCATCTTCCCGTATAGTAATTGCCAGCCGCATAGCGGTAAAGCCTGCTTTGATTATCAGATCGGACTTTGCCCGGGCGCCTGCATCGATGCTATTTCCGCCCGCGATTACCAAAAGAATATTAACAATATTAGCTTGCTTTTAGCCGGAGAAAAGAAACGTCTCTTGGTGCGGCTCATAAAAGACAACCCAGATAAAATTAAGGCCTTAAAACATATCCAAGACGTTTCGCTTTTAACCCGAGAAGATAGTTTAAGTGAAATAAAAGTTAACCGCCTAGAAGGTTATGATATTTCTCATTACCAAGGAAAAGAAAGCTACGGCTCAATGGTTGTTTTTGAAAACGGGGAAGCGAATAGAAACGAATACCGTTTATTTAAAATAAAAGAAGCGCCGGGCGGAGATGATGAGCGCTCTCTTCAAGAAGTTTTACTAAGACGCTTTAAACATACCGAATGGGTGTTACCGGAAATTATCATGATTGACGGCGGTTCGCCGCAAATCAGCTTCTTATCTAAAATTTTCCAAACTAATAATATAAATATTCCTTTGGTTGGTATTTCAAAATTTAGCGGCGACAAGCTGGTTTTTGCGCCAAAAACCAAAAAAGAAATTAGAGATTTGGCCGACAACATTAAGCCGACTCTTCTTAAACTCAGGGAAGAGGCGCATCGTTTTGCTAATTACGGCCGGAAACGGGCGCGCGTTGGAGTTAAAGCGCTTGACAAAATTAATTAATCTGCTAATATTCTTACATAACTAATATCTACTACCACAGACAGCCAGCCTGGTACTATGTGCCTATAAGTCTTGCCGAGGTAAAAATTCGCTTCTTAAAGCGTTTTCTCGTCTGTGGTAACACAGATTTTTTTGTATCAATATGCCAAAAAATAAAATTCAAAAAGGAGAAATTCTACGTAATTTAAGAGAAAAAATTAAAAAATCAAAATCGGTTGTCTTTGCCGGCTTTAATGCTTTGACAGTTAAAGACAATGAAAATCTGCGCGCTCAACTCAGAAAAGAAAATAGCGAATACTATGTCGCCAAGAAGACTTTAATGAATATCGCCTTCAAGGATCAAATCAAAGATTTAAATGTCCGCGATATGGACGGCAAGTTGGCTGCGGTTTTCTCTTATGAAGATGAAGTCGCGCCGGCAAAAATTCTAGGCAACTTCCGCAAAGATAAAGAAAAGGCCACTAAGGTATTTTTCTTGGGCGGTATTTTGGAAAATAAATTATTATCCAAACAAGAAGTTGAAGCCTTATCTCAATTACCAAGCAAGACTGAATTATATGCCAAATTAGTTGGTTCATTGAACGCGCCAATCTCTGGCTTCGTTAACGCGCTCGCTGGCAACTTGAAAAATTTGGTCTACGTTTTAAAAGCGATCGAGGAAAAGAAAGCTTAAGTATAATAAATAATTAAAATAATTAATTTTAAATCTATGGAAGAAAAAAATGTTGTTGTACCGGCTAAATTTGAAAAGCTGGTCGGCGAAATCGAAAAAATGAGCGTTCTAGATTTAGCAGAACTCGTTAAAATCTTGGAAGAAAAATTCGGCGTCAGCGCCTCTGCTCCGGCCATGATGATGGCTCCGGGTGCGGCGGCCGCGGCTCCGGTTGAAGAAAAAGATAGCTTCGACGTTGAAATTACCGATGGCGGCGCTAGCAAAATCAATGTTATCAAGGCTGTCCGCGAACTGACGGAAATGGGATTAAAAGAAGCCAAAGACTTAGTCGATGGCGCTCCTAAGGTTCTAAAGGAAGGTGTTAAAAAAGCCGATGCTGAAGCTATGAAAAAGAAATTAGAAGAAGCGGGTGCTAAAGTAACTCTAAAGTAATTTCCCGATTCTAATAAACAAAAAACCGCTCTAGAGCGGTTTTTTGTTTGTGCTAAGACTAATTAATAATTTGACAATCTACTGATTCAAATTAATGCGATATATTGCCTCTCCGTCCAAGAAGTAGGCCAGCTTACCAGTCTCATCAATCGCAAAATCTTTTGGTTGATTCAGGGAATTTATTTGATATTGATTCATCAGGTGGCCGTCTTTAATAGCTAAAACAACCAAACGCTTAGAGCTAGCTTCAAAAATATAAACATATTTTGCTCCGACAATAATCTTGCTGGCGCTGGTCATAACCGGAGACGGTGCCGTGGCGCCATAATCTGCCGGCTTATTAAGATAAAACTTCAAAATTTGCCCATTTGATTTTAAAATATAAATGCTGCCGTCGATAAATAAGTCGCTCGCCGCGCTTAAATCAACCGGAGTTTTAAGCCAATCCGTTTTGGCACTATATCCGCCCTTGCTAAGGCTAAAACGATAAATTTGATTTTTATTTTTTGCTAACACATAAAGGCTGCTGCCGAAAATCTTAAAACTCGTTAAACCGTCAGCGTTAAATTCGCTGGTAACATTAACCAAACTTGATTGGCGGGTCTTTAAATTAAATTGAACAATCTTATTATTATCCCAATAATAGATGGAGCTTTTTCTATCGAATTGCGGATTATTCAAGTTCAGGGCGCCCTCGACTTCAAAGCGCGTTGAAGAGGCTGATTGCGGGATTAGGCCGAATAACATTTTGCCGCCAGACGCGTAAATCTTTCCATCCGCCCAAACAATATTAGAAATTTGCAGGCCGCTTAAATCGTTTACTTTCTCAGCCGAATCAATTTTAACGATTTTCTGGATTTTATCCGCCTGTAAATTTAATTTGTTTTCCAAATTAGAATAGACGGCCATTTGATCTTTTTTCTCCCGAGGCAAATAGCTGAGAAGAGCCTGGGCGTCAACCAGCGCTGTTTTAGCTGCCTCTTCATTGCCGTACAGCAAGAGAGAATCTATAGAGCCTTGCCTTTCTTCAATCGTCGCCACTAAATTATTATAATTATTCTTCGCCGCCTGCTGTTTTCTCGACCAGCTGGTGATTCCCAGGCTGGCGATAAAAATAAGGATAACGGCGGATAAAACAACAAATAACCAGCGATTTTTTTTATTCAGACTGCTAAGCCAAGCGCGCAAATTAGCAACTAAGCCCGGCCAGAAACGAAAACTAAAAAGATTGGGCAGGCTGGATGATATCTTTTTAAACACGGAAGTAAGCCAATTCGGCTTCTTTTTAAATGAGAAGGAATCGGCGCGGGCTAAGTTCAAGCTCTTGACCCTGCTTAAATCAAGCAAAGGGCTCGCCGCTTTCTTTTCGTCTCCGCCGCGATAAACTTTTTTGAGGTTGAGAACCGGGCTGGGTTTAGCTTTATTAATAAACGAACGGACATCTTTATAGACTTTGGAAAAATTAATAAGACCGGCCGGCGCCAACATCCTTTCTGTTTTTTGTTCTGTATAATTCAAACTGGAAATCGAACTATGGGCCGTCAAATTTTCTTCAATCTCATCGTGCACCTCCTGATTGTCGGCGCCCACTGTATTTTTTATAATAACTCCCAAGAAGGGAATAAAGGAGTTTATTTTCGCTAAAATATTTTTTATCTGTTCAGCGGCGACGATGGGCGGCAACTTGCTTATTATATTGACCAAATCTTTGCTGGAAATATACTCAGGCATCGCCTCCGAAGCAAATATAAAATAGGAGCCGACCGGAATTTCTCCGCTGATAACAGAGGAAAAGATTGAGGGAGATTTAAAAGACGCTCCATCCTTACCCGGCGCTTCGGTTTCAGGGTTCGAGTCGGCGGCGTTAGCTTCAACATTAATTATTTCATACTGCTCGCCGTGGCGATAAATTAGAAGCGCCCGGTTTTTCCCAAAACTGGAAAAATACAGCTTATTTTCATAAATCACGCCAATCGTTAAATTGGTGGCCGCCAGGTTCAATTTGATTTTTTCCGCCGTTAAAAATTCGTTTAAATTTTTATTGGTTTTAGAAACGGCCGCTTCGAAAATATTTTCTATTTTCAAGCCCTCAATCTTATCTTTAAGCAGAATCTTCTCATCATTATAATAATTATCATCAAGACTGGAAATCAAAAAATTCAAGATCTTGCGACCTTCGGCTTTTTTGCCGCTAATTTCGGCAACGATAAATATTTTTCCGGCAAGAGTCTCTTTAAGGGAGTCCGGTTGAGCCACAAAGACATCGCTCAGACCGTTTGACTTTCCTGAGTTTAAAATGATGGGGGCGATTTTATTATACATAAGCAAAATTTCAATCTTTTGATTGATTTCGTCTGTTTGACTGTTTATGATATATATTATACTATAAATCTATAAATAAAGAAAATATGCTTAATGCAATTTTCGGTTCTGAGGCCAGAGTAAAAATCCTAAATCTTTTTCTGCTTCATCCCGAAACTAAATACTACATCCTTCAAATAGCTCGTGATTTAAAGTTGCCGGCTAATTTGGTGCGCCGGGAGGTAGATAATATTCTGAAATTAGGCTTGATTACGTCCGTTTCCGCCCCTCTAGTTGACCAGCCGGAAAACAGGAAAAATAAAGCAAAGGATGAAAAGAAATACTTCGAGGCGAATAAAAGCTTTATTCTTTATCCGGAAATAAAGGCGTTATTTATTAAAGCGCAGGTTATTTCCAGCCAAAAGTTCATCTCCAATCTTCAAAAAAATTTTCAACCGAAATTATTGGCTCTCACCGGTTTTTTTACAAATTCACCTGAAGCAAAAACCGATATTTTAATCGTCGGGCATATTAAGCGGCCCGCTTTTTTAAAACTAATCGCCGAACTCGAAAAAGATTTCGGCCGGGAAATCAATTTTACTATCTTAGAGGAAAAAGAATTTAGGTATCGCCAAGATATCATGGATATTTTTCTTTACAACATCTTGGAAGGGAAGACTATCACCCTGATCGATAGTTTAACTCATAAATAAACTATGAAAAATTCCTTTCTTTATTCATTAAACATCCTCGCCAAATTATTAAAATATATTCTGATTGCAGTCGTCGGACTTTTTTTTATATTGCTTATTCTCCTGAGCAACACCTATCGTAATTTTAAATCAGCTTACAGCCTGGGGTTGCAAGGAAAAAATAAATTAACCGAAGCGATTGCCCAAGTCAAAACCAAAAATTGGGATGAGGCTTTGAAAAATACCCAGGCAGCCGAGCAGAATTTTACGCTCGCTTTAAATAATCTAGAAGATTCTCGAAAAAATATCGTCATCCGCAAAAGCACTGTTTTCCAAAATCAAGTAAACGATCTTGAATATCTTCTTAAAACCACAGAAATCATCAGCCGTTCTCTGGAGCGCTCCATTCCCCTGGCAAAATCATTGGAAAAAATAAAAAGCGGAGCGTCCGGAGGCAGCTTCGTTAATTTAAAGAGCGAAGAAAAGGCGCAATTCTTAAAATTAATTTACGAGTCGGAACCAGAACTTAACGGCTTAAAGGCGAACCTTGATTTAGCCTTGTTAAATATTAACAAAATCCACCGCATTGGCATTCTTTGGCCCATTTACGGCCAGATTACTGAATATAAGCTTCAACTCCAGCAAGCGGCCGATTTAATGGCCAAACTGGCGCCGCTGGCGAAATTACTGCCGGCACTGGGCGGATATCCTCAAGAAAGCAATTTTCTTATTCTTCTCCAAAATAACGATGAACTCCGGCCGACAGGCGGCTTCATCGGCGTCTTCGGGCTGGCAAAAACAAAAAACGGCGAAATCTTATCTCTTCTAACCGATGACAGCTATCATCTGGATATGCCCGCCATTGATAAATGGAAAAAAGAACCGCCAATACCGATAAAAAAATATCTCAAAGTAGAAAATTGGTATTTGCGCGACGCTAACTGGGTTCCGGATTGGGCGCTGGCTGCTCAAAAAATAAATGAAATCTATACGGGGGAAAGCCTGGCGATTGGCTCGCCGGCACCGGAATTTAAAGGTATTATCGCTATTAACCCGGATTTTATCAGCGGCCTTCTTAAGCTCGTCGGCCCGATTAATATCAAGGGAGAGAATTATACGCCCGAAAATTTTCAAGAACTGCTGCAATATAATGTTGAAATAGCTTATAAAGACCGCAACATTTCTTCTTGGGACAGGAAAGAAATCATCAACGAATTGCTTTCTGAGCTAAAATCACGGCTTTTTAATCTGCCGTCTAAAGATTGGGTGGCTTTACTCAAGACTTTGGATAGTAATATCGCTTCCAAAGATATTCAATTATATTTTAATAACGAATCTCTCCAGGCTCTCGCTCGAAACTTAGGGGCAAGCGGGGAAGTAAAGCAAACTGCGGGCGACTATCTGATGGTGGTCGATGCTAATTTAGCCGCTTTCAAAAGCGACGCGGTCGTCAAGAAAAAAATTTCTTATAGCGTGAACGAACACAGCGGCAACACGACGGCAGGTCTAATTTTAAATTATCGCCATGAAGGTGATTTTAATTGGCGCACTACGCGCTACCGCAGCTATACGAGAATCTACACGCCCCTAGGAAGCCGCCTGATTTCTTATTCTGGTCTAGACAGCGATAAGGCCGATTGGACCGTTCTTGATGATCCGATTTTAAACAAGACTATCTTCGGTTTTTTCTTTACAATTGAGCCCGGAACGGAAAAAGATATTATTATCCGCTATGCTTTGCCGGACAGTATTAATAAGCAAATGATAAATAATAATTACGAACTATTGGTTCAAAAGCAATCAGGACGCAGGACCCAGGAATTAAGAGTTGATCTTAACCCGCAGAGAGGAGGCAGGAAGGACTGGGCGACAGATTTAAAGACCGATAGGATATTTAAATAATTTATATTGTTAAAATAATTATTAAGATAAAAAAAATCGCTAAAATTAGCGGTTTTTTTAAAAAATGTTTGACAAAAATACCAAAAAAATTATATACTCATTAGTCGGTTTATCCAATCGATCTTTAACAAAAAACAAACAACCAAAAAAATAATCAGATAAAACTCCAAAAAATGAAAAAAGTAATCCTTTTATTTATCCTGATGACTGGCTCGATATTTTTTTCTTTCGGACAAAGTTACAACTACCACGGGCCGGCAATCGTCGGGTTTTGGCTCTATCCTTTTTTATGCGAGAAACAAGCTGACGACCTGGTGGGATACGACATAGTAATCATCCATAATGAGGTTATCTATAAACAATCTCCGATGATTGATTACTTGTTTCGCAAAAATCCGAATCTAAAACTGCTGGTTTATTTTAACCCGGTGGAATGGTTTATTCCTCCTTATGAAGACAGCCCCTGGGCGAAGAAGATGGTTACCGAATTAAATCAAGGGGAAAGAAAAAACTGGTGGTTAAAACAACCGAACGGGCAAGCGATAAACTTCTGGACTTCAGTCGACGGACGCAAAACAAATGTCTTAGACATGCGCATTAATGCGCCAAAAGTCGACGGAAAAACCTACGGCGAGTTTATTGCCGAACGTTTCAACTCCGATATTTTAAAGGATGGCCGCATCAGCGGTGTCGAGATCGACAATGCCTGGCCGAACTGTTTCTGGCTCGCTAACCACGGCGAAAATAAAGGTCTTGATTTTGATCATGACGGCCAGCCTGACAAGAACGCCCAAGAAATCGACCAAGCCTGGAAGGAAGGGGAAGCAAACTTTATTAAGATAATCCGCCAGCTTAAAGGCGAAGATTTCATAATAATTTCCAACCCCGGAAACCTTGATTTCACCTTTTACCAAAACGGCAAGATATACGAAGATTTTCCGTTTCGCTATTTGGGTGATAACCTTAATGACGGCTGGAACATTAACATGTTTAATGCCTCCAAAACCGGTGTTTATTCCATTATCAACGCCCGGCCGGAAAAATGGTTCTTTGCTCTCTGCAGCGCCATGCTTTTAGACAGCGTCTGTTTTTCCGACATTCAAAATGCGCCCTACCGCTCCGAGTACCGAATTAATCTCGGAAAACCGCTCGAAGCGCAATCCGGCAACTTCAAAAAAAATCTGCCGATTTACAGCAGAAAATATGAAAGAGGAACGGTTTATGTTTGTCCGCATACAGGCAAGGCTTGGATCGAGGATGTTAACGCCGACCCCTTATTCAACGAGCTGGGGCAACGCCAAAAATAAAAATAAACTAAGCCACTGGCTTAAACCCGCTATCTACGGCGGGTTTTTTATTCGCCTGAACAGCCAAGAGACCGCCTATAAGAGCCCAAAAGTGCCACTCCAGAGCAGTGTCGTTTAAAACATTGTCGCCTAAGCTCATAGCATACAAGGAAATAGCAAAAGCCAGTACAAAAATATTGAGCATTTTTAATCTCGACCGATCTTCTCGGCGGTATAACTTTATAAGCTCATAGAACAGGGCGCTTATTAAAATAAGATAAAGCGCCACGCCGATAGCTCCGCCGTCCAAAGCCAAGCGGATATAATCATTGTGCGGCTGGGCGGCGCCGAGGCGAAAATCTCTATTTTTAGAAATAATTGTTTCCGCCAGGCCGACCCCCTGGCCGATAACGGGACTCTCCATTACATACGAAAAACTGTCGCGATACAGCCCGATGCGCCAGCTAATCGAACCATAGGGATTCGCTTGAAAAATAGTATTGAAACGTTCTTGAAAAGGGAGAACAACGATATAAAGAGCTAGCAGGCTCAGAGCGGCGACCATAAGAAATTTTCTAAATTTTAGCAGGCCGATCAAAATAAAAATCAAAAGTAAGGCCACATAAGCGCCGCGAGTATATGTAAAAACCAAAATAAAACTTAAAAAAACGGCGATAGCTAGATAAATATAAGATTCGAGGCGGCTTTTCTTAACAGTCAAAAAAATAAATATTGATAAAGTTATAGGCAAAAGCAAATAAAACGCCAGCATGTTCGGATGCGCCATGGTGCCATACAAACGATTCAATTCTCCCTCGGCCAAACCGCTGCCCAAAAAATATTGCACCAAAGCGACCAAGGCGGGTATAAGGGAGGAAAATATCATGACTTTTATCAGCAGAGTTAAATCCTGGCTCTTTTTAACAAGAATGGCGCCTAAAGCAAAACTGAAGAAAATACTGAAATAACGGGACAGTTCTTTAATCGAGACAAAAACATCAAACGAATAGGCCAGAGAAAACAGAGACCAAGCTAAAAACAACAGCCAAAGCCGGGTTAATTTCTTTTCTTTCAGTTCTTTAAAATTAACCGTTAAAACGATTAGGGGAAAAAGCAGCATCAAGCCGCCATAGACAAACAGAAGGTTGACTGAAACCCGGCCGATTGAAAATAGCTTCTGACCGGTTGCAAAATCAATAACCGGCCGCAAAAATAAAAAAAGAAAGAAGCCTAAACGATAATTAAGCAAGCTCAATAAAAAGACCAATCCCGAGGCGATCAAAAAAAACTTAGCAATATTTTCAAGCGGCAAAAATAAGACTAAAACGGAAACTAAGAGATAAAATCCGCTAATTATAGCCAGCCATTCGCGGCTTCTTAATTTGTCGGCCATATTATGTTATGATTATTGTATCAGTTTAATTTTAGCTTAATTTTTCCCAAAAAGTCAAAATATGAAAATTCTCCAAGTTAATAAATTCTATTATCCAAAAGACGGGGTTAGCAATTATCTCCTCGGCTTGGAGGCTGAGCTAAAAAAATTAGGCCATGAAGTCAGGGTTTTTGCCATGGATAATCCGAAAAATATCTTAAGTGCAGACGAAAAATACTTCGTTTCCTATCTTTCTTTCGACCAAGGCGGCCTAATCAATACCTGGCGATCTTTTGCGCGCATATTTTATAGCTTTGAAGCAAAACGCAAATTTAAAGCTTTGATCAATGATTTTCATCCGGATATTATCCATATCCACAATATTTACCATCAAATCTCACCTTCGATTTTAAGTGTTGCTCGGCGGGAGAAAATACCCGTCGTCATGCATCTGCATGACTATAAATTAGTCTGCCCCAACTATAAATTATTTACGGGCGGAAAAATCTGCAAGCGCTGCCGGGGCGGCAAATACTATAACTGCTTATTCAATAAATGTTTGAAGGATTCTTATTTAAAAAGCTGCGGAGGCGCCTTGGAAATGTATTTCCATCATAATATCTGGCGCATCTACGAAAAGGGGATTAAACTGTTTATCGCTCCGAGCGAATTTATGAAAAAAACCGTAGAAGAATTTTCTTGGCCCGCGGACAAGGTAATCTGTCTGCATAATTTTTTTAACAATCAAATAGAAAAGAGCGGGCTCACTAATCAAGATAACTCCGACAATTATTTACTTTATTTCGGACGTCTTTCCGAGGAGAAGGGAGTGTCGGTTTTAATAGAAGCTCTGGCGCAAACAAAAGAACATTTAAAAATCGCCGGCGAGGGCCCGGAAGAAACAAATTTAAAAAATTTAAGCTGCCGGTTGGGCCTGACGAGCCGAGTCGAATTTGTCGGTTTTAAGACAGGCACCGATCTCGAAAATTTGATCATAAACGCCAAGGCTATTATTATCCCCTCGATCTGGTTTGAGAATATGCCTCTTAACATGCTTGAATCTTTAGCCCGCCGAAAAATCGTAATCGCTTCTGATATCGGCGGCATTCCGGAAATAATAAAAAACAATGAAAACGGATTTCTCTTTGCGCCGGGTGAGGCTCACGATTTAGCCAAAAAAATAAAGCTGCTGAGCGAGGTCGACATTCGTTCAATCGGCGACAACGCCGAAAAGGCCGTCCAAAATTTAAACGCCCAGGCGCATGTTCAAAAAATTATAAAAATATACCAACAAATAATTAGTAGCAACCGGTAACTGAATATAAGAATAAAAAAAACACCGATTATCAGAACCGGTGTTTTTTATTGAAATTTTTTTATTTATTTAACTTCATTATTTAACTTCAATCGAGATGCTATAAGTAGCTCGGGAATTATCACCGGTTACTTTAATATCATAGCGCCCGGCTTTTAAATCCGGAGTATTTATCTGCTGGGAAAAACGGCCATTGCTCCCGGCCTGGGCAGAGAACCCAGAGTTTCCGAACATAATTGTCAGAGGCTCTTGCGGCCAGAAACCGCCTCCGGAGACAATCACCGGACTGTTAACTAAGGTCCAATTCCGGTTTACATTCAAAAATAAATTTTCCGTAGCATAGACCATACTATTTTCCGAAGTAGATTTGATGGAGTCTATTTTCTTCAAATTTTTATCTAAAAGAAGGATGTTGGATCCGTTAAAAACGACTAAAACGTCGCCCTTATCAGTATTAACGACCTTCAGGCCCATTGCCCAGCCTTGCGGTCCGCCGATCATGTTAGTAAAGGCATAATCAGCGACTTTAAAGTTATCCTTGGTCATTTTTACAACTCCGATGCCATTAGAAAAATAAAAGTAGGGATTATCATAAGTACTGTCGACTTCATAACCCGGCTGATTCAGGTGCTTGAAAGAGGCCAAGAGGTTTCCGTTCAAATCAAACTTTTTTGTATAGGAATCGTCAACCGCGTAGATTTCTTCTCTTAAAATATCGAAATAGGCTCTATGGTTGTTATCTTCATAAATAAAGTTCAGAGGAATATCGCGAACGAGGCTGCGATTTGTCCGATCATAAATCACCATCTTTCCGCCATCAATCGCGAACAGATATTGATTGCTGCCGTTGCTGCGGATGCTATAAGGATTAGAAATAACAAAATTGTAAGAATTAATCACTTCCAGGTCGGAATTAAAAATCTTAACCCCTTCCTCGCTGAAAGTCGCGATGTTGTCGCCCGCCCGGTCGACTCTTTGATACCACTCCCAATAGTTATTGGTCGATTTTTTAACCAACTGGACGGAATTTAAATCGGAAATATTATATTTATACAAAGTATATTGAGAAACAGCATAAACATAAAGCTGTCCGCCTTCAATGCTTAATTTAAGATCAGAAAAATCATCGTTAATGTTAAAAACCGGGTTCAAATTGCCGATGATAATAGCTTTGGCAATAGTATTGTTATCTAATTTAAAGACTTCAATTTTTCCTGAATTAGCCGAGGCAAAAACAACTTTATCATTAAAACTGACGGCATCTCCCGAGTAATAAGTTTGAAGCTTGCTGTTTGTCCTATCTACCAAAAATAACAGGGAAATGGCAAATAGTACTAAAATCAGGCCTATTTTTTTCATATGTTTATACTATTTTTTATTTAATATTAAACAAAATATAAAAATTATTCAAAAATCGTTATTCTGTAACTTCTTATAATACAAAAATTATTATTCTTTGTCAATATTATCCATTGACAAACTTTTTAATATGTATTACAATGTAATATAAAAATTTAATTGACCGCAATAAAATAATATGGAAGTTAAAGACTTTTTCCAAATCTTAAAGCATCGCAAAGGGGCAATCTTTTCAGCTTGGCTAATTTTTATAATTTTAGGCGCAGCCGCCACCTTTATCCAGCCTCTTAAGTATGAGGCGAAGTCCCGATTGCTGCTTGTCCAGAATGTTTCCGGTGTCGACCCCTACACGGTTTCGAAATCAAACCAATACTTGAGCAGCCTTTTCTCACAAGTAGTATACTCTAATTCCTTCTTTGAATTAGTAACAAACTCAAACAGCTTTGACATTGATAAAAATTATTTTTCCGATAATTACAAAAAACAGATGAATATCTGGAAAAAGACTGTTTCAGCGAAAAGCAACGATACGGGAATTATCGAAATTTCAATTTATCACCCTAATCCTTACCAGGCCAAACAAATCGCTTTGGGGGTTAATGATATATTGATAAACCAAGGATTTAATTATCAGGGGGGCGGCGAGAGCGTTAAAATAAAAATTATCGACCAACCTTTGATATCTGATTATCCGGTAAAACCTGATATTATTTTTAATTTCATTGCTTTCTCTGCTTTGGGAATTTTAGCCGGCTTAATCTATTTGTATTTTTATCCCAAAAAAAGGATGGCGATTCGTCCGGCAAGCAGACCCATAACTCAATCAATGCCACCGATACCGCAAGCGCACATAGCGCCGACAGTCGGGATGAATCACCCGGCCGAAAAAGTAATGATTAATGATAACCAGGAAACAAATCATAATTACCAGAATCGAGGAGATATCAGAAACGTCATCAACCGTTTTTAACCAGCAATTTTAATTATAGACTTTAGCCTTCAAAGGCTAAGGCTTGTAATGAAAATAAATACAAGTCGTCCACTTAACGGTGGGCTATAAAAAAGAATATTAACAATTGAAAATGAAACAAAAACAAATAAATGAAAAAGTTCATTTTATTATTTGTTATCGGGCTCCTGGTAAGCGCAGCTTTTCCGGTAGCAGCCCAATCTCCGCTGACCAACTTCAGTTTGCTCGGCGGGAATATCTATTTTACTAATCCCGGAAACGGCGACGGCACTGCCCGGTGGGTAGAAACCCGCGTCCTTTTTGGAAGAGGAAATGACTACCGATTGCTATCCGGCGGCTTCTTCGTTAACTATAACGAGGTAGGCAGCAAGCTTGATGGTTTTCTGTACCACGACCAAGAAGTTGCTTTCGGACCAGCTCTGAATTTCGGTTCGCAGTATTGGTCTGAATCCAATGAAATTTGGGGCTGGCTTAACGCCGGCCTTAAGATAGCCTGGGACAGGGGGCAAATCGAAAGTTATGATACTGAACAAAAAGATAAATTATTATATTTGTTCGGCGGCATAATGTTCAAAAACAGCCTCGGCCGGGGACCATTCTTCATAAAGAAATTTATGGTCACCTACCAACAGCCGCTAAAAAGCGAACGAGATGCCTCTTGGGAAGGGAATCCGACCTTTGATTCGCCCGCCAACAAGGGTTATGTAAAGTTAGTGGCTGAGAATACCTTCGTATCTCTGCCTCTGACCGCCTCCGAAAGTTTGCGCTTTGAACCAAAAATTACCGCCAGCGCGGCTTATGAATTTAACGGCTCGAATATGATATATTCGACCGGTATTGGCTTAACCCTGGCTCGTGAATACAGCCAGGAGATCCTAACCCTTGAAGGAGGGGTAAAATTTCAGCAACAAACTCGGCCAATTTACTCGGTCGGCGCCCTAATCAACGTAGTTGAATTAGGCAAAGCAATATTCAGTAAATAATTAACCAAAAAAATAAGGAGAGCAGATCATGACAAAATTCTGGAAGATTACCATCGTGGTTATTGTTGTAATCAACATAATCATGTTCGTGTCACAATGTGGCGGCAAAATCAAAAAAGGCCTCGGCATCGGAGAACCGAGCAAGAAAGAGCTCAATGCCAAAAACGACAGCCTTTCAAATGAGCTTGCATTCTGTTCAAATGAGCTTACAATCTATAAAAATTATGTAGACACCCAGGACGACTCCATCAGTGCGCTGAACAGCCTTTTGAACGACTGCCAGAATGGCAAAAAGCAAAAAAAAGCGGCACCAAGGACCAAAACATCAACGCCAAGAACTATTGTCATTCCCAGCCAGCCCGCAGCCAGCCCGGTAAAAACCATTACCATTCCTGAAGATTCGCCGAGCCGCACCGAAAACACCGGCCTCTGCGGAGACCAGTATACCGGGGTTTATAACGGCTCCCATGGGACGACGATCAACGAGGAATCAAAACTCGTTTATTTCATCTCAAACGAGGAGTTAAACGCCGGGGAAGGAAAAATGACGCTGGTCGCACCGCAGTTAAACGGCAAAAATTCCGGCAAGGAATTCTACTGGGATGCCGGCAAGAAATTATGGGTTTATGAAAGTAACACCATAATTACCATTGCCCGCCTTCTCGGAGGCCAGCCAATCGTGTGGTGCGCCTATATCGGCGATCACCAACAGTGGGGGTATCCGATGTTTATCCCGCACGAAATCGTAAAAACCGGATCTCAGTCCGTCCGATCGGCAATGGCCAAGGGCGAGGTAGCGCAGCATACTCAAGATGAAGGGTGCGACTACCACAGTCTCATCCAATTCAAAAAAAAATAAGCGCCCCCAAACGCTTTGATCAATCAGGCTTAGCGGTCTAACCAACCCTAAGCCTTTTTTATAAAATAAAAAACCCTATCGCGCGACGTTTGATGTTTATCAAATGTTTGATATTCATCAATCGAGCGATAGGGCAAACTTTAACGGAGCAAAGGATGGATGCTGTACCCCTGGCCGGATTTGGTCGGGACAATCTGCATACCACACATGATTGCTTCCGGAATAAAGAATTTTGATCTCGTCATGTCGCCATAGGTAGCGGGGTCGAGGTAGTTGGGTCCGAACTTAAAGTACAACTTACTGTTGTCCAGTGTAATGTCGGACAAGGCAACCGTGTAATAACCCCAGCCGATTCCATTTATAATATGAAGCGGTGCTGTTATCCAGGCGCCCGATTTCGTAAAGGTGAAAAAGGGCTGCGGGCCGTTGGCATACTGCTGATAATTTACAAACAGCCGCAGGGAATCATGCTGGGGAAGTGTACCCAGAATTAAGGAATCCCTGACAGTCGGGGGATAAAGGCCGCCGATAGAATCACCGTCTTCACCAGGAACATAGACCGCACTCGGAGGGAAATTATATATCTGTCCATTCAAAGGATAGATAACATATTTTCCGCTGCCTACGCCGGTTGAAACCCAGTAAATCGAGTTGGGATTATATGACCAATTGGTTATCTGCCCGAACTGGAGATCTTGGGGGGTGTAGTTGACGAAGGAAATGTGCCGGACTAAATACAAATTGCCGTCAATATAAGTATATTCAGGGTTTGGCGGCGGCGGGTTTTGCCAACCGCAGAAAGTACCGGTTACAAAAGGCACATTATACTCCGTATAGGGCGGAGGAACAAAGCCGGCGATTGTACTGGCCAAAAAGCCGAGTTCATAATTATATCCCCCAGCAACCTGAGTGGCGCTGATTACGCGAATCGTATTATCCTGGCCGTAAAGCGGAGAAATATCCATCCAAAGCATCTTCGTAATCACCGTTCCTGTAAGGGAATTCGTGATGGTGACGACGAGATGATACAACCCGGTGCTATACTTATGCTCTACTCGGGGAGTGGTTAAGAGCGGCGTGCCGTCTCCCATATCCCAAGAATAGATATAAGTATACCCCTGTGGAGGAGGTAGGTTTTCTACCCATACCGTCACCACAAAATTGGCGGGAGCTTTTACCGTATCGCCGCTCATCGTGCCACCGGTGCTTTTTAAAACGACCTGATCGGTCGGGGAAGGAGCAGGATCAAAATCGTTGTCATTATACTTCTGGCACCCGGCCAAAAGTATCAGCTGCAAAATGGCGACTGACCATAGCAGCTTACCGAATAAGGTTTTTTTCATTATACAGATTTAATTTAAGGGTGATTTTACGTTTTGTTTCATTTTGAAGGTACTAAGGCGATAAAACTTTAGCCCCTCCATCAATCAATTAAATTAACTGACTGAGGGTGGAGCTAAAATTTATTTAACAACTGTTTTATAAACTGCCAACACTTGTTCGGAAATATCTTGCCAATTATAATTTTTCTTCACGCGCTCTAAAGCTTTCTGGCCGAAAATTTTCGCTTGTTCCGGATTGGCCAAAATAATTTCCAACTTATCTTTCAAATCAGCTACATTTTTATTTTCAAAAAAGTAACCCGTATCTTCAAGAGCTTCTTTATTAGCTTCAATATCGCTTGCTAAACAGGCGCGGCCATAGCTCATCGCTTCAAGCAAGGCGATGGACAAGCCTTCGCTTTCCGAGGGCTGCACAAAGGCATAAGCGTTGGAATATAGCTCCGAAAGGACGCGGCCGGTCTGATTGCCCGTGAAAATAATATTGGGGTTGTCAACCGCTAAATTATGGAGTTCATTGACATAGTCGTCGGTATACGATCCCTCGCCGACAATCACCAGTTTCTTATCGGTATTTAATTGTTTATACGCGGCAATTAGATGCTGGATTCCTTTATGGCGCACTAAGCGGGAAATGGAAACTAAATAACTTCCTTCTTCCAGGCCCCATTGGCGGATATCTCTAACCGGAGTTCTTTCAATGGCGGTAGCGCCGTTAGGAATATAAATCGCCTGCTTATTATATTTGTTTAAAGTATAGCGGTTAAGCTCCTTGGAAATAGTAATAATCTTATGGGCGAACAGGCAGCCGACTTTCTCGCCGAACTTTAAATACCAGCGGGCGAACAGACCCCACTTCTGGTGGTAATAATCCTGGCAATGGAAAGTAAAAACAATCGGCGTCCGCGGCTTTAAAATTTTAACCAACCAAATCAGAGAAGAGGGCCCGATTGATTGGAAATGGATAACGTCAACTTTCCTTATTACAAGGTCGAGACAAGCCAAAAAAGTATGAGAAATAGCTTCTAAATTTTTCCCGGGCAAATTGGGCAGAGAAATAATTTTAATGCCTTTATATTCCTTAAGGTCTTGGCTATAGCTATGGCGCGAATAAGCAAAAACTTCCTGGCCTTGGGCAGCCAAGTTCAGGGCCAGACTCTCAACGTATCTTTCAACGCCTCCAGTCTTAGCGGGGATCCCTTTTTGCCCAATAAATATAATCTTCATATTCATCCAATTTAACCCCCAATATTATCATATATTAAAAACCCTGTCAATATTTAATGAAAAATTATCCAGGCTGATAATGGCAAGAGATCATCATCAGCTAAATTATTGTAATATTCGCTTAAAAATCTCTTAGATTTTTTAAGTTCATCGGCTCCCATTTGCTTATCAATACGGATAGTTTCTATTTCAAAACCATTATTTTTAGCAAGGGAAATTACTTCCGGCAAGCGCAAGCGATTCGGCCCGCCTTTGAATTTAACAAAGTTATTATAAATATAATTGCTATACCGTAAAAAATTTAAACGGTCTTTATCTTGAATAAACGAAGTATGGGTTTGAAAATCAATTTTATGAATCATACGGCCGCCCAAAGCGAGCGCGGAGCGCATGGCGCGGAAAGCGGAATTTAAATCATCTACATGCTCTAAAACATCTTTACTGAAAATCAAATCATATTTATCTTTTGTTCCTTCTAATCTTTCAATTCCTAAAATCCGATACTTTATTTCCGGAGAACCGATCGGCTTGTTTTCAGAAAGGGAAGAGCGGACATGATCAACTGCTTTCAAAGCTTGCGGCGCCTTTAAGTCTTTCTTTAAATTTTCGTAAAAGGAAAGCGGAGCGCTTAATACCGGGAAGTAATCAATCGCGCTATATGACCGCGCGCCCGACTCAAGAGCCAGCAAGCCTAAAAGCAAATCCGGGCCCGGACCGATTTCTAGTATTTTCTTGCCCGCAAAAAAATCTGCCTCTCCGCTCAATTCGCGCAGAGTATTCAAAATACCTCGATCATAATCTAAATTTTTCCCATAATCGCTTAAGGGGATCATGCGCGGCCGAGGTGCATTCAAACGCAGGATAAATTTTTTCAAACGGCTTGATAAGCCAATAAATAAGCCGAAAAAATAATAAAAATTTTGTTTTAGATAATTGTTTAACATAATATTACAATACTATATTTTATAATATTTGTCAACATAAAAAAATTGACAAGGTGTAATTTTGATACTAGGGTAAAAATAGATAAACACAGTATAAACAATATAAATTTAAAAAACAGATTATGAAAGTTCTTTTAAAAATCGCAGGGTATGCGCTGGTAATAGCTATGCTCTTCGCTAATCCTGTTCCTCTCCAAGCACAGGATAAGACAGATTGCAACTCAAAAACTATCCGTGAACGGATGGTTCGCCTCAAATCAATGGATTGGGTGAAGACAAACGACACGACTCTTGGCTACAGTTTAAACATCGGCAGTAAAGTCAAGGTTCTGTATCAAAGACAGATAATCGCCGAGCTTGATGCCGCTACTGCTTATATAGCCTACAAGCAAAGCGCGGAGAGAGGGGGCCAAAAAGTTAATTATCTGCTTCTTATCACCGTCGGAGCCAAGAACCATTCCTATCTCTTTGTTGATTCTCAAGAAATCAGACAGCTAGAGCCAGGTTTACAAAAACCCGAATATGATTATTTTCAGGCCGCTATCGACGGCGATGACCTCATTTTTGATTTCTCGCAAAGCGGAGAAAAAACATTCCATCTCGGAATAATAAAAAATAATAAATTCTGCGATGGCGGGGAAATACCGCAATAAACCCCGTGACTTTCTAAAAAACGCCCGTATTCCGCGGGCGTCTTTTATTAGAGAAATTTACTTATCAATCTTTTTAGAACCGCTGTTTCCTTAACGCAGCCAGCGCTTAGTCTCAAAAAATATCAACATTCCCAGGGAACAAGCCAACATAATGATAACAATAATCCAAAAGCCATAAGGATGATCAACGATAGGCATGTATTTAGCATTCATGCCGAAAGTTCCCGCTAAAAGATTAAGGGGCAGAACGATTACTGAAAAAATGGTCAGCGTCTTCATAATACTGGTCATGCGGTCATTTAGCAGAGATTCGTTGGTATTATTGAGGACCTCTATCATTTCTTTCTGATTCTCAAGCACTTCCCAGATACGCTTTGAATGCTCGACGAGGCCGATATAATATTTTTTTATAGCCAGCTTCTCAACCAGGCTGCTTTCCATCTCCATCAACTTGCGCAAAATATTCTTATGATTCTGGATAATCTTGCGGACATTAATAATATTGCGGCGAATAGTTAAAATTTGCTTAACCGCTTCTTTTTGCCGATCGGAAAAAATCAACTCTTCGACTTCATTGATATTAATGCTGTTTTCGTCTAAAAATTTATAACAGCTATCAAACAAATGACCCAAAATTTCATAAAGCAAAATAGCGGACGATTCCAGGGAATAGGCTAAAAGGGAATCAGGACTCTTCTTGCCTAAATTAAAAAAATCCAATAAAGCTTTGAGGCTATTATTATTAACCGTTATCAAAAAGCCATGGCCGATAAAAAAATCAACTTCAGCGGCAATAATTTTTTCTCCTTTCAAAACGGGAAAGTGCAGGACCAAAAATAAATAATCAGGACCTTTAAAAATTTGAGGACGCTGAAAAGAAACTGAAGCGGCCGAAGCTTTAAGATGGACCAAATCGAATTGATAATTTTTCCTCAGATAATCAATTTCATTTTTCCCGGCATTTATAATATTAATCCATTTTAAGAACGGGGCCGTCCGCGGATTATCAATAATCAATTCCTCGATGCGATCAGAAATTTTTTTATAATTAGCCATAGAAAATTAAAATTTACTTTGACGAAAGCTTAAATTTATAATAAAATTGAAACATCACCATTATAACATATGGTCAATATTTTGGGAATAAATTTAAGCGAATTCCGCCAAAAAGAGGTCTTGAAGAAAGCCGCCGATTTTTTGTCTGACGGACGCCAGCACTATATTGTTACTCCGAATCCGGAAATAATCCTCGCCGCCGGCCACGATGAGGAATTTTTCTATATTTTAAATAAGGCTGATTTATCTTTAGCCGACGGCTTTGGCCTGAAAATAGCCAGTTGGTTTTTCGGCCATAATCTGCCGCGCGTGACCGGCGCCGATATAACGGTCGAACTTCTAAAACTGGCGGCTGAGAAAAAAATAAAAGTCATGATTTTAAATTGGGAAAACGGCTTGTCAAAAGCGGAAGATATTGAAACCGCTTTAAAGCAAAAATTTCCCGAATTAATTTTTTCCGTTTTAAACATCAGCCGCGATAGATTTTTAGATCCGGGAAAAATTACAGCGATAAATAGTTTCGCCCCGGTTATTTTATTCAACACACTTGGCTTCCCCTACCAGGAAAAACTCATATACCATAATTTAAACAAATTGGCGTCGGTTAAAGTCGCCCTGGGTATCGGCGGTTCTTTCGATTATATAACAGGAAAAATAAACCGCGGACCGAAAATATTGCGCTCTCTAGGTCTGGAGTGGTTCTGGCGTCTCCTTAATGCTTTTGCTTATAAAGACACTAAACGGCGCCTCAGAAGAATATACCAGGCGACTTTTATTTTTATAAAAAAGGTGATAATCGTCCGTTTTATTAATCCCTTACGCTATCGAAAAAATGTTGCCTGCTTCCTTTTTAAAAGAGAAGAAGGAAAAATAAAAGTTTTAATTTTAGAAAGGCGCGATGAAAAAAACCATTGGCAATTGCCTCAAGGCGGCACCGACGGAGAGGATTTGGAAAAAGCGGGCCGGCGGGAAATTGAAGAAGAAACCGGCCTATCGGATATTAAAACTAGCGCGATATTTAAAAATGTTCACCGTTATTCTTTCCCTAAATTGAAGGCGGGGGAAAATTTTCACGGCTCAAAAAGATATATCAACGACTACAAAGGACAAAAACAAGGCCTCTACATAGCAGAATTAGCCGAATGCGGTCAAGAAGTAAAAATCTGTTTTTGGGACCACGTCGCCTATAAATGGGTAGAGCTCGATCATCTAATCGAAAGTCTTCATCCTTTACGCCAGCCGGGTGCAAAAATATTCCTTGAAAAATTCAAATCATTAAATATAAATTAATTATATGTCATTATTCGGCAATAAAATCCGCTTGCGTTTCGCTCCTTCGCCGACCGGTTTTTTACATCTCGGAAATTTGCGCTCCGCTCTCTTCGGCTATCTCTTAGCTAAAAATTGGAAAGGTAAATTTATCCTTCGCCTTGAAGACACTGATCAAAAGAGGGAAATTGAAGGAGCGCTGGACAAGCTCCTTGATGTCTTGGGTTGGGTCGGCATTGAATTCGACGAAGGGCCGCACACTACCGGCAATTACGGCCCTTATATTCAATCCGAGCGCTTGGCAATCTATCAGAAATTAATCAAAGAACTGTTAGATAAGAAAAAAATTTACCACTGCTTCTGCAGCGAAGAACGCTTGACCGATATGCGCCTCGCGCAAGAAGCGCGCAAAGAAGCGCCGCGCTATGACCGCTTGTGCCGCCATTTAAATAAAGAGGAAGTAGAAAAAAGGCTGGCGGCCGGAGAAAAATTCGTCCTGCGCCAAAAAATGCCTTTAGACGGCGAGGTCACTGTACATGACGAATTGCGCGGCGATATAAAATTTAAGGCCGCCGACTTAGATGATCAGGTTTTAATAAAATCGGATGGCGTCCCGACCTATCATTTCGCTAATATCGTGGACGATCATTTGATGAAAATTACCCATGTAACCAGAGGCGACGAATGGTTGCCGTCTTTTCCTAAAAACATTTTATTATATGAGGCATTCGGCTGGACGCCTCCCAAATATATTCATCTCCCCTTAATTCTCAATAAAACCGGCGGCAAGCTTAGCAAGCGCCAAGGAGACGTTTTTGCTGAACAATATCGAGATAAAGGCTATCTCCCGGAAGCGATTGTTAATTTCTGCGCTCTTTTGGGCTGGCACGGAAAAAATGACAAGGAAATCTACTCGCTCAAAGAGCTAGAAAAAGAATTTTCTTTGGCGGGCATGGGGGCCAGTCCGGCTATCTTCGATATTGAAAAATTAGATTATTATAACGGCTATTATATCCGCCAAAAACCGCTCAAAGAATTGACCGAGTTATGCCGGCCATATCTGGAAAAAGCCGGACATAAAATTAAGGACGCCAAACGCCTGGAAAATTTCGTCGGTCTCGCGCAAGAAAGAATGAAAAAACTGGAAGATGTGATTGAAATGACGTCTTTCTTATTCGAGCTCCCGCACCATGAGAAAAGTCTTCTTATTTGGAAAAACTTAAGCGGGGAAGAGACGAAAAACAATCTTCAAGCCATCGCGCTTGAATTGGAAAAAATTAAAGAGAGCGATTGGAATAAGGAATATTTGGAAAAAAATATTATCGATTGGCTGAAGAGCGGCGGCAAAAAAAATGGCGATTATTTATGGCCGCTACGCGTCGCTTTGACCGGATTGAAGAATAGCCCCAGCCCGTTTGAAGTGGCAGCCGCCCTCGGCAAAGAAGAAAGTATCCGCCGTTTAGAAAAATCTCTAAAATAGTGGTAGATATGTCATTTACAGAACATCTAAAAAATGTTATAATTATAGAACATGAAGAATAAAACTCTTAAAATAACAATAATTTTGTTAATTTTCGCCGGCTTTCTCGGCCTAACTCCTTTGGTTTTTAGTAAATCAGGAGATTTCGACGCGGAAATTGAGGCGTTGAATCTAAAAATCCAGAACCAGAAAAAACAGATAGATAATCTGAAAGCGAAACAGCAGGAATACCAAACGCAAATCGAAGCCAAGCAAAGAGACCGGATAAATTTAAGCAACCAATTATCGCTTTTGGGAAATCGCCTGGCTAAAGCGCAGCTTGATATTGAAGAAACTAATTTAGAAATTGACAAGACTAATCTGGAAATACAAAAGATAGAAGTCGACGGCGCCAATCTCGACGAGCAAATAGAAACGCAGAAGCAACATATTGGGAATCTTCTGCGCCTCGTCTATAAACAAGACCAAATTTCGACTCTGGAAATGATCTTACTCAATGGGTCTTTATCGGATTTTTTAAACCAAGCTAAATACCTGGAGAATACTAATGAAGAAATCGGGCAAAGCGTTACTGACTTAAAGCGCGATAAGGAGCGCTTAGATAACAATAAACTCAGCCTGACAGAAAAGAATACGGAACTGACAGCTCTAAAAAATAAATTGGAAGAAAAGAAAAGCGACCTGACTTACGAGCAAGAAAACAAAACATACATTTTAGAAGAAACGCGATCCTCGGAAAGAGAATATCAAAATTTATTGCTTCAAGCCAAAAGAGAGCAGGATCAAGCTGCGGCGGAAATTGCGAGCGCCGAAAGACTTATCCGCCAAAAGATGTCCCAAAAAGAACAACAAAAGTTAAACAGCGGCAATAACACGATTGCTTGGCCCGTACCAAAAAACTATATCGTCTCCTCCTTCCATGATTCTGATTATCCTTACCGCAATATTATCGGCGAACATCCGGCCGTTGATATTCGCGCCAAACAAGGCACGACTATCGCCGCCGCGGCCGATGGCTATGTCGCTAAAGTTAAATTTGACGGTACGAAAAGCTATGCTTATATAATGCTTATCCATGGCGACGGCTTAGCCACGGTTTACGGCCATGTTTCCGCTGTTTACGTAGCGACCGACCAATATGTCACACAAGGACAGGCTATCGGGCGCTCGGGCGGAACCCCGGGCGGGGTCGGCTCCGGCGGATTCTCGACTGGGCCGCATTTACATTTTGAAGTCAGAAAAGACGGCTTGCCGGTTAACCCGGAAAATTATCTGCCTTAAAAAATTATCTACCGTATATTTGTCTTTAAAGCTTCCGGCCGTCGTGAACTCTGCGGTGGATATCCCGGAGCTGCTTATTGGTCACATGGGTATATATCTGCGTCGTCGCAATATTACTATGTCCCAAAAATTCTTGGACCGTTCTTAAATCAACTCCTTGGTTAAGCAGGTCAGTCGCAAAAGAATGGCGCAGAGTATGAGGCGTGGCCATCACCGGCAGACCGGCAATCAGCACATATTTTTTTACAATATCTTCCACGCTTTTGACGGTCAGTCTTCTTGAAGCATTGCTCCTAGCGCCGCCGCGCTTATAATTAATGAACAGGGCATCGTCCATGTCTTTGCGTTCTTGGAGATAAAAACGCAAAGCTTTAATCGCCCGCTCGGAGAAATAGACCGTTCTAATTTTACTGCCCTTGCCGACAACCGTGATTTCCAAATCACGGGTTTCGTCCTTGATTCTTAATTGATCGCGATTTAAAGAGGCTAACTCGGCGACGCGCAAACCGGTCGAAAAAAGAGTTTCTAAAAGCGCTCGGTCTCTCAAGCCGATGATAGTGCTGCTATCGGGCGCTGAGAGGAGCTGGGAAAGCTGCTCTAATTTTAAAAATTTAATTTCTTTGTCGGCTTTATCTTTAGAGAGCTTAACTTTTGAGGGCGGCAGGGAAGTAATATCCTTTTCTACAAAAAATTCCAAAAGGGAGCGGAGGGCAATCAGATAATAGTTCTGGGTGGTCTTTTTAAGGGTTTTACGCGTTTTAGGGTCGATATGGCGCGATAAATAGACTTTATACCGCCAAATATGATCCGGAGTTAACTGGGTCGGTTTTAGGGCCTCTAGCTTAGCTTCTTCAAGCCAGACAAAAAATTTACGCAAGAAACGAGTATAATTTTCCTGAGTCTTAGAAGACAGACCCTTTTCAATTTCCGAGTAATCCAAGAAATCGACTAAATATTTAATTATCGGTTTGTTTTTTTCCATAACTAACTAGATTATAGCATACTTTAGCAGTTATTATTATCTTGCCACTCTCGCTTCCGCGCGTTGACAAAAAGCCTATTTAATTATAAATTAAATAATAGAACTTTAATAAAACAACCATCATGAAAAAGTTAAAGAAAGTCAAATCAATTTTATTGCTCTGGCTCTTGGCTTATCCTCTTTGGTTGGTTTCCGGGTTAGTATTTTTTACATTCAGGCTTTTTGAATGCGTGGTTATTCATAATCAAAAGAATGTTCCTTTTTGGCCAAAAAGTTTGATAGTAGTATCAAACCACCCCTCTATGTGGGAGCCCGTACTGCTTAATTATCTTTTTTTCCTAAGAACGACCATCCAGCCTTTTAAATTCGTCCCTTATAGTACTCCCGACCTTGATAACTACAATAAATGGTACTGGGAACTGGTCAAAGAACGATTTATTTTTGTCCCGCGACGCAAACCCGATGTCATGAAATCCGCTTTTAAAAAAATGGCTAAAGTTTTAAAGAAGGGAAGAATTTTAATTATTTTTCCTGAAGGAGGCCGCACAGCAACAAGCAAAGACGATAATTGGCATTATTCGCGTTTAGGACATCGTCTGAGGCCATTAAAGGACGGGGCGGCCAGGCTAGCGCTTGAAACTGATGCGAAGGTCTTGGTCATTTGGATAAAGGGAGCGGATAAAGCTTTACCGGTAGGTCGCTTTTGGCCAAAATTTTGGAAAAGAACTGATATTTATATTGGTCCGACTATAAAATTGAGCGGTGACGATCAGAACGAAGAAGACGTCAAAAAGGGAACAGAAGAAATCACCCAAGCCTTACTGGCTCTGGCTGACCAGACCGGCCGGCCCGACAAACCTGAAAACTAATCATGAAGAGCTGTTGCAGGAGATTCAAAAAAATGAATCTCCTTTTTTATTTTTTATTTGTAAAATATTTTTTAAAAATAAAATAGTCCTTTAAAATCTAAATAAAATCTAAGTATTATAAATTGTAAAAAATGGCGGGGAATAAAGGGAAAAGCTCAATATTTGTTAGAATTTTGCCTATTCAATGCTTCGCATAATGTATATTAATACACCCTTTAATAGAACAAATCAAAAGGAGCCGCTAAGCTCCTTATACACCCGCCTGTATATTAATATTAATTTAAAGGCCAATTAACTAATAATCAGCCCCATAAGATGGACTTCGGGATGGAATAACAAAATAATTTTTATAATTATCAAAAAAATTCCGATAACTACCGCGCAAAAAACTAAAACCGCTAAAGTAAAAAATGTTTTAAATGCCCCCTCCATATATTTGTTTAATTAATGAATATACGATCGCCGTAACGCAAATCGATATAACTAGTCTTATTAAAATTATCCTTTATTTTCTCTTTTTTGACAAGAACTAGGCGGTCGACCTGAGCCTTAGCCTCAACTTTAGTATCGAAATAAACCAGGGGGCCGTCTTTGAACTTGACTTTAATGGTATTGAATTCCTGATCGATTATGAAGCGTTCAACGGATAATTCTTGATGGACGGTCAGAGAATTCGCCAGCTCGAAAATAAAATTCAGATAACCAGTTGAAATATTTATTTTATTTTTTTCATCAATTAAGCTGCCGGCATTTTTATTTTCCAAGATGAGGTATCTAGCCTTATTATCTTCAGAAACAGCCGATTCGCGGATAATATAACCCTCACTCGAAGCGTAATAAAGCTCATTTCCCTGCTGAAAAATAAAAGAATATGGGCGTTCGCCGACGCGCACCAGTATCGTCTTCGGAAATTTCTTAACAATCTGTAAAGAGGCTAGATTATAAGCGGAGAGGATGGTTTCCTGGATATCGTTTTTATCGAAAAGAAAAATATTTTCTTGTTTAAAAACTAAATATCGAGATTTTTTAGCTTGTTCCCAAATTTTATTCTTAATGTCGGTATCCGGTATCCGCGTTAGTCCTTCGACTTTTATATTATTAATCCGCCAAACCGGTGCGGCGGCAAAAAACCAAACAGCAAAAATAATAAATAGAATGCCCAAAACTAAAAGACAAGCCAAAAACCGCTTATTTTTAGTTTTTTTCGGTTTCCGAAAAAAAGGATTGCAGAGATTCTTATGTTGATAGTCTTTCTTTATTTTTTTTAAGTATTTCCCTTCTCTTGACATAACTATAAAAAAATATCATTACCAAATTATCTCCCTTCTAATGCTTGGCTGGAGGCGCACTAAAAATTCATAAGGAATGGTATTCATAAGGCGAGATAAGTTTAAAACTGAGTTTTTAGCCTCTTTTTGATCAGAAACAACAACAACTTTATCTCCCTTTTGAACTGTCTGGCCATCAACATCTAAACAGGTTAAATTCATGCAAACCTTGCCGGCAATAGGCGCCCAAATCGCCGCATTTAAGCTTAAAACAAGAAATTCAGCTTTATTCGATAAGCGCCGATCCAAGCCTTCAAAGTAGCCGAAAGGAACGATGGCAATATTTGTTTCTCTGACGGCGCGATAACTTTCATTATAAGAAACCGGCTCATCGGGAAAAACTTTTTGAATAGATACCACTTGAGAAATAACTTTCAGGGCTGACTGGAGCCGTCTATTTTCTTCGAACTCGGACTCCTCAGAATCAGAAAATGGATTGTAGCCATAAAGAGCTAATCCGGGACGAAAGGCGGTTAAAAGCTTATTGCGCAAAGTAAGTAGGCCGGCTGAATTGCCTAAATGAATCCAGCGCGGAAAATAGCCGGCAGAACGCAAAGCGTCCAAAGAATCCATAAATTCTATTTCTTGAGTCTGATTAAGGATGGACTGCTCGTCCGCTGAGGCTAAATGGGAACACAAACCGGTAAGATCGACCTTATCTAAATATTTTTTATTAAATTCAATAAATTTGGAGATATTTTTTATACCCTCACGATTCATTCCTGAGTTAACAAAAAGGTGTATTTTTGCTCTTTTACCGTAGCTGGACAAATGCTTTAGGGTTTCACTGTCATAAACGACGAATTCAGTTCTTTTGAAATCACAGTAGTTGTAAGCTTTAAGCGGCATCTCGCCTAAAATCAAGACTTTTCTTTTAAAATAACGCCAGGCGATTTGCGCTTCCGGGAAAGAATCGACGATAACCATAGGGGCGTCGGTATGATTAAGAATAAGGCATAATTCTTTCAAGCCATGCCCGTAAGCATTCGACTTCAAGACAGGAAATACTTCCGCACTTCCCTGCTGTTCTTTCAAATAATTAAAATTGGCGATTATTTTTTTAGCGCTAATTTCAATCTTATTCAAAGTCTCGTACCTGGGTTTTAATAATTGTCGAAAAAAATTTATCATAAAAATAAATTAAGATTGGCTAATAACTAAGGCTGGCTAATAACGCCTTGCCCCTTATTAAGGCGGTCGAAATCTAAATTAGTGCTAAGATTGGCCAGACCAGCCGAAGTTTCCTCATTAATAGCCGTATCGCGGGCATAATAATTCAGATTCGTTATCAGGGGTACGATTTTGCCAACTTGATTTAAGCTGGGTATTAACTGGATCTCGAAGCCAACGCGATAACTGTCACTTTGATTTTTTAATTCCGCCACCTGCCAAATAATCTGCCTTGAAGCGGCGTTATATTTAAACTCACCGGAAAGAAGCGAACGGTTGCCGGTCAGCTCTACTCCCTTCGGAAGCTTGGCGCTAAATACTAAATCTTTGAAATCGCCGTTACTTTTTATTTCAAAGAAAACCCAATAATTAGTCGGCAGGCCGACAAGGGGCGGCAAGGGACCGCTGCCTAATTGATCGCCCTGCGGACTATGATAATAGGCGACCGCTTCGGCTTTCAATTCGGAGGCTAAATGCAAATTGGGCAAGTTAACCGCTTCTTTGATTGTCTGGCCTTGGACTGAATAGGCACTTTGCGCCTGCCATTCGATTACTCTCTCGATTTCATTTTTAGATTGGAAATAAACTTTAAACACCACTTCCCTATTTTCATTGACGTTTAAAGAGCCAAAATCAATCTGGCGATTGGCAATTTTAACGCCCCCCGCTTCACCCGACGCTTCAATTTTATTTATTATAAAATTCTTTTTTGTGCCGAGCAAATCAATTTTTATATTTTGTATGGCGCTTTCGCCAACATTCTTTAAATCTATTTTTAAAAGAGCGCCGTCAGCCAATCTGATAGACGAGCTAGCGACTGAAAAATTGACAACAAGAGGAGGGTTGTTCAAATCTATTTCCTGTTTAGCGGGTGCCGTGCCGCTAAACGGACTAGCCAGGTTCGGTCGATAAAAATGCAAACTGATAACAGCTGCTATTAATAAAATAATAATGACGCCCAGGGAGAAATCGATGATTAAGTGCCAGCGATTTTTAAGATAAAATCTTTCCCGCCTAAACTGCCAGTAACGATTAATAAATTTAAGCATATATTTATTAATAAAAATTCTTTATGCCCACTAAAATCTCCATTTGCCCGTCATTATTAATATCGCTTACGCTGACCTTTGTGCCTCCGTGGTAGTTTTTATCATAAGCGAAAAAGCTTGATAATGCCTTTCCTGTATTATTAAAAATTCTGACTTGCGGCCCGCCGCCAATTCCTGGAGAGGTAATTATTTCATTCCAGCCGTCGCTATTAACATCGCCAACGGCGACGCTGACTCCGCCTTTAAATTTTTTGTCATAAGCCAAAAAATTATTTTTTAAGACGCCTTGCAAAGTAAAAACTTTAATAAGCGGCTCCAGTCCGGTTCCGGGGCCGGTAATTATTTCTTCTTGGCCGTCGCCGTCGATATCGCCCAAAGCAACGCTGACTCCGCCGCGCGAATTTTTATCATAAGCCATAAAATCACCCAATAATTTGCCGCCAGCCTGGAAAATCCTGATTTGCGGCCCGCCGCCGCTTCCCGGTCCGGTAATTATTTCCTGAAAATATCCCTGGTCAATCTTGGCGGCGATGTTTATCTGGCCTTTATAATTTTTAGTATAGGGGAAAATCGGAGTCAATTTTATTCCGTTTTTTTGTAAAACTACTTGGCCGGAGCCGGCGGCCAGGCTAACATTTTGAGCATCGGAATCCTGCTTGGCAACGATCAATTCCTGTTCCCCGGGAAAATTGCTGAAATAAGGAAAAAATCCATTTCTTATTTGAATGCCGGCAAAATTATATAAACGATAAAAATAACCGTTGGTAAATGCGCTATTGGTAATGACTGTGTTGCGCCGCAGAAGAATCGCCCCGTCTTGAGGAGCTAATTTTAAATAATTAATCTTCAAACCAGTATTAAAGCTCGGATCCTGCGAACCTTTTATTTTTTCCATCTCTTCCTTCAAAAAAACATACAGCTGTTCTTTATCTGTCGAATTGACGATGGCCGAGCCATATTTAAAATCTCTGCGCCATAAACCAGCTTTTATCTCCGTCCCGCCGTTAGCCAGAAGATTATAAGCGCCTGATTGAGCGGGTCCTAATGGGACGCTATACTCATCGTACCACCAAGTTTGCCCGTGGTTGGTAATATCATAATCAAAGCTATAGAAACCATTGCCCAGCAGCGCGCTCGTCAGCCCATAGCGAAAACGGTGATAATCATTTTGATCTTTACTGGATACATTAACCAATGAAACATTCGGTACAGCGTTTAGAGCCGGCAGGCGCAAATAGGTTTTTATTGATCCGGCCCAAGTGCCGCCATTTTCCCAGGAAGACGGAAAGCTTTCCAACATCACGCCGTTTAGCAAACTTTGATAATCTTCATAAACGCGGCCGTTGCCCACGATAATAAAATTTGAGCCGGCGAGCTCCCTGGTCTTCGTTAAAACCTTCTTAAAACCAGACGACCAGGCGGCATCAAGACTAGCCGCTGCGTCGCGAACGCCATCATTATCGGCATCGATGTCACCTTGGTTAAGCCAAGAAATATCGCCCCAAGTATTGTCATAATAAACGCCATCCCAAAGACCGGTGGCTTTTATTTCATTGATTACAAAATCAACCAAATAGTCATTGAAACGCTGGCCGCGGTTATCCGGACTGGCACCATCCGTCAAGTTCAGCATTGAATTATAGGGCCAATTGGAAATTTTATGGCCGGAAGAATCATGCAGCCACCAGGCGCTATCAATATTTCTCGCGAGCCGATTGCGCAATTCGGCATGATTATAATCTTCAGGATTATCGATTTGCTCGACTGAATTAATATAGGCCAAAATAATAATATTGGGGTTAAGCGTGCGGATCTTTTTTAATTGTTCGCGGCTGTTTTCTTGGACTTCCATATCAAGAACCACCACGTCCCATCTGGCTAATTCCCCGGCTTCCGCATCACTAATTTCCCATTTCAAAAAATAATTAGCTAAGCGCGGATAAGCGACCTTAATGGCCGCCGCTTGAGAAATCGCTGGTAAAAACAAGCCGGCACTGGCCAATGCCAATACTGCTATAAAAAATATATTCCGTCTTAAAAACTTTTTCATCGCTTTTTTACTTCTGCTTAGACTTTATCTTCTTATAGCTTTTCGGCATATACGGAGCGAGCGCTTTAGGGATTTCAATCGAACCGTCGCCGGTCTGATAATTTTCCATAATAGCGATTAAGCACCGCGGTATGGCGATGGCTGTTCCATTAAGGGTGTGGACCAGTTCTTTCTCGCCGTTGGCTTTGCGATATCTAATATTCATGGCGCGGGATTGATAGTCTGTACAATTAGAAGTTGAGGTTACTTCCGCCCAAGCTCCCTGGCTGCCGTCAGCAGCGGGCTTGCCTGGCAGCCAAACTTCAAGGTCATAAGTTCTTATAGAAGGTGTTCCTAAATCAGCTGTGCAGTGATCAATCACCTGGAAGGGCAGATTCAAACCTTTGAAAATTTCTTTTTCAATTTCCAATAATTCTAAATGAGCCTTTTCCGCTTCTTCCGGCTTAACATATTGGAACATTTCAATCTTAGTAAATTGATGGACGCGGAAAATTCCTTTAGAAAATTTTGAATAGCTTCCTGCTTCCGTTCTAAAACAATGGGAAACGGCCACATACTTTTTAGGGAGTTCGGCTTCTTCCATAATTTCATCTTTATGGTATCCGCCCATGGTAATTTCCGCGGTACCGATAAGGCTCAGGTCGGAATCGGCGATATTATAAATCTGAGTCGATTCGCCGCGCGGATTGAACCCCATGCCTTCGACTATTTCCCTTTTCGCTAAATCTGGAGTGATAACCGGAGTATAACCATGCGCGATTAAAATATTTAAAGCATATTGGATAAGAGCGTATTCCATGAGCGCTAATTCATTTTTGAGGAAATAGAATTTAGCGCCGCTCGTTTTTGTGCCTCGGTCAAAATCTATTAAATCAAGCGCAGCCGCAAGCTCCACATGATCCTTTGGAATAAATTTGAACTTAGCGGGCGCTCCATAGGTTTCTAAAACTGGATTATCATCTTCGTTAGAGCTGACTTTGACGCTCGGATGAGACAAGTTGGGAACAGCCAAAAGCATCTCTTTGAAACGACCTTCTTTTTCCGCCAGATCAGCTTCCCAGATTTTTAAATTATCACCCAGAGTTTTCATTTCCGCGATGATTTCGGGCGTCGGTTTTGTTTTTGAAGCTTGGTTGCGCCGCGCTCTAGCCGTTTCGATGTTGGTAATTAAGGTTCTGATATCTTTATCCAAGCTCAACAAAATATCAATATCGACCGCCGCCAAGCGATTGCGGACATTTTCTTTTATTAGATCCGGATTTTCACGGATTAATTTTATATCTAACATATGATTATTTATTAATTAATAATTTCACCGCCGAATGTTTTAAGGAGATCATTAATCAGGCCTCCTTTTTTTATATCTGTTTCCGCCGCGTCGGCGGAGACGGGTGTCTCTGGCGCAGCCTGCTGAAAGGCATCCGCCTTATCTTCGCGTTTCAAATTAAGATTCTCGTCGATAAGCGAATTTAGAGTTAAGGGCGCACCGAAGACTTCAGCGAGCGTCGTCTCTATTATGCTCTTAATCGTGGTGTCATTAATTCTATCTTGATGGAATTTATATTTAAAAACCAAGCACAAGCAACCATCCTTTACGTCTTGGGGGTGGCAATTCTGCAAGACGAAAGATAAGGAGTGATTATATTTTTTTATCTTCACTAAAAATTCGGGCCATTTTTCTAAAACCTCGGCCTGATCTAAATTAACGGCGGCTTTCCCCGCACTTTCGTTTTCATTCTGATTCTTGCTTGGCCTAACGGGCGCCGCATTCTTACTGGATAGCGGCAATTTAGGACCATTGATTCCGGAAGGGGCGCTGCTAGAAAAAACCGGAGTCGCTTTCTGCAAACCGTAACAAATCTCAACGATGGCAAGCTCCAGGGGCAGCTGTGAAATCAAGGGGTTTTTATTGTCATTATACGCTTCAAGAAACCGCCTGGTAAAAGCTAATAACTGTTCCCAATTCAAATTATTGGAAATCTCATTAATCTTAATTTCCAAACTTTCCCCTAAATTAAGGCCTAAATTATCCGATAGGCCCGGGTTGACCTTGCTCAGCATTATTTTTCGGAGCAACCCGATAAGTTCGCCGCTAAAATTCTTCAAATTAACTCCGCTATCAACTAAGTTGTTGATTAAGGAAACCGCCCTCACTGCATCTTTACGGCTTAGATAATCAAGCAAATCGGCCGCCTCGTTGCTATTATAATGAGGGATAACTAACTCCGCCTGTTCTAAAGTTATCTTTTTATCGCCCAGCGAAAAAATCTGACCGAGCAAGCTTTCGGCGTCGCGCAAATGTCCGCCGGAACGGCGGGCAACCGCTTCCAAAACTTCCGGATCGATTTCAATTTTTTCCGCGTTCGCGATCAAGCTTAATTTTTTGACGATATCTAAAATACTAATCCGCTTGAAATCAAAACGTTCGCAGCGGGAAATGATTGTTAGGGGTACTTTTTGAATTTCTGTCGTGCACAGAATGAAAATGACATGGGTCGGCGGCTCTTCAATGATCTTTAAAAGCGCGTTAAAGGCGGAAAGCGAAAGCATGTGGACTTCATCAATGATAAAAACTTTGAATTTCGCGTTCGCCGGGGTGAGCCTGGAGAAGCTGATAATATTTTCTCTTACATTATCAACTCCAGTATTGGAAGCAGCGTCGATTTCCACTACATCCAAATTCTTCCCCAATGTCGTGCTAAGACAATTTTCACATTTATTGCAGGGCTCATATTCTCCCTCTTTGCGGTTGAGGCAATTGACCGTTTTAGCCAAGACGCGCGCTAAAGTAGTTTTACCGACTGCCCGCGGTCCGCAAAACAAAAAAGCCTGCGCTAATTTATTGGCGCTGATTTCATTCTGCAGGGTTATTTTGATATGATTCTGCCCTAAAACTTCAGCGAAATTCTGGGGGCGATAATCACGGTAAAGGGTCGACATAGAGGGATTGCTTTATTTATCTTTAGTTAAAATAATGCGCGCGCGGCGGCTTATCTCCGCTTCCACCAGACGAGCGTTCTGTCCATATTTCAAGCGGCTCAAGGCTCTAATCTTATCGGCCATGCCAGGCCTCTTAACGCCTAAAATCGGCCAGGTAGTAGCCAAAGAAAAGGGACGGCTCGCGCTATTGTCAATTAAAAGCTTAATACAGGCCATACCTTTGTCAACATTAATCAAGTCATATTGATTAAAAGCGGGGGCAAATTCCTTAACTAAAAATTCGGCGTCTTCGGAGCCGACTTTAAAGCTGATCATCGTTCCGACGTTACCGAAGACCGCATCTTTTATTTCATTGTTATTATTTTTGCTCAATTGTCCGATGTATTGGTGAGCGACGATTAAATCAAGAGCATATTTGCGGGCTTCGGACAAAATCTGGCAAATTGAAGAGGTAGTAAAATTTTGAAACTCATCAATATATAAATAAAAGTCTTTGCGCTGTTCCGGCGGCATATCGGTGCGCGATAAAGCCGACATTAAAATTTTACCGACCAGAATCATACCCAAAAGATAAGCATTGGTTTCACCAATTAAACCTTTGGGCAAATCTACCAGCAGTATTTTCTGCTTATCCATGACTTCCCGCAAATTGAATGCGCTTTTTTGCTGGCCGATAATCGGCCGCATCATATCATTGGAAATAAACGGCGTTAATTTAGAAGTAATATAGGGCACGATATTAGCCAGCGCCGCTTCCCCGCCCGCTTTCTCCGCTTCTTTGCGCCAAAAATCAACTACGGTTTGGTTCTTGCATTGGTTTAATTTATAACGCCTGAATTCTTCATCGGCCAAAACTTTAGGAATTTCCATCAGCGTCGAGCCCGACTCCGCATCATCCATAATCAAAAGCATAGCATTGCGCATATACTGCTCGAACATCGGACCGCCCGTCGCTTTCAGATCGTAAAGCTTATCAAGGATACCGATCATTTCGTTGATCACAAAACTCTTCTGTTCGGGATAGCGCGGATCAAATTCTAATAAGTTCAAGGCGAGCGGCCTTTCAACATCGCCGGGTGAAAAAATAATCACATCCTCAGCTCTCTCCGGCGGAATTCTCTCTAAAATATCGGTAATCAAGTCGCCGTTGGGATCAAAGACGCAGACGCCTTCCCCGTTTTGAATATCTTGAATGGCCATATTAGCCAGAAGAACTGATTTACCGACGCCGGATTTACCGATTATATAGGTGTGGCGGCGGCGATCTTGGCGCTTGATGCGGATTTCTTTCTTTACGCCTCGATAAATATTTTCCCCTAAGGTTATGCCCTCAGCGGGTATGTTCGCCGGCGCGGGAGAAATCTTAGAAGTAAGCCACAAGATATTTGGCGTCTCGGTTGATTTTAAGGGAAAATGGAAAATGCTGGCCAATTCTTCGCTGTTCAGCAAAAAAGCGCCGTGTTCTTGAAAATGGCGATAAATAAAATCTTGGACTATTTTTCCTGGGGCGCTTTTTTGGGCCCGGGAAAAATTATTGCCATAACTAAAATTATTATATTCGCCGAAAGTGGAGGCGACGTTTTCTAAATAACGGTTCGCCTCTTCCCTAGTCTTCGCACTGGCCACGATTCGGATATTAACATCCAATCCGGTTTTCAGATTCTTTTCTTCAATTGTTTTCACCATCTCTTCTTCAATTGCTGATAATTTTTTTGGCGCCTCCGGGATGCTGCTATTCTTCTTATGGCCGCTGCCGCCAAAAATGTCGCCGATTAAAGCGCCGGGACCGCCCGATTTTACGCCGGCCGAAACAGAATTTTTTTGATGAATTTTCCCAACGACCTGGCGCACTTTTTTATGCCAAGCGCTACGGGCGCTCCGCACTAAATACTGGATAACCAAACTTTCATCTTTACCTAATTTAGACAAGGTATTGATTAAGGAATTAAGAGGATCAACCTCCATCTTTTGATAAGTCTTGATGGGAAAAAGAAAGCTCTTGGTGGTTTTAAGATAAGCGGCGGATATCTGGCCGTTCATGCTGAAAGGATTATAATCCTCAACCTCGTCAATAATCGCCTCCGGATAATAAGCCTGGATTTGCTGTTCGATATAGCGAACTTGCTCATGCGGCGCGACCACATAAAAAGCGATTTTATTATGGCTCGCGACAATCTCGAAAGAAAAATGATCATGGCGCCCGGACAGCCAAGCCTTAAAGCCTCTTTCGGCTTTCAGCCCGCCAATCGCCGCAAAAATCGTTTCCCCTTTCGCGATTTCTTCTCTGAGCTGTTGGACGCTCGTTTCCTTCTTATCGTCTTCCGGCTTTTCCTTGGGCAAACGGACCAAAAAAACTTGATGGGGAAAATAATGGCGCCGCGATAAGAACCAACGCAAAATCTGCAATAGGGCTATAAAAAAAACAATCAGCGCCGCTACTCCGATCATTATCTCCAAAAAACCAGCCGCATTTAACGAGTTTGTTCCCGTCATATTTAAAATTTATTTTTTATTCTCATTATTTTATCCGCCTTTATTTTAACTTCTTGCTCCAAAAAAAACTTATTTACTCCCGGAATAAGCTTAAGCCATTTTCTGATCAGGTCGACTATCTTATTAACTTTAACCTTAGTTTCCATAAGAAGCTTGCTTATTTTCACAACTGTTTCCTCGCCCGTTTTCTTAAAGACTGCCTGCTCAGCCGGATTCATCTTCAAAAAAACCTCATTCAGGCCTTCGGATAAGATGCTATCAATGGCGGCCGCTTGCTGTTTTTGCCAATCTTGCACCCGAGAAACCGCGACAATATTGCCCTCTCCTTTTTTTTCGACGGGCTGAGAGATTATTTCTTTTATCTGCTCCGTCGGCGGCAAAATTTTTTCCGCCTTATTTTCTGAATTAGGCAGCTGCTCGATTTTAATGGGGGTGACTTTGGGCGATTCGATAATCGGCTTTTCAGCAATTATTTCTCCGGCCATATTTATTGATTAGATTAATTAACGATGATAGCTTCCACCGGGCAATTCGCGGCCGCATTTTTTGCACAATCGGTCACTTCAGGCTTTATAACCTCTGCCTTGCCGCTAGCGCCCATTACGAATGTTTCCGGGCATAAACCGGCGCACATGCCGCAACCGATACATTTTTCTTGATTGACTTTTACCATATTTTTTTTATTAATTTTTTAGCTTATTTTTATGCTTCTATTATAGCATGTTTTATAAAAATTAAAACCTTGGTCATAATCCTAAAATTAGCCATATTTGACAATTCCCGACTCATTTGTTATATTAATACAATAAAACTTAATTAATCTTTGAGATGCTAGTCTCCTGGCTAGCATTTTCAGTGTAGAACATCCATATGGCACATAAGAAAGCCGCCGGGTCAACCTCATTAGGCCGCGAGTCAGAAAGTAAGCGTTTAGGCGTTAAACTGACAGATGGCGAATGGGCTAAAACTGGCGCCATTATTATTAGACAACGCGGCACTAAATATCACCCCGGCCTTAATGTTGGGATTGGCGGCGATGATACTTTATTTGCTCTTAAGGGCGGTTTTGTAAAATTTACTACCAAAAAACTAAGAAAATTCAACAATACTCTTAAAACTTCCAAAATTGTAAACGTTATTCCTTTGAACGCCGCTAAAAAAGAAACGGCTAAAAAACCGACGAAAACTCCAGTAAAAAAAACCACTAAAAAATAAAATCACTCACATAAAAACAGGCTATCAGCCTGTTTTTTTGTTTTTTATATACTGGAAACTTATTTTTTATCCTTACAAACCTTAATGAACTCGACAAACAAAGGATGGGGAGAAAGCGGGCGAGAGATATACTCGGGGTGGAATTGAACGCCGATAAAAAACGGGTGGTTAGAAATCTCGATTGCTTCCACGATTTTTCCGTCCGGCGAAGTCCCTGCGACTGTCAGCCCTAAATTATCAAACATTTCCCGATAATCATTGTTAAATTCGTAACGATGGCGGTGGCGCTCGGAAACAATTTTATTGGCGCTAAACCGCGCGTAGGCTTTGGCCAAACGAGTTCCCGGCTTCAACTTACACGGCCAGCCGCCCAGGCGGATCGTCCCGCCATAGCCTTTTTCTTTAATCAGTTTTTCTTGGCCGGGCATGATATGGATAACAGGATTTTTTGTTTTTTGGTCGCATTCAGCGGAATTAGCGTCTTTTAAATTAGCGACATCGCGCGCGAATTCTATCACGGCCATTTGCATGCCGTAGCAAAGACCGAAGTAAGGAACCTTATTTTCACGACAATATTTAATCGTTTTTATTTTTCCTTCAGATCCGCGTCCGCCCCAGCCTTGAGGAACGATAATGCCGTCCATATTTTTCAAGATTTTAACGCCGTCCTTCTCCACTTCTTCGGCCCCAAGCCAATGAATCTTCGCCTTGCAATGATTATAAGCTGAAGCATGCTTAATCGCCTCGATTACGGAAATATAGGAGTCTCCGAGAGAAAAATCGCCGCTCGCAAAATATTTGCCAACAATACCGATATTAATTTCCGGAGCCTTAACTTTCGAGGCCGCCACCATTTTCCGCCAAGCATGGTTGTTATTCCTGCGCCCCAGCGGCAAGCCGAATTTTTCCAAAATTCGATCGCCGAAATTATCTTTTTCAAAATTCAGAGGAATGTCATAAATCGATTCAATGTCCGGAGCTGAGATTACGTTTTCCATCGGCACGCCGCAATTGACGGATAATTTTTCCTTGCGGTGCATATCAAGCGGCTTTTCACTCCGGCCGATGACGAAATCCGGCTGGATCCCAGCGCTCTGCAGATTGCGAATCGCATGCTGCGTCGGTTTAGTTTTCATCTCGCCAATCTTATTTGGAATCGGCAGATAAGAAACAATCACGAACAGGACATCTTTAGGGTGATATAGCTTCATGACCCGAGCCGCTTCCAAAAAAATCAAATTTTCATATTCGCCGACTGTGCCGCCGATTTCAATCGTAATAATTTCTGCTTTAGTTTTATCAACCGCCCGCTCGATTCGATCTCTTATTTCCTGAGGAATATGAGGCACGACCTGGACGCATTTCCCCTTATATTCTAAATTGCGTTCCTTATTAATAACCGTCTGATAAATCCGGCCGGTTGTCATGTAATTTTCCCGATAAATGTTCTTATTTAAAAATCTTTCGTAATTGCCGATATCCTGATCAGTTTCGTCACCGTCTTCAGTCACAAAAACCTCACCATGCTCTATCGGATTCATCGTGCCGGCGTCAACGTTAATATAAGGATCCATTTTAATGGCGCTCACATTATAGCCGCGCGCTTGGAGAATTTGGCCGATAGAGGCGGTGGTCACACCCTTGCCGACTCCAGACATTACTCCGCCAACAACAAAGATATACTTGGTTGATTCTTTTTCTTTTTTAACTTTTTTTACTGTTTTTTTAGCCAAAGACATATTGCTTGACAATTAAATATTATTATGATATAAAATCAATATCAAAAAATTTAAACCTAATATTAACATTAAAAACGGGAGGAAAAACATGGAGAAACTTTTTCTGGTCACATCAGTAAATGGCAATGGAGAAAGCTTTTTACTGATATTATTCAACGCAGCCACCGGTGCTTGCCAAAAATACTTTAAGGCAAGATCGCTCGAAAAAATGGCAAAACACTTGGGAGAAAATCACCTGGGAAGTGTGCAAGATCGCTCCATCGTAAGCGACGTAATTCCTTGCGCGGATTGCGCGAAAAAAGAACAATGCACACAGAAGAATCACTTTGATCTTCTTCCCCCTGCGGTTGTGGAAGAAATCCACAATCAGGCAGAAAATGAAGGCCGGGACGACATCACCGCTTACTTAAATGAAGATGAATAACAAATTCTTCAAGCAAGCGAAGGAGACACGCCGCAAGGAGTGTCTTTTTTTTATTTTTTAACTTGCCTTAAAAGCTCCAGGGCTTTATTCAACTGCGGATCAATATTTTTATCAATATCTTTTTGCGTCAACTCGACTTTAATATTCGGTGCGATTCCCTTATCATTAATAAAATCACCCGCCGGTGTCATCCATTTAGCAACCGTCACTTTCAAGGCGGAGCCGTCGCTGAAATCTTTCAATGTCTGGACCGAACCTTTGCCATATGTCTGCTCGCCGACTAAAGTTGCCTTCTTATAATCCCTTAAAGCGCCGGCCAAAATTTCCGAAGCCGAAGCGCTGCCGGTATTAACCAGGACTACTGTTGGAAATTTTTTTAAACGAGCCCGGCCGCTGGATGGATACTCGTTGCGTTTGTTGCCGCTGAATTGTTCGGATACGATCGGACCAGCCTCAACCCATTCCGAAGCTAAGGACACGGCCGTTTCCAAATATCCGCCCGGATTATTTCTTAAATCAAGCACTATCCCCTTAGGATTTTTAAGCAAAGCTTCATTCACGGCCGCATTGAACAGGCTTAAAGTATCATCATTAAAGTTAGTAACCTTTATTATATATATACCGTCTCTGCGCATTTCGGTTTTAACGCTTTTTATAAAAATAACGTCGCGCGTAATTGAGATATCTTTCGGCTTCTCGTCCGCACCGCGTAAAATTGTTAATACTACCCTTGTTCCCTTCTGGCCGCGGATTTGCTTAACGGCCTGATCGACTGTCAGCCCAATCGTTGATTTGCCGTCAATCGCGTAAATTTTATCGCCCGCTCTTAGGCCCGCTTTCTGCGCCGGCGTGCCATCAAGGGGGGCGATTATGGTCACAATATCATTCCGCATGCCGACCTCGGCGCCGATTCCTTCAAAGGTGCCCGCTAAATCATCAGTAAATTCTTGCGATGTTTTTGGATCCATAAATACAGTATAAGGATCATCAAGAGACGCGGCCAAACCTTTTAAGGAGCCATAAAAAAGCTCTTTGTCTTTAATTTTTATCTTATCAACATAATCCTGCTTTAAAGAATCCCAAACCTGCCAATATAGGTTGAAGTCAAAATTTTCGTCCGAGCTGGTGGCGCTAGCCGCCAACTTAGCTTCTTTAGAATAAGCTAAAATCTTTGGATTGTTATCGGCCAGAACTGTATTTTCCCGACCCGCATAAAAACCGCCCCAAAAAGCGGCTAAAAGGGCGAATACCAAAACAAAACCGGGGATTATCTGCCTAACCTTATCTTTTGTTATTATCATATTTATGTTATTTATTCTTCCATTTTAATTAAGAATTTATTTTTAAGCAAACAAGCCCTAGTCAATTGTTTTTTTTGGGTCTTTTTGCTATAGTATTATAACAAAAAAATAAAGAAAAGAAAATTTTATAATTCGCTGAACTTAAAAAGCAGATAAATGAAACGCATCAAATATACAAAGAAAAATTCTGAAACTATCATAAAGGAGGCCCTGTCTGTTCTAAAAAACGGGGGGATTTTTATTTTCCCCACCGAAACTTGCTACGGAATAGGTGCGAGCGCTACCAGCCAGAAATCGATAAATAAATTGTTTCTATATAAAACCAGGCGCGAAGGCAAACCGCTTTCTATTGCCGTCAGCGACAGGAAAATGGCGGCTAAATATGTTAATCTCAACGAAATTGCCGATAATCTCTACAAAAATTACTTGCCTGGCTCAATAACGGTCGTTTCTAAAGGACGAGGAAAAGTGGCGCAAGGCGTTGAATCTGAGTATGGCACTCTAGGCATTCGCATCCCAAACTATCAATTAGTTTTAGATATTATTCGTAAATTCGGCAAACCGATTACGGCCACCTCGGCCAATGTATCATATATGCCGAAACCTTACAGCATAGACACCCTGCTCAGGGAAATGCCGAAAAAAAGCCTTGATTTAATCGATCTTATAATCGACGCAGGCGAATTGCCGCATCGCGAAGTATCGACGGTTGTTGACACGACAATGAATAATCTAAACGTTATGCGCCGGGGGCGGATTAACTTGACGAAACAGGTGGCAGGCCGGAAATCAATAATGTCGGCGCAAACAAACAGCGCCGAACAAACTTTAAAATTCGGCGGCATGAACATGCTTAAATATATTGATGAGCCGCTCGATAAACCGCTGGTGTTTTTTTTGATGGGCGAACTTGGCACCGGCAAGACGCAATTTTCAAAAGGGCTGGCCGGCAATCTCGGCATCAAAGAAATGGTCAAATCCCCCACTTTTACCATTCTCAATGAATATGAATATAAATTCGGCAAAAGAAAAGGAAAATTTGTCCATGTCGATACTTGGAGGATAGAAAGCTTAAAAGATCTTGAGACTGTCGGCCTTGATAGTTATTTGGCGGCCGGAAATATCATCGCGATCGAATGGGCCGACAAATTTTTCGAAGATTTGAAGACTAAGATAAAGGCGTCCGGCGGAAAAATTATAAATGTCATCTTCGATTATCTGGGGGAAGAAACTAGAAACATTAAAACTTATGAGTAATCTAAAACCTATTATTCTGGCTATCGATACCAGCTGCGATGACACTTCTGTTGCCATATTGAAAGGCCGCTCTGTTTTAGCGAGCGTAATTTCTTCGCAGACAGAGCTGCACAAAAAGTGGGGTGGCGTCGTGCCTGATATCGCCCGCCGAGCGCATAAAGAAAATATCGAAAATGTTTACCAAGAAGCTTTAAAAAGGGCGCGCATCAGCGAAGCGGACATCGAATTCGTCGCGGTCACTTACGGGCCTGGACTCGCCATTGCTCTGGAAGTTGGTTTAAATTTTGCCAAAATTTTAGCTTACGAACAAAAGAAAAAATTTATCCCGATAAATCATATGGAGGGGCACATGCTTGCTTCGTTTCTTCTTAATGGAAAAGCTAAAGGAGCTATCAAGGAAAACAAAGAAGGCCAACTCTTCCCGGCGCTAGCGCTCTTGATATCAGGCAACCATACGGAAATAGTCTATGCCAAAGCTTTAAATGAATATGAAATTTTAGGGGAAACCCTGGATGATGCCGCGGGCGAAGCTTTTGATAAAGTCGCCAGAATGCTTAACATCGGTTATCCTGGGGGTCCGATTATTACTCTGCTTGCCGGACGAGCCGATAAAAAGTGGTCGGATGCCTTGGCCGGCCTTAGCGAGAGGGGCGAAAAAAAACCGATTGCCGAAGTTGCCGGCCGATTCGGCTTGCCTATTCCTATGATGCGCTCTAAAGACTTAAATTTTAGTTTTTCCGGATTAAAAACAGCTTGCCTTTATAAAATAAATGGTCTGCGCGAAAAATATAAAAAAGATACCGATTGGTCTTATGATTTTGCCCGGGAATTTATCAACGCGGTTTCTCGATCATTATCCGTCAAGCTAAGCAAAGCCATAAAGCTCCGGCCTGACATAAAATCCGTCTTGATTGGCGGAGGAGTAAGTAATAATAAATATATTGTGCGCGAAATAGGCGGGCTGGTAAGGAAATCGGGGAGAAAATATTTTATCCCCGAAATGAAATTCAGGAGCGATAACGCGGCCATGATCGGAATCGCCGCCTATTATAATATAAAAAACAAAAAAAATTGGCTTGAGGGCGAAGAAATTCTGGCCGTCGACAGGAAGCCGATGCTTAAATTATAAAAAATTATAATTTGAACTTAGCTAAAATTTCTTCGGCTTTTTCTTTGGTCAATCTCCTGCTTAAATCTGCCTGTAAAGATCCAATGCTTTTAAGCGCTTGATTCCAGTCGTTTTTATCGTCTTTGTTTGGAATCAAATGGTAATGCGCGTGCGGCACTAACCGGCCGAATGAAGCCGAATCAATGAATTCATAACCTAAATCTCGATAATGATTAGCAATTTTCACGGCAAATTCATAAAATTCGCCGACATTATCAATATCCCAGATAAAACGAAAATGCTTCTTGGGGATTATAATTGTGTGCCCGTCGGAAAATCTGGCAATGTCGAGGAAGGCTAAAAAATTATCGTTTTCATATATTTTATAGGCAGGCACTTCCCCTCTGACGATTTTACAGAAAAGACAATTCTCCATATCGTAAAATAAATTAAATAATTAAATAATGGATTTCAATGCTTTTAGAGCCTCCGGCAGAACCGGCAGAATGATATTAACTATTTTCAATAAAGCGGGCGCGATCAGAGAGTCCTTGAGTTGATTTCCGAAAAAGTTGCCGATTAAGGCGTAGCGCGAAATCACGAAAATAATCAAGCCCAAGAATAAGGAACCCTCAATAAAGCCGAGAATGGCACCGGCGATATTATTCAAATACTTGCTGCCCGGAATGACCGCGATCAGGTTAAAAAACTTCTCGATCAAATTGAAGACCAAATCCATCAAACGGGTGACGACTACGAATAGGACAATAAAAGAAACGACTTTGCCGACCGCATCATGGCCGTTAAAAATATTCTTCCATAGGTCAAACAGAAGAAGATAAAAGTGGCTAGCGATATAAGCGCCGACAATTAAGCCGACGACGCGTCCGAGAAGCCTGATCAGCCCCTTAAAAAGGCCGTTAAAAATAAAGCCGATTAAGATGACAAGCAAACTGATGTCGAAAATTGACATATATTTTAAAAATTATAAACGCGGAAAAAGCGCTTCCCCCTTGCTGATTTGCGCGCTGGAAAATTGCTTTTGAATCTTTTGCGCGACGCCGGGCATAAATGGTTCGAGCAAATAGGCGATATTTAAAATAGTCTGCGCGAGCGGTTTTAAAATTATTTCTATTTCTTTCTTATCCGTCATTTTCCAGGGCGCTTTCTGGCTCAAATTTTCATCACAAATTTTTAATTTTTCCCAAAGTATCTGCAAAGCCTCGTTAAAGCGATAAGCCTTGAAACTTTCCTCAAAGCTATTTAAAGTACCAACAATACCCTCATCTTTAAGATCAATCTTCAGATTAGAAATAATCTGATTTTTTTCAAACAAATTAGAAACGCGGGCGACCAGATTCCCGAGCCCATTGGCTAAATCAGAATTGTAGCGCCCCTGGAATTTTTCTTCGCTATAATCGCCATCTTCAAAAGGAGCGATCTCGGCCAGAAGATAATAGCGGACAGCATCGGCGCCGTATTTATCCGCCAGCTCATAAGGATTAATCACGTTGCCCAGGCTTTTGCTCATCTTTTGTCCGTTTGAAGTTAAAAATCCAAAAACTAAAACCTGTTTAGAGTTCTTCAGGCCGGCCGACATGAGCATCGCTTGCCACATGGCAGTTTGAGGACGCAAGTTATCTTTGCCGCAAACTTGGAGGCCGGGCCAATAATTAATGAAGTTTTCGGTTTTCTCGGGCCAACCAAGAGTGGAGATATAATTAACGAGGGCGTCAAACCAAACATACATTACCTGGCTGTCGTCTCCGGGTACGGGAACGCCATGGGGCATTTTTTCCTTTAGGCGGGAAATGCTGAAATCCTGCAAACCGGACTCGACGAAGGCGGTTATCTCTTTCAAGCGGCTGCCGGGCAGAACAAAATTAGGATTGCTTTTATAAAAATTAAGCAATTTATCCTGATATTTGGAAAAATGGAAAAAATAATTTTCCTCATTTATAATTTCCAGCTCTTGGCTGGGGTGGAGTGGACAGCGGCCGTTTTGGAGTTCGGAATCGGTTTTTTCCATTTCGCAACCGACGCAATACTTCACCTGGTAGCTTTTTTTATAAATATCTCCCTGCGCGGCGCATAATCGCCAAAATTCCTGAGCCGCTTTCTTGTGGCTCGTTTCGGTCGTCCGAATGAACTTATTATAAGAAAGATTAAGCTTCTCTTTCAACGGCAGGAATTTAGCCGAGTAAATATCGCAATATTCTTGTAGGCCCAAGCCGAGTTCTTTCGCTTTTTGATATATTTTTAGACCGTGCTCGTCAGTTCCGGTATTAAAGAAAACCTGCGCGCCCCGCTGCGCTTCGTAACGCGCGATAACGTCCGCTTTGATTATTTCCGCCGCGAAACCAATATGCGGTTCGGAGTTAATATAAGGCAGGGTGGTGGTGATATAAAAATATTTTTTCTCCATACTTGTTATTCTTTCTTTATCAAGACGACGAACTCGCCTTTTAAATTATTAGGATCCTCCATTATTTCTTGCCGAACATCCGCCGCCATTCCGGAGTAAAAAGATTCGTGCAGCTTAGTTAATTCCCGAGCGACCATGACTTTCCAGCCGCAATCCGCTTCTCGGCTGTTTTTTTCTAATTCTTCTAAAAATTTAATAATCCGATGCTTTGATTCATAAAGAACAACCGGATAATTACTCGCTACAATCTCCTTAAACATGGTCTGTCTTCCCTTCTTGTGAGGCAGAAAACCTAAAAAAAGAAAGCGGTCGAAACCGGCGCCGGCGATAGAAACGGCGGCGCCTAAAGCCGAAACCCCAGGAATGCTTTCGATTAAAACTTCTTGGCCGAACTCCTCTCTTACGAGAGACACCAGCTTGCCGCCCGGATCCGATATCCCAGGGGTGCCGGCGTCAGTTACCAGCGCTAAATTTTTCCCCTCACGCAACAAAGAAATAATTTTATCAACCTTCAAATCGCCAGAATGCTGATGATAAGAAACGGTTGGTGTTTTTATCTCATAATGGTCTAACAATTTTCGCGTGACCCGCGTGTCCTCGCATAAAATAAAATCGGATTCTTTCAAGGTTCTTAAGGCCCGGAAGGTTAAATCTTCCAAATTACCTATCGGTGTGGCGACAATGCGCAAATTGCTCATAAAATTATTCCATATTTTCCCGTCTCTCTCTGACATATTTAGTCCAGTCTTCAGCGATTTCTACGAGGATTTTAAACGGAGCTTCAAGAATGAAATCAAAAATAAAGATAAAAATATTTATTTTAGAAACATTATTGGAAAGCCATTTGCCGACCAAGATAATCGGCATATAAAAAAGGTCGATAATAAATGTAGCCAGATTCTCCCTTCTTTCAATAATCATTAATTCTTTCACGCCGCGGGTGACAATAATGCTGAAAAAACTAACGAAGGCCAAGAAGAATAAGAAAATAGTGATACTGACCCAATTAAACTGAATAAACGTAAGAACCCAAATTATCAAGTAGACGGAAACGAAAAACGAAGCGGCGTAAATTAAATTGAAGACAAAATCAGTTAATAGATGGCGGCGGGTCGGTTTGCGCAGAACTATCGGCTGTTTCTTTTCTTGCCCGGCGAAAGCTATTTCTTTGATACCGCTGATAATTTTATCTGTATTCTTCTCATTAGGCGTCTTAGTCGAGAGGACGATCAAAAATAATAAAATCGCCGGGAAAGAAATGTTGATTGCCAAAGATACGGGGTTAAGCGGTTCGCCGAACCAATTGATAGCCGGGAGTTCAATCGCAATCGCGAAGACAGATTTCGTCAAAAAAATATAAATTATGCTCCGCAGAGCGGCTCGCCAGAGACGACTTTTAGCTTTCTTGTATTTTTGATTACAAACTTTTTTCAATCTGACGATGAAATTTTTCTCGCTCTTTTGCAGTTCGCCGTAAACCTTGGCAGGATCACTTTCTACCGTTTCAGTTAAAATAGAAAAATAAAGAGAATAAACGTGGGCTAATTTATCTAATTGCTTGATGAGGGGGTGCCCCAGCTGCTTCTTGACCAAGGCTTTCATCTCGCCCATCTTTAGAGCGAGAGCTTTTATTTTGCCATAATCATCTTCGTTTAAAACCCTTTTATCGCGCAAGTCCAACCACTCGGTATTGTAATATTTAAAAAGAATGAAACTCAGCATGTCCTCATCAAGCTTCAAATACGACCGGCCGATACTTAAATATATCTGGATGTCGAGATCTGCTTCGTATGGGAGGTCGGAGGGCAGAACAATGTTCTTGGAAAGAACATCAAACAGATTGTTAACGATAACTTGCTTGACTTTATTAGGCGCCAGATTCTCTTCAATTTCACAGGCGGCCAGGGTTAAAAGCCAGCGCACTAAATTATTTTTTTCATTTATCAAGTCTTTGGCCTTATTGATATCCGTCTTTAAGTTCAAGGAGGTATTGATATGCAAAACCACTTGGTCTTTCAAAAAAATATATCTCTCCAATATGCTGGCAATTTCTTTAATTTTCGTTTCGGGAATTTTGTTATTGGGCAAATAGCTCGCTCTGATAAGTTCAACCATTAAATGGTTGGCGATGCTCCAGCCGTCAGTTTCTTTAATTACGCCTTCAATCATCACCTGGCGGCGCAAAATTCGTGAAATTGCATTTTTCCGAAGCAAGTGCTCCTCCTCATAATCAACCGCGTTGCGCACCTTTTCATAAAAAAAGGCTAACCGAGAAATCAGGGTCGAAACCTTAATCTTCGGGATATCGTCATCATCGTCTTCCTTTTTATTCTGCTCGCTGTAGATTACTTGAAATAACTTTTTGGTATTTTCATTAATTTCTACCGGAACAGAATCTTCAGCGCGTTTTATTAGATTTGGGCTAACCATATAAAAAAATAAGAAATTTCTTTTCAATAATATTGTAACGTGTTTAAGCGCAAAAGGCAAACCCTGGGGCTTGACAAGGAATTGACTATTTTGTATTATAAAGACATATAAATAAGGTGACCGCGAGGTCATTTTTAAATACCAATTCAAGCAATATGAACAAACTAACTAATTACATCAAAGAGTCTGTAGCCGAGATGAAAAAAGTTACCTGGCCGTCCAAGAAAGAAACCCGCAACTATACCCTTTTGGTCATCGGTATTAGCATCGGCGTGGCCCTATTCCTGGGTCTTTTGGATTATATTTTCACTACAGGTTTCCAACTTATTATTAATAAATAATAAAATCAATCGTTCTTAAATTTTAAATTTATGGCCAAGCAACTATTAAATCAAGGCCGACGCTGGTACGTTATCCATACTTATTCCGGATACGAAGAGAATGTCGCGCAAAATCTCAAACAAAGAGTTGAATCTTTGGATATGGAAGACAAAATCTTCAACATTTTAATCCCCACCGAAAAAAAAATTAAAATAAAAAACGGCAAGCGCAAAGTGACTGAAGAAAAAATCTTCCCCGGATATATTCTGGTCGAAATGATGGTTACGGACGAATCCTGGTATATTGTCCGCAACACCCCGAATGTGACGGGCTTCATCGGCACCGGCACCATCCCGACCCCGATCGGCGAGGAAGAGGTCAAGGCGCTGCAGAAAAGAATGGGCGTCGAAGATCCTAAATTCCAAATTGATGTCATTATCGGCAGCCCGGTTAGAATCAACGAAGGGCCATTTAAGAATATGGAAGGTAAAGTGACAGCAGTTGACGAGGCTAAAGGCAAAGTCAAAGTTTCCGTTTCCCTCTTCGGGCGTGAAACGCCGGTTGAACTTGATTTTTTACAGATTAAAAAAGTCTAATGAAAAAAGGGCGATGCTTCTGCGCTCTCAATTAATAACTATATGGCAAAAAAAATAAAGACAAAAGTTAAATTACAAATCGCCGGCGGCCAGGCTAACCCCGCCCCTCCAGTCGGTCCGGCTTTAGGCCAGCACGGTTTGAATATCGCTGAATTCTGCAAAAACTTCAATGATAAAACTAAAGATAAGATGGGTGATATTATCCCCGTTGAAATTACTGTTTACGAAGACAGAAGTTATGATTTTATCCTTAAAACCTCTCCGGCTTCAGAATTAATTAAAAAAGCGGCCGGTATTAAAAAGGGGTCAGGTAAACCCTTAACCGAAAAGGTTGGTTCTATTACTAAAGCCCAGCTTGAAGAAATTGCGAAGAAAAAAATGCCTGATTTGAACGCCAATGATTTAGAGGCCGCTAAAAATATTATAGCGGGTACGGCGCGCCAAATGGGAGTAGATATTAAATAATAATTGTGGGAGTTCGCCTTGAGCGGACGCTTAACCACGAAAAAAAACTATGGCTAAAAAAGAAGAAGCCCCAAAAACGGCTAAAAAAACCAGCAAGAAAGAAATAAAAAAAGTTAAAACCATAAAAAAGGTTGATAATTCGGCAATTTACGATCGTCTAAAAACTTACTCTATTGAAGAGGCTTTAGAAATCGTTAAGAAATTAACCAAGACTAAATTTGATGCTTCGGTCGAAGTCCATTTCCGCCTTGGCATCAATACTAAAAAGGGCGATCAGCAAGTTCGCGGCGCGGTCAGCCTGCCTAACGGCACCGGCAAAACCGTTAAGGTGGCCGCCTTTGTGTCCTCTGAGAATGAGAAAGCAGCTAAAGCGGCCGGCGCTGATTTCGTCGGCGGCGATGAATTAATCGCGGAGATCAAAAAAACGGAAAAAACTGATTTCCAGGTGGCGATCGCCGAACCGGCTTTAATGAAAAATTTAGCGGTTATCGCTAAAATCCTCGGTACGCGCGGCTTAATGCCTTCCCCGAAAAACGACACCGTGACCACCAATCCGGCAAAAACCGTCGAGGAATTAAAGAAGGGTAAAATCAGCTTCAAGAATGATGATACGGCTAATGTTCATACCGTCATCGGCAAGGCCAGCTTCGACACCAAAAAGTTAATCGAAAATTACCAGGCTCTGCTTGAAACCATCAAGAAAGCGAAACCCGCCTCTTCCAAGGGAACATTCATCAAAAATATCAGCGTTTCCTCATCGATGAGCGCCGGCGTAAAAGTGGCTCTATAACGTGAAAGTGGCTTTATAAATAGAAAATTGAAGATATAAAAAACAGGGACTTCCCTGTTTTTTATTGACCAAATGCCTGAAATCAGCTAAGATTAAAAATCAAAATTGAACATTAATAATTTAAAATGAATTAACTTAATATAAACAAATCAAAAGAAAGGATCCCCATGCACCCACGTTACACAAACACCGAGATTACCAGAATCTTCAGCGATGAAAACAAGCTGAACCTCTGGCAAAAAGTAGAGTTGGCTGTACTGCAAGCCAAAGCACAGCTCGACTTAATATCTTTTGATATTTTTTGGGATATACAAAGGATATTGCTAGCCAACCCGATTGATATCGAATGGTGGAAGACAAGAGACGCCGAAATCGGCCACGATCTCAACGCTTTTCTTGATGAGCGGCTGCGCTTTTTGCCGCCCGAACTGCAAAAACATTTTCATAAAGATCTTACTTCCTATGATACCGAGGAGGCGCCGTTTGTAAAAATGCTTACCGAAAGTTTGGCTCAAGTCGAATGTTATTATTCGCCATTTGAAGCTTCTCTGCGCAAACTGTCGCTTGAACATCGCTACACCCTGATGCTGGCGCGCACACACGGCCAAGGGGCGGAATTGCAAAGTTTCGGCAAACGGGTTTTAACCTGGCACGGAAATATCACTGTTGCCATGGCTAAAATTAAATCAGCCGCCGAAATGCTCAGTTACGCAAAACTCGCCGGTGCAATCGGTAATCATAGCGGAATATCACCCGAAGTAGAAAAAAAGACCTTAGAAATTCTTGGTCTCAAGCCTTTCTACGGCGCAACGCAGATAATGCCGCGCGTTATCTATGCGCCGATTGCGCAAAATTTATGCAACTTAGTTTTGGAGATTAACAAAATTGCCCTGGATATCCGCCTGGGAGCCCGCAGCGGCCTGCCGATACTCCAAGAACCTTTCGGCAAAAAACAAAAGGGTTCGTCAGCTATGGCGCATAAGAAGAATACGATATCAACTGAAAACATAGAAGGCCAAGCCCGAATGGTCAAGGCGTACATGCTGATGATTACCGAGAATATCGGAACCTGGGAAGAGCGCGCGATTGAACAGTCATGTGTCGAGCGCGTTGCCTGGCCTGATCTGTTCCATTCGGTTATTCACACCCTAAAAACTATGACACGAATTATATCCGGACTGACAGTATACAAAGATAATATGCTGCAGGAAATAATTGATTCGCGCGGAACTTATGCCTCCAGCGAGGCCAAGGAATTTCTCAAAGAAAAGCTCTGTCCTCTCGGTTTTAGTTATGAGGATGTTTATAGGCTGGTCCAACTCGCCTGCTTCAACATCTTCGAAGTAAATTCAACTCGCGCCGGAATCCGAAAAACGCGCAATGGATCATTTACAGACGCTGAAGCTGAACTCCTAAAACTCGAGAATGTTCGAAATAAACGCCCGGAAAATCTTGAGACGATCATCGAAAACGGAACGCTCAGATATTCAGAGCAGCTGGCCGTAGACGATATCCAAGTTACTGTTTTTAACAGAAAACTGCGGAAAATATTCGCCGATGCGAAAATTTCAACCCGCTGGAATGAATTATTCAGGCCGGCAAATCTGCTAAAAAACGAAGCCACCCTTTACAAGGAGCTTCTTGGGGAATAAATCAAGAAAACTGAACTTTAACGCCGCTTTGAAAACGGCGTTTTTTAATACAATTTGCGCCTTGACTTATTATTAAAAATAGGCTATACTAATTTACAGGTAAGCTATTTTAAAAGTAAGAGCGGACCAAGAATCCGCTTTTTCTTTAAAAAAAGGTCGTCTTACGTTTAATAAAATTAGTAAAAAGAAAACAAAATGAAAAAGTTATTTGTCGGCGGCTTGTCCTTCAAGACGACCGAACAAGGTTTAGCGGATGCTTTCGCTAAAGCTGGTACTGTTTTATCCGCTGTTATCATTACTGATCGCATGACCCATCGCTCCAAAGGCTTTGGTTTCGTCGAGATGGAAAATGACGCTGATGCAGACAATGCCATCGCCATGTATAACAACCAGGAATTAGACGGACGCAAAGTCGTTGTCAACGAAGCTCGTCCTCTAGAAAAGAGATTCTAATAAATCTTATTTCGATTGAAAATACAAACAAAAACACTCCTGAAAAGGAGTGTTTTTGTATAGGGCGGTAATTATCGTTTATTTCTTTTTCTTTTTAGCTACAGTCTTAAGAATTTTCTTTTTCCCGAAACTCGGCTCGACCACCTGCTTTCTCTCATAATCTTCAATTGCTTTTCTCAATCCTTGGACCGCCATAACAGAGCAATGGACTTTTTGGTGGGGCAAGCCGCCAAGTTCCGAAACAATTTTTTCCCATTTATATTTCTTCGCTTCCTCAATCGTCATGCCTTTTATTTTTTCCGTCATAATCGAGGCCGTGGCGATATTTGAGGCGCAACCGAAAGACAAGAATTTTACATCTTTGATTTTTCCCTTTTCCACTTTAAGAAAAAAATCTAATTGGTCGCCGCAAACCATGTTGCCGATTTGAGCATAGCCATCCGGCTTTTTTATCTCCCCAATATTCTTCGGGTGCTTAAAATGCTCCAGCGTCTTTTTTGTATAATTTAGTGACATATATTTTAATAATCATTAATAATTTATTATTTTACCGGGCTAAAACTTCTTAACCTTTTAACAGTTTCCTTCAAGCATTTAACCGTATAATCTATTTCCGTCTTAGTATTATACCGCCCCAAAGAAAAACGGATATTGCTGTTTAGTTTATTTTTATCTAAACCAATTGCTCTTAGGACATAGGAGGCGCGCAAATCAGTCGCCGAACAAGCCGAACCGGTAGAAACACAAATTCCTTTGGATGATAAATCTATCAGAATTGCTTCCCCTTCAATTGAGCCGAACATAACATTCAGATTCGCCGGTACGCGCTGGCTTAAACTGCCGTTAACTTGTACGTCGGTAATTTGTTTTTTAATCTGCTGCCAGAGATAATCGCGCAAACTTTTTACTTTTTTAAGATAAGCATTTCTTTCTTTATAGGCCAATTCCAGGGCGTAAGCTAAACCCATAATTCCGGGTAAATTATAGGTGCCGGAACGAATTCCATTTTCCTGGCCGCCGCCAATGATTAATGGCTTAATTTTAATGCCTCGTCCAATATAAGCAACGCCAACTCCCTTGGGCCCATTGAATTTATGAGCCGACAAACTCAACAAGTCGATGCCCATTTTTTTAATATCAATTTTCAAGTATGGAACCGCTTGAACGGCGTCCGTGTGAAAATAGGCGCCATGCTTATGGGCTATTTTAGCGAGAGAGGCAATATCTTGAATCGTGCCGATTTCATTATTAACAGTCATGATAGAAACTAAGATGGTTTCTTTATCCATAAGCTTTTCCAGCGCTTCTGGCGTTACTACCCCCTCATTATTAACGGGCACAAATTCAACTTTAAAACCAGCTCGCGCCAACTCGTTGGCCGATTCTCTAACACAAGGATGCTCAATATTTGAAATAATGATTTTATTGCCTTTGCCTTGATTGGCCAAAGCAAGTCCTTTGATGATTAAATTATTGGCCTCGCTTGCACTAGCGGTAAAAATAACACTCTCCGCTTCTCCGCCTAAAATTTTAGCCACCTTCTCTTTGGCCGATTGCAAGTCCAAAAAGGCCTCTTGACCCAAGGCATGAATAGAAGAGGCGTTGCCATATTTTGTTAAAAAATATGGCTTCATTTTAGCAAAAACCCGTGGATCAAGACGAGTCGTCGCTGCATTGTCTAAATAAACTTTCATATTTTAATTTAACTGATTTTTTATAAGATTTTAACTATAACAAATTTCTTTGCTTATGTCCATTATAGCCTAATTCTAGCACTTTTATAAATATTGACAACCACCCCTTAATTATGGCAATATATAATATTAATGCCAATTTTGGCTTTAATAATTTGTACCTTTAAAACCTAGAAAAACCATGAAAAAATTAACATTAGCCCTCTTGTTTTTAGGCTTATGTGGCTCTATAACGCTAGAAGTATCAACTTCTTACCACCGAGGCAACTTCTGGCTTTTAAGGACCCAAGCTGAAGGTCAGACCGAGGTTGAATGGCTAATGGTGCTTTTTCTAAGCTATCAAGTCGTTTTTCCTTTCTTGGCCATGTTCTTCTTCCGATCATTCCAACGCGAAATACCGGCTAATACTTTCAAGCTGGTCGGCTTGCGTTGGTTGAATAAAATTAACGGCCTTTTGACTTTAGTGATGTTTGGCATCCTGGGGTCGGCGCTTAGCTTCGGGGCAATTGCTCTTGATCCCCTGGCCGGCGTTTTCTCGCTATCTGTCGGCATACTTTTTATGCTTATCGGCTGGCTCATTGGCAAAAAATTCACAAAAAATAAAACCATAAACCAACAAACTTAAAAACCGCCGCCATGAAAAAAAGTATTTTTTTGTTCCTACTCATGCTACTAATGCTTAACCTGTCGCTTAATGGCGCTCCCCGAAAATTACATTTCGAAAAAATCGGGGACGAATACATCATCTGGAAACAACTTGATGCTAACCGTAGAGTAAACGGCTATATTGCCGACAAGGAAATTTTTGCCGTTCTTAATTATTTTGACCCAAGTATTCCTCAAGACCAGCTGGAAGAAGCCTATCTCAATCCGGAAAAAAATATCAAGATTAGGAGTGACTCCTGTTACACCTACAATCAAAAAAATTTTTTTCTCACTAAAGATAAGCTTTATAACGATGAGACCGCTATCTACATCCCGGAACTCCGCTCGATAACCAATGATTATAACTTTGAGAAAACAGAGGGGATAATTGCCTGGCACATGATAATATTCTACATCGGCATCTTTCTAGCCGTAACATTTTTCAGCTTGTTGATAAACTTAGTGATTAAACGCTGGGTAGTCTGCGGTTTAGCTTTGTCAGCTTTAGTATTTTTAAGCTCCTTTGCTCTACCGCTGCTAGATCTTGTGAGCTGGGACGAGACGATGCCGTATCTTTGCATCAGCGCCATTGCGTTATTTTTTTCCGGTTTATTAACTTCCGCCGGTATTGCCATTGAAAAAGAATCAACGACTAAAAACCAAAAAAACACTGATCGCAAGTCGGGGAAAAAAATTTCCCGCCTCCTCTTTTTAACGGCGGCATCAATTTTTTTCTTTACCGCCGCGATTGATTTTGCACTAATTACTAAGCTGCACGTTATTGTGGTTTATCTGCTCATCCTGGGAGTAGTCATCAGCGGCACTATTATTTCTGCCCTGTTTTTCTTCATAAAAAACCCCCACGAAAACCGCTAACGCCGCCCCAAAAAAACTGACCCTTATAAAATTGATTAAAAAACCAATAATCGCCAAAAAACGAAAAGGCTCGGAAAAATCCGAGCCTCTTTTTATTATAAATTTTAAATTATATTGTCTGCTATTTTACCAACTCAATGCTATTTATAACCACATCGGTTACCGGCCGATCATTCATGCCTGTCGGCGTCGCTTCTATTTTTTTAACTACATCCAGGCCATTAACCACTTCGCCGAAATTAGTATGTTTCCCATCTAACCACGGTGTTTCTGGAAGAGTAACAATAAAAAACTGGGAGCCATTGGTATCGGATCCGGCGTTAGCCATCGCTAAGCTGCCCAATACTAATTTATGAGAATTGATCTCATCTTTAAATTTATAGCCGGGTCCGCCGGTTCCCCAAACCGAGGCATCAGATTCCTTGCTTAAAGGATCGCCGCCTTGGATCATAAAATCTTTAATCACGCGATGGAATTTTGTACCGTTATAAAATCCCGCCTGAGCTAAATTTAAAAAATTATTGACGGTCAGGGGCGATTCGGCCGCATAAAACTTAACTGTAATATTTCCCAAGCTGGTTTTTATAATCGCCTGAGAATAGGTTTTTGTTAAATCTTCTTGTTTGTCTGGAGTAAGCATAGTATTAGTATTATTTTTAATTTTGTCTGCGTCATTATTACTGGCATCTAAACTGCCAGTAACGCCGGAATCGCTTTGAATTGTGTTAGTAGCGTTTCCGATAACGTTATTAATATTTATAACATTGTTCACAATTGGATTGCCTGACGGTGGAATTTTTTCTTCACCCGTAGTAACAGTTTTGTTAGTACAGGCCGAAACGCTGAACGCAATCGCAAGAATTGCAAAAACCAACAGGATTTTTTTCATACGCTTTAAACTTTATATTGTTTTTTAATTAATTTGTCCTCTTCCGCTCTCTTTTCTTCTATCACTTCCTTAGCTTTTAAACGCAAATCTTCTAATTCGAACCCGTTTAACTCTTTGGCGCGTTTTTTAAGCCAGGCCGGGTTGTTTAAGCCCGGATCCTCAAGCACTTCACCGAGTAGTACGTCGAGTATCGCCCCGATCTTCGGCCCGGGCGCAATCTGCAAAATTTTAATAATGTCGTTGCCGTTAATTTTCAGCATCTTCACGGACACCGGATCATTTTGCACTTTTTCCATCATATACTGCAGATGGCGCAGCTTATAGGGCATGGCTTTCGGCGTACCGGAACCTAATCGGTCGGCAATCCGCAAGTCAATCAAATCTTTCAGGTTCTCCCGACCGACTTTGACGATTAAACGGCGGACCGAAGCAGCGGTTACTTCGCCGACGTTATAATAAAACATGTGATTCTTGACCAAATTAACGACTCTCGCCTGATCAATGGCAGAAAATTTCAAACGCGACATTATTTTTTCTACCATTTTTGCTCCTAAATACTCATGATTATAAAATGTAGCGATATTATTGATTATTTTTCTGGCTTTCGGTTTAGCGACGTCGTGGAGCAAAGCAGCTAAGCGCACCGCCCAATCCGAGCTCGGACAATACTTTAAAGAAAGAATATTATGCTTAAAGACGGGATAAATATGGTGCCTATCTTGATTTACGCCGATACCCTGCTCTAATTCCGGCAAAATATACTGCAATAATTTACAATCATGCAAGAGCATGATGCCCTCCGACGGCCTGGTGGACACTAAAATTTTTATGAGTTCATCGCGGATTCTTTCCTTAGAAACGAATTTCAAGCTTCCGGCTAATTTAATAATCGCCCTTTGCGTTTTAGGCTCAAGTTCGAAACCAAGCTGTGCGCTAAAACGTACTGCCCGCAGCATCCTAAGTGCGTCTTCTTTAAAGCGGTCATCAGGCTCGCCCACCGCTCTAATTATTTTAGCTTTTATATCTTTTTGGCCGCCGAACAAATCAATAATTTTATCTTGATCACTTGGATCAAGCGCCAGGGCATTAATTGTGAAATCGCGGCGCTCCAAGTCTTTATCAAGCTGGGTTTCAAAACGGATTTTATCAGGGTGCCGCCTGTCTGAGTACCCCTGCTCGCTGCGATAGGTCGTTATTTCAACAACATCTTCCAGTTTTCCTTTTGTCTCCCCCTGCTTGGCCAAGGCTCTAATCGGCAGAAGAACTGTCCCGAAAGTATTTTCATAGCGTGCTTCAGGAAAAACTTTTAAAACCTGCTCCGGCAAGGCATTGGTGGTTATATCCCAGTCCTTGGGTTCTTTTCCCATCAAAACATCACGGACGCAGCCGCCGACAATATAGGCCTCGTAGCGCGAGGCCTTTAAATCTTTTATAATTTTTTGAATATATTCGGGAATCATTTTATTCTTGTTCTTTCATCAGACTCATTTTGACTATTAAGTGGGGCAAGGCTTTTAATTTCTGTTCTAATTCCGCGATTTTCGGACCTTCGCCCTCAACCGCCAAAATAATCAGGCCCAGGCAGTGCTCGAAGCAGTTCCGTTGTACATTAACACCTAAACGGGACATTATCAAGTGCCCGTAATCGGTCAAAACCCTATTCAATTCGGGAGAAGTCGCCTGCCGATCAGTCGCTAAGACGGAAATAGTCGCTAAAATTCTAGGCATATTTTTAATTTAATTTACTCTTTTTAACCGTCGAGATTGAATTTTTCTTCCGGGAAAATTTCGTATGGAGAAGTTTGCTTAAATGATTATTTTTGACCCAACTATAATAAGCCATCATCGCTTTATTCTCATGCGCGCGCCGTATTGGTCTTTGGCTGTCAATCGCATATAAGCCTTCAAGGCGTTTTTGGCGGATTATTTTATTCGTCGGTATTGGCTGGCCGCCGCCGCCCAGGCATCCTCCGGGGCAAGACATAACCTCGATATAGTGATATTTTTTTAATTTCGGTAATATTTTTTCGATATTGCCAATCCCATTGACGACGGCGACTCTAATTTTATTTTTGTCCAAAGAAACGACCGCCTCCTTCAAGCCGGCGAAACCGCGGACTTTTTTAAATTCCAAATGACTGCTACAAAGCTTATTTGTGCTTTCTGCGCAAACTAGTGCATTAGCCGACCGGAGAGCCGATTCCATGACGCCGCCGGAAGCGCCATAAATAGAGGCTGCGCCAGACCCATTATTAAATAACTTCTCGCTTTGGCCCTCGGGTAATTTTTTAAAGTCAATAGCCTTCTTCTTAATCATAAACGCCAATTCTCTGGTTGTTAAAACTAGATCAACTAGCGGCCGGCCGTTCATCTTTAATTCAGGACGGGAGGCTTCATATTTTTTGGCCGTACAGGGCATAATAGAGACGACGACAATATTATTCGGGTTAATGTTTTTTTGTTTAGCCCAATAGGTTTTTATCGCACCGGCTAAATAGATATGAGGAGAGCGCGCGGTCGTCAAATGCGGCAATAATTCGGGATGATAAAATTCCGCATAAGCGACCCAGGCGGGACAGCAGGAAGTCATCATCGGAAAAATAGCTTTTTTATCTTTAAGCCTTTCCAAGAATTCTTCCGCCTCGATAATGGTTGTTAGATCAGCGCTGAAGTTAACGTCAAAGACATGGCTGAAACCTAGTTTTTTCAGAGCCGTATATATTTTCCCCTCACAATTGGCGCCGTATGGCATCCCGAATTCTTCGCCCAGCGATACCCGGATCGAGGGAGCGAATTGCGCCACCACAATCTTATTCTTATCAAGCAGGAGTTTTTCGACTTTATCCCAAGCCATCTGCTCCTGCGCGGCGGCTACCGGACAATGCAAAGTACATTGTCCGCAATAAATACAAGCGGATTCCTTGTCTTTAGCCGGCACTATCTCCTGATTAACTCCGGCACCATCGATTTTCAAATAATTTATTTTCTGAATTTCGCCGCAAGCTTTAAGACAATTCTTGCAATCGATACACTGTGTACCGTCAATCTCCACGGCACCGGCAAATTGATAAGTTTTTCTCTTTTTTTTGCGATCCGGAAAGCGGTTAATCTTGACTTTATACTTAAGCGCCAATTTCAAAAGATCGCAATTATAGCGCAGAGTGCAATTCGCGCATTTTTCCGAGTGCTCGGCAAAGAGCAGTTCTAAATTAATCGAACGAGCCTTCTTTACTCTCGGACTGTCCGTTAAAATTTCCATCCCCTCTTCGACTAAAGTTGAACAAGCCGCTGCTAGCTGACTGCGTCCTTTTATTTCTACGACGCAAACCCGGCAATTCGCCTGAACGCTTAAATCGGGATGATGGCAAAGTGTCGGTATTTTAAAACCGTTGGCCGCCGCAACATCTAAAATTGTCTGCCCGTTCTGGGCAGAAATTTTTTTTTCATTAATTTTGATCGTCATGACAAAACAAATTATTTTTTAACTACCGACAATTTTGATTCTCCTTTGATATTTTTGAGATCGCGGAAAATATAGTAAGTGTAGATGATGATTATAGGCGCGACCAAAGCCCAGAGAATATTCATGAAACTATTATAGATTATATAACCCAGGCTGCCCGCTTCCAAAGCTTCCAGAGGGGCGGATAAAATAACGCTGGCGACAACAACGATAAGACCGATGAAAAACGTGCGTCCGCAGACCGCCCACCAATAGCCCTTAACCAGCTCCTTGCTTCTTTTTAAAGCCGAGTATCCCTTAAAATCTTCAAAGAAGAAAGTATAATTGACAAGCGTGAAATAGACAGCAAAAATAATACCCGGAATTATGAGAAGAAGGGTCCATAGACCAATAACGACCGAAACGACAATTGAGACCCAGACATAGCTCCAAAAATACCCTTTGCTCTGAATAAAGTTTTCTTTAGCTGAACTATAATTATTCTTGATCAAAAGCACCATGGCCGCTCTGACTAAAATACCATAATAAACCGCCCAGAGAAGGGTCAGAAAGCCGAGAATGACCAAAATTAAACCAACAGCGGGGTTGTCGACGCCAAAAGCCGATAAAAAGAGAAATGCAACCAAAACAACCAAGAAAGGAATAAGACCGACCAATCCGCGGAGATAAATCTCGACGAATTTTTTAATGTTTTGCGCGTAAACCTTGCACGCCTCTTCAAGCATATTGAAAACCGGAGTTAATTTTGCTTTGGCTTGAGCTTCGGCCGGTTCCGCGCTTGTTTTTTCTTGATCCATAAAATTAAAATTAATTTAAGCTTCTAATATATTTAAAAAATAACTTTTTACTGGAATCGGGAGCGATCGGCCGAGCGCGCAGAAGCTTGATTCTTCAAGCGCCGCGACCAGTTCCCAAAATAACTTTTTATCGTATTTCTTCTGATTAACCAGTTCTTTAAGGCGGTAGGTACCTTCGCGGCAAACTGTACAATTGCCGCAACTCTGCTCATGATAAAAATTTAGCCAATATTTAAGTAATTTATGCTTATCTGTTTTTTCAAAATCATAGACCATAATCGAGCCGGCGCCCTCAACCGGCCCGCCCAATTGATCTAAGCGTAAGACTTCTCCGGCCGCTTCCCCGCCGACTTGGACGAAAAATTTATAGTCCGGAAAATTATTGGTTTTACGCAAAACCTCTTCTATCGTTAGCTCCGCCGGAAGAGAATACACGCCGCGATGTTTGACGGCTCCACTTATAGTATAAAACCGCTCATTCTTAAATTTATTTTTGCCGACCAGGCTAACATCGTAAAAAGTTTCCGTATTATTGATTAAGGTCGGCGCTTTATATAAGCCGGCGCTAGTCGGATACGGCGGTTTTAGCCGCGGCTCTACTTTTTTGCCTTCAATTAAATTTAATAAAGCGGACTCCTCGCCGCTGATATAAGTTAAAACTTCCGGTTTGACAACAAATATAAGTTTTTTCTCCAGGGGCGCGTATTTTTTTGCGCTTAAAGCCTTCTTTAGTTTCGGAGCATAATTCTTATAATATTCCCGGTTTAGAAAAAAATAAATATGCTTTATTTTCTCCGTGCCCAAAAATTGATCGGCCAAATAAACGCCATTTATAACTTCTTCGGGATAATGAGCAATTAAATATCCGTCTTTCTTTACTCCCGGCTCCCCTTCGGCGCCGTTAACAATAATATAACCGACTTTCTTCCCTCTTAAAGCTTCTTTGACTGCCGCCCATTTTTTGGCGACCGGATATGAGGCGCCGCTCCGGCCGACTAGGCCGGCGGTCTCTATTTTAGTTAGAATATTTTCTGTTTTTGCCATGTTATTTAAGAAACTTCTTTAAATAATCAGCTAGCTCGACGAGACGATTCGCATATCCCCATTCATTATCATACCAAGCAACCACTTTTAGCAGATCTCCTCCGACGATTTTGGTCGTAAGTAAATCGACGATCGAACTATGCGGATTGCCGACAATGTCAGTCGAAACTAATTCTTCAAGCGAAGCCTCTATGATTCCTTTCATTTTCCCTTTAGCTGCTTGAATGAAGGCGGAATTTACCGCAGCGACGGTAGTTTTTTTGTTCAAAACATAAACCGTATCGCATAAAGACGCGACCGGAGTGGGTACGCGGACCGCTAGGCCATCAAATTTATCTTTTAACGACGGAATGGTTTCCGTAACGGCAATTGCGGCGCCGGTCGTGGTCGGAACGATGTTTAAAGCGGCCGCGCGCGCGCGTCTTAAATCCTTATGCGGTCCGTCAACCAAATTTTGATCGGCGGTATAGGAATGAATCGTCGTCATAATCGCCTTCTTGATGCCAAATTTTTCTTTAATAACAGCAGTGGTTGGAGCTAAACAATTAGTCGTGCAAGAAGCGCAGGAAATAAGGTTGTCATTTTTTAAAAGCTTCTTTTCGTTGACCCCGAGAACAATTGTCTTGACGCCGCCTCTCTTGGCCGGAGCGGATAAAATAACTTTTTTGGCGCCGGCTTTAAGATGGAGGCTTAAATCTTCTTTATTAGTAAAGCGGCCGGTACACTCTAAAACAATATCAGCCTTAAGTTTTGCCCAGGGCAGCAGCGATGGGTCTTTAACGGCTAAAACCGGAATTTTATGGCCATCAATTACTAGGGCGTCCTTGGTCGCCGTTACTTTCTTGATATAGCGCCCATAGCAAGAATCGTATTGCATCAAATGAGCTAGAGTTTCCGGATCGGTCAAATCATTGATGGCCACGATATTAATATTTGGAAAACGATCAATAATAATTTTAACGGCAGCTCGACCGATGCGGCCAAAACCATTAACAGCGAGGTTGATTTTTTTCATATTTTATTAATTATTTTATCTATTGCTTAAGTAATATTATAACATATTTTAGAAAAAATTTAAAAACACGCCCCGAAATCTGGGAGCGTGTTTTTTTTATCTTTATTTTTTGGGCTGATCTTTCTATTTTTTATTGTGGCGATTTATATCAACTTCAATAATTACGTCTCTTTCCCCATCTTTTTCCGGATTAAGCTTGACGTCCACGGTTTGTTTTAGAATATGGTGCCCGACGATAACGCCGCGCGTGCCGTCAACATTAACTTTCGTGCCCAGGGGCGGCAATTTCCCGGCCATCTCTTTATAACCATCATACTCATAGGAAAGGCAGCACATCAAACGACCGCACATACCCGAAATACGCTCTGAACCGCGGTGGACTACTTGTTGCGCTTCGGCCATTTCGGAAGTGATTGAAGAAAATTCCGTTAAAAAACCGCGGCAGCACAATCCGCGGCCGCATGGCCCGCAATCGCCGGTTATTTTCGCCTCATCTCTTGTCCCGATTTGCGTCAGTCGGATATTAACGCCGAAATGGGCGGCCAGATCTTTAACGAGTTCGCGAAAGTCAACCCGTCCGTCGGAAATAAAAGCGAAATTAATACGATTGCCCTCAAAGGAGGAATGCATATCGACCAGTTTCATCGGCAATTCGTGTTTTTTAATCATTTCCCGGCAGAATTCCAGCGCCTCCTCTTTTTTTTCGGGGCTGAGCAATTTAGCCAAGTCATCATATTCCGCTTTTCGAATTATTGGTTTAAGTTCGCGCTTGTCATCTTTAGGGTCGACTTCTTCGACCAAAGAAACGAGCCGGCCTAATTCCAGGCCCAGCTCGGTTTCAACAATTACAAAATTGCCGACAGTCGCTTCTGATTTGCCTAGGGAAAAATTATAAACCTTGTCCCAAGGGGCAAATTGTACTTGTGCGTAAATCATGAAAGCTGATAAACAGAAAAACTGTTTATAATATTATAATGAGAATCTAACGAATTTTAGAATGTTGGCTCCGCCCAAGATATCCTTAACCTTCTTTTTATCATCCTTGATATATTCTTGCTCTACCAAGCAAACTTCGGAATAATACTTGCTCATTTTCCCGAGAACGATTTTATCAACCATCGCTTCCGGCTTGCCTTCTTTTATTAATTGTTCCTTGTAAATTTCTTTTTCCTTTTCCATTTCTCTAGGATCGACTTCGGCCGGAACAATGTATTTCGGATTGGCGGCAGCTACTTGCATCGCAATGTCGCTGGCTAAACTCTCCGCTTCGGGCTTATCCAGGGCTACCAAAACACCAATTTTCCCTCCTAAATGAGAGTAGGCGGCCACTGTAGCGCCGCTGATAATCGCCAAACGCTTGACGCTTAATTTTTCGCCAATCGTACCGCTGAGATTATCTAAGTCTTCTTGGACGCTTCCGTTTTGCAGTTTGAGGCCGAGCAAAGCTTCCAGAGTCGCCGGCTTCTCTTTTTTGATTAATTCCATGGTTGCTTCGGCAAAAGCTTGGAATTTATCGTTGCGGGAAACAAAATCCGTTTCTGAATTCACTTCCAAAATATAAGCTTCAGTCTTGTCGGCATTGACGCTGACTTTGACGACGCCTTCGTTGGTATCGCGGTCCGTTCTTTTGGCCGCTTTAGCGATACCGTTTTTGCGTAAAATTTCTACGGCTTTTTCTAGGTCGTTGCCCGCTTCTTTGAGAGCTTTTTGGCAGTCAACCATGCCCGCGCCAGTCATTTCGCGGAGCTGTTTTATGAGTTCCATATTTTTAAATATTAAATTTTAATTTAAGCCTTAATATTCTTTTTCCCCTCCAAAATCGCGTTCTTAATCGCCTCTAAAAGAATCTTAATAGTCTTGGTTGAATCATCGTTAGCCGGAATAGCATAGGTAACTTCATCGGGGTTAACATTAGTATCGCAAATAGCTATGATCGGGATATTTTTCTGCTGAGCTTCACGGATAGCCGTTTCTTCTTCTTTTATGTCCCAAACAAAGAGGGCATCCGGCATTTTATTCAAACTCGTTAAGCCGCCGACGCGCATTTCTAATTTTTTAATTTCCCGATCGAACTCCAAGCGTTCCTTCTTCGTATATTTTTCCAGTTTGCCGGTTTCTCGCTTTTCAATCAGGTCAAGATATTTTTTAATCGATTTCTTAACAACCAGAAAATTGGTTAAATAACCGCCCAGCCACTTGCCGACAATATACGGCTGGCCGATTTCGGTCGCCATTTTTTTGAGCGGCTCGGAAACTTGGTTCTTGGTGCCGACGAAAAGGATGCTTTTCCCTTCGGAAACCAGTTTCGCCATAAATTCTAAGGCGATTTCTAATTGCGCTTGAGCCTTCTTCAAATCGATGATGTAAATGCCGTTTTTTGAAGTAAAGATGAATTGTTTCATCTTCGGATGCCAGCGGTTAGTCCGGTGGCCGAAGTGCATGCCGGCTTTCAGCATGTCTTCTAATTTTGGAATTTTTACCATATTTTTTCTTTTTTTACGTCTGCCCGCCCATATATAATATTGCTTAATATTATACAAGAAAATTAGTGGCGCGCATGATGATTTAGTAAATAAAAAGAGGTTGCTTTTAGAGGCCAAACCTCTGCTACTAAGATATAGGAAAAATGGCCGCTTGTCAAGATAACAAAGCCCTTCTTCGCCTCATTCTATTGCTGATAAAAAAGATTGACCGAGGAATTAAATTCATTCACTTTAGAATTATATTCTTTAATCTTAGCGGAATAAACCAATAAGTCGGCGTTATACTCATTAGCCATAATATTATAGTTGGCGACCGAATTATTATACTCAGCTATCTGGCCGTTGCGATAATAGATATCCATCTGATCTTTCAGGCTATTTATCTCTTTTTCTTTACTGGCCAGGATTGAGGCTAAATTATCAATCTCGGTCTGCCGCAGGCCGAGATCTGTTTTAGCTAAGCGCAAAGATTCTACTTGGGATTTTAAAGCCGGCATGCCTTGATATTCTTTACCCCGAGTGGCTTGATAAATTTCTATTTTTCCTAAATTACCAGCATCAAATAAATCCGTAAATTCAGCCGCGGTTTCCGCCTGGCCGTTACTAATGCTTCGCGGTATGACTCCTATAGGAAAATAATTGGTCGTTTCGCCATAGCAATATCCTGAATTATTAATGGAATATTCTGTCGGACACTGGACGCCGAGAGCGGTGTGATTCCTTTCCGGAAAATCTAAAATGGCCGCCCCGTAGCCGAGCTGGCGCAGCAAAATAACCGCCAGAAAAGTCTTGTCCGAACAGACTCCTTTATCTAAATACAGGGTTTCATAGGGAAAATAGGGGTTATTGTTCACGGCCGGATTTGCCGCGACTTTGGCCTGATCATAAGGAATATACTGAACGAAGGCCACAGTAAACTCAAGCAATTGGTCTTCGCTCCAATTATTTAAAGCGGCAATTTTCTTTAACTTGGAGATAATATCAGCGAAGGTCGTATCGCCTGATTTTAACTTGAAAAATAGGCTATAAAAAATTTCACGCAAATTAGCCGGCTCATTGCCGGCCGTATAGGTATAAACTTTAGGCAAATTTTTATAATAATCGTATAATGTGGCCGACAGAGGCTGAGTCAAATCATAATCATTATTTTGGTATTTAAAAGTATATTGCCCGATCTGGCTGCTTACGGCCGAAGCCTCGGGCGTATTTGGGGCACTCGCCGCCGCCATAGGAATAGTTGCTAAGTCGCGGTTGCTTATTCCTAAGCCCTTATTTCTCATCACATTATATGCGTCAGCCGGCCGACCCAAATAATACAGTTTTAATTCGCGGGAATCAACATAATAAGCCTGCCCTTTATCTTGAACTTTCAAAAGAATGCTCCCCGCTAGCCGTACCGGCGCTTTAGCTGAAAACGAGTTGAAATCAGCATTGGAAATACCGAGCCCTAAAGAGCGCATGATAGCGTAGGCATCGTCCGGCCGGCCCAAATAATAGCGTTGATTGTTAGCGGGGTTAACATACCAGGCCTCTCCGTGGCTTTCTACTTGCAGAAGTATCCTGCCTCTTAAATCTAAAGCCGCCCCAGTTTCTCTTATCAAGCCGAAACCGGCGCCGATAACGACCGCGCTGATAACAAAAAAGAATAGATTTAACCGAAAATATTTCTTTGCCATTTTATTTTTTGATCGTTTTGTTTCTTAATCAATCAGGGTCAAGAACAAATCTTCGTCTGGCGGCGAGGGCAAATGGCTGACGTCATTGATATAATTAATCTTGATATAGCCATCGCGGTCGATTACTAATTTAGTTATCGAGGATTGGAAAATTTCTAAAGATAGGAAACCGATCACATCTGCATTGAGAATGCCGGTGATTAAGGCCTTGATGAAATTACCATGGGAAAACAAGGCAACCTTCTTCCCTTTATTGTTCTTATAGATATCCGCTAGGGCGCGGCGCGCGGCGGTTTGCATTTTATTGAGCTGCCGGTCAAGCTCACGATGATGCTTAAGTTTTTTTTCACGGTTTTTTTCGGACATATTGAAATATTTAATCCGAAACCAATGCGTCCAATCAATCTCATTCAAGCGTTTATCAATCAAAATCTCTTTATGCTTCTTTTGCGCGTAAACCAAGGCGGTTTCTTGAGCGCGCACCAATTCGCTCGCATAAATCTTCTCAAGTCTCAAACTGAGCAATTTTTTAGTTAAATAGCGGCGCTGGTTCAAACCGGTGCGGGAGAGGGGCATCTTTTGCTCGCCCAATTTTTTTTCCTTTGTATAATCAGGATGGCAATGCCTGATTAAATAAAATTCAGTATAGGGGCGGGAGGTTTTCGGCTTAATCTTAACGTAAGGATTTTGATACATATATTATAAAGTTTCTTAAAACTGCTTAAAGGTTTGACTGCGCGAATTCCCAATTTAACAGATTTTTCAAAATTCCTTCTACAAAATCGCCGCGGCGATTCTGATAATCAAGATAATAGGCATGTTCCCAGACATCGATCGTCAGCAGCGGTTTCTGCCCGTGAGCCAACGGAGTGTCTGCGTTCGCCGTTTTTACAATTTTCAATTTCAGGCCGTCGCGCACGAGCCATACCCAGCCGCTGCCGAACTGGCCGACAGCCATCGTCTTAAATTCATTATAAAAATTCTCCAAACTGCCGAAGGATTCGTTAATTAAAGATAAAATCTCGGAATTCGGCTCTTTCGGTTCAGCCAGAGGACGCAGGCTCTTCCAAAAAAAATCATGGTTATAGGCTTGCGCGGCATTATTAAAAATGGCTGCCTGGTTAGCGCTGCCTGAGGTTTTAGAAATTATGTCCTCCAAGCTGGCAGTTTCCAGTTCGGTCCCAACAATCAATTTATTAAGATTATCAATATAGGCCTGATGATGCTTGCCATGATGAAACTCTAAAGTTTTGGCGGAAATATGGGGCTCAAGAGCTGATTTTTCAAATGGCAGCGAAGATAAAATAAACATAAATTTAAATATTAATTTTGATAACTTAATTATAACAAATATTAACCGGGCCTGCTAATTAATAAGAGTTGCAATAATCCGGTTATTGCGGCACTCCCCAACTTTTTAATTCTCTCCTCAAAACATAAAAACGAGGAATAGTCTGCGCCACTAATTTCCAAAAACGAGCGGAATGATTAAACTCCTTAAGATGACAAAGCTCATGGACGATGACATAATCGCGCACCTCGGCCTGCAAGTAAAAAAGACGAAAATTAAAATTAAGGCTTCCCTGCCGCGAACAGCTGCCCCAGCGCGTTTTTTGATCGCGGATCGTCACTCGTTTATATTTAAAATTATAAAAATTATTAAAATATTCTACGCGTTCGAGGACGAGGGCGCGCGCCGCTTCCCGAATATTTAGATAATCGCGTCTCGTCAAACTGCCCAGCGGATTTATTTCCCTTCTAGCGGAGTCATCTATTTTTTTCAAAATCCAATTCGCCTTGGAACGGATAAATTCTTCGACGATTTTTAACTTTAAAAATCTGGGTTGCGTGACCACTAAATCGCCATTACAATAAACCGCCAAACGAAGGCGTTTGGCGCGGCGGCTGACTTTTAAATTATAGCTTATCTGGCGATCGGCTAATTTTATTTTCCTATTCATTTAATTTTTCTTCGATCATTTTAATCAGCCATAAAAAATCTTCTTCTTTTTCAAAATCAAGAGCGCTGCGGTCGACGAACAAAACCTTCTTAATCTGGAAGCTCTTGAGATAATCATCGTGGGCATCATGAATAGCCGCGTATCTTTCTAAAAAATCATTATTAATCTCGAATGTCCGCCCGCGCGCCAAGACAAACTCTTTAATTTTTTCCGGGCTGGCTTTCAAGCTAATGATTAAATCCGGCCAGGGAAAAATCCGGCGATCGAGAGTCGTCGCGCAGGACATCAGTTCTTTTTCAAACGGATCGGCTAAAAATTCGCGGCAGCAAACCTCATTAACCAGCCAGAAATTATCCAAGAAAATTAAGCGGCCGGCTTTTTTATGGTCAAGCGCCTCCAGGTACTGATTGAATGTCTTGTTGCGAAAATACATCCGAGTTGCCAGCTGCTTCTGGCCGGTTTTTATGCCCTCTCTGACTGTTTCCGGAAAATCTTTTTCTTCGCCCTCAAATAACGCTTTGGCTTTATAATGGTCGGCGAGACGGCGCACTAGCGATGATTTGCCCGTTCCCGGGCCGCCGGAAACGGCAATAATTATTCCTGTTTTATTATTTAACATAATTATTTAAAATATTTTTTCCGCCTCTTAATTGCCCGCAAGCGGCATTAATGTCTGCACCGAAACTTAAGCGTACGGTCACGGCTACGCCCGCTTTCTCAAGGATCTTTCTAAAATTTTCTATTCTCTCCTTTTTTGCTGGCTGAAAGCGGCCCGTGGAATTATATGGAATCAAATTAACAATATACAAGGGTTTTTTCATGATCTTTATGAGATTAAGAGCGTCTTTATCGCTGTCGTTTACACCTTTAATCATTAAATACTCGAACATGACGCGCCGCCCGGTCTTGGCAATATAATTATCCACGGCCTTGATAATTTCGTGGAGATTATATTTAGCGGCTATGGGCATAAGGCTTCGGCGGATATTGTCATCGGCCGCATGCAAGGAAATCGCCAAATTGATCTGCAATTTTTCTCCGGCTAAGCGCTTTATACCCTCAATAATTCCGGCCGTAGAAACCGACATGCGCCTGGAGCCGATGTTCAGAGTTTCCGGATTATTTAAAAATTTTACAGCCTTGATAAACTCTGCATAATTCAAGAATGGCTCGCCCATCCCCATAAACACGATATTATCAACTTTCTCGCCCTTTTTCTCCGCCTTCAAATAACGCGACCAAAAAACTACTTGTTCGACAATCTCTTCAGCTTCCAAATTGCGGCGGAAACCGAAATTGCCCGTCGCGCAAAATTCACAAGCCAAGGGACATCCCACTTGAGAAGAAACGCAAACCGTATTTCGTTTATCTTTCTGCCTGATAAGCACGGTTTCAATCGCCTCGCCATCGCGAAGTACGATCAAGGCTTTGACGCTTTTGTTCCGGCTTGCGCCTTTATTAATCTCCGCTTTTATTTCCAGGGGGCATTCGCTTTCTAATCTTTCTCTTAAAATTTTAGGCAGGCTGGAAACTTCCGCCCAATGAGAAATAAAATCCTGCCAAATCGCTTTATTGACTTGGACAAAACGGTATTTCGGCTCGAATTGCAAGATGCTTGATAATCTAGATAAATTCATTTTATTTTTTTTTGATAGTAATCTTAACAATTTCACTTTGGCCGCTGGTGCGCATCGGCGGCCCCCAGGTGCCGGCGCCGCGATTTACAATTAAAGAAAAGTCGCCCCTTTGGAAAAGGCCGTATCCAAAACCCCTATATAATAGCCTGGCCAGATAATTCAAGGGAAAAATCTGCCCATTATGAGTGTGCCCGGATAATTGCAAGTCGATCTCCGCTTTTTCGGCTAAATCTATATTTTTTGGCTCATGAAATAAAAGGATGCTCGGCTTGTCTTTGCTATAGCCCACCTGGTTTAGAATCGCCGCCTCCAGATCAAAGTCCTTGTTAAAAGAATAGTTGATACCGATAATTTGCAAGCCGTCTTTAACCACCATCTTGTTATCGAGAATGATTATCGGGTTATCCTTTAAAAGCGCTATCGTCCGGTTGAATCCCAAATACAGATCATGATTGCCGAAAGAATAATATATTCCTTTAGGGACGGCCAGCTTGGTAAAAGGGTGGTTGAGCCAGGCGAAGTCCGATTCCATACCGTCAAATAAATCGCCGGTGATAAAAACCGCTTCCGGATTAAGCTCCTGGACTCTGGCCAACAAGCGCCCGAAAAATCTTTCCCGATAGACCGGACCAAGATGAACATCGGAAATTTGCACGATAACTTTGTCTTGCCAGCTCTCCGGCAAATCTTTAATCGCTACTTCATAATTAGTGACTTTCGGCAGCCAAGCTTTGTAAAGCCCGAAGAGGGAAAGCAACCCGGCGCCGCCGAAAAAAATCAGTTTGAAGATAATCAGCGGCCAAGATAAATGAAAATAAAAATTAACCAGCTTGAGGATTAGGACAATAACCGTCGTAACGCCAAAATTTGCCAGGAGGCCGATCCAAAAACCGGATAAAATATAGTACCAGCGAGTAAAAACATTATCCCATTTATGGATCAGATAGGAAGAGATTACGGTACTTAAAAATAAAAACAAAATTATTACGCCCGCTTCCAAGCTGCTGAAAAAAGGAATCTGCGGAAATAATTTTATTAGAATAAAACCAAAAACAGCATGGCCCAAGAGCAGAACCAAAAAGGAAACCGCGAAAAGAATTAATTGCATCATAAATTTTAGAAACTTACATTTTCCCGTTCCCGACCCTTGAATTTTTAAAATTAGGGGTGCGGATATTCTTTAATAGATCCTGATAAAATTCTAGATTATTCAAACTGGCCAGCTTTTGTCCGACGGCTTCCCTTAATTTAAAGAGGTGATAGAGGTAGCTGCGGGAATGCTTTTTCAGCTCGCTTATCTTACTCTTTTTATTAATGGCCGTAAAGTCGCGCCCAAAACGGGCATTATTAATATTGATTGTCTGATAGTTTTTATAAGTTCCCTGCTTGCCCGGAAAAAATAATTTGCCGTGGCGGCCTTCGCGCGTCGGAATAACGCAATCAAACATATCCCAGCCCATCCTGGCGCAGCGCATTATATCCTCGGGAGTACCGATGCCTAAAGCGAAACGCAGGGCGCCGGGTGGAATAAAGTTGGCCGTCTTAACCAGCACTTCTTCCAAAAAATTATTATTTTCATCCACCGGACGGGCGCCGAAGCCATAGCCGTCAAAACCAATTTTTACTAATTCCCGGGTACAATATTCACGCAAATCTATTTCAGCCCCGCCTTGGATAACCGCAAATAAAAGCGGCTGTTTAGCGCCCTTGAGCTTTCTTTTCCTTATTTGCCTTGAATATTCCGCCTTGCATCTTTTTGCCCAGCTAATAGTCCGCGCTACCGCTAATTCTAAGTCGGAGCGCGAAAATTCATTAGGCGGACAATCATCCAAGCAGACCATCATATCGGTCCCCAGGGCAAACTGGATCTGGATTGATTTCTCCGGCGTTAGTTCGTGTAAAGAGCCGTCAAGCGGCGACCGGAAGGTAACCTTGTCGTTTTCGATCTTCCCGAGCTTGGGATTTTTATGAATAAGAGAAAAGACCTGAAATCCGCCGGAATCAGACAGAAGGGGCCCGGACCAATCCATAAACTTATGAATACCGCCGGCCTGGCCGATAATTTCAAGACCGGGCTGCAAATAAAGATGGAAGGTATTAACTACCAGCGCCTTGGTTCCGGTCTGCGCCACTTCTTTATTAGTAGTTAATTTTATGAAACCGCGAGTCGCATCGGGCATATAAAAAGGCGTCTTTAAAATACCATGGGCGGTTTTTAAAGTCCCGAGACGAACTCCCTGCTTGGTTATTTTTGAAACTTTAAACATAAATTACTGGACTCTTCCGGAATTGCTCATGCCGGCGATATCATCGTCTTCCAGTTTGGTCGTCTTCGGTCCGGTCTTTTTGGTAATGACATTTTTCGTTTCCATGTCGGAGGCGCTAACCGTCGAGCCGGAGGATAATACCAGAATTTTATTGCGATCATTTTCCGTCGGCGTAATGCTGATACCGAATTCCGCATCAGCGCGATAAACAGAAACTGGCAGGCGGCCTATTTCCCAAACTATCTGGCGAGTATTCTGATCATAGGTTACGGTGCCGACATTCGTAGAGATCTTGTCATCGAATTCAACATTATTCGGCAGGACAAAGACCGCGCGCGTTTCCGTAAGTTCATGCAAATTATTTTTCACGACCCAATAAACTTTAAATCCGGTTTTTTCGCCTACTTTGGGCGGCAAGGGGCCGGAACCGACCGGCTGGTTATCATCATTAAAATAGCGAATCTGCTCGCTTAAGCTTAGATCGCTATTTATTTTGCTGATCACGGTGTTACTCTTATTGTCTTCTCCTTTAACGGTCCGGCTGTTAACCCCGTACTGGGCATAGGACGTGACGCTGAGATCTTTGCCTAAATCACCCTCTTTAAAAGCCAGAAGATTTAAAGAGAAATTTATTTCTCCTTCTTGGCCGGGCTTGATTTCCGCTAATTCCGGAATTTCATTTTTTGTCCAAATAATCGTATTCCCGCGCACTTCTCCCGATTTTTCCATATTCAGGGAATTAAAATCTAAAAAGTCGCCGCTTAAAGCCGCCATGATAATTACATCATTAAAAGTATTGTCGCCCTTATTATTATAGCTGAGGGTATAGTTTAAAGCCTGCCCGAAATTTATGGCATTATCATTTTTAGAACCATTGACGAACAAAGTAAGATTTAAATCGCTTTTAACAAGAGTCGGCTTTATAGCTTTTTCCCAAAAAATATAAGACTGGCCGTCGGCCAACTTCTTTTCTAGGCGCACGCTAATCTCCGGATTGTCCAGTTTGGCGCCGATTTTATAGCTAAAAGGAATTTCCTGGCGGCCCAGCTCCTGGCTCACGCCGGAAATTTGCCAGCTGACTCCGCCGGACTTGGTAACGGCAACCTTCTTGGCCGCCAAATCAGAAGAACTGGACGCTTTATCAGAACTGGACGCGACCGAGACATTAGTTTCTTCAGGCAAAGAAAAAGTCATATTAAAATCACCGAGATAATTGTTTGTAACGTCGGAAATAATGAGCGTCATCGCGTTATCCTGATTCAAGAAAGCGGTATTATTATATTCCAAATCGACTTGGAAGCCTGGTTCGGTCACCAAAGTCGAGGCGGAGGCTTCTTTTTTAAATTGGCTCGAATAATTTAGGGGGGTATAGCTCAGTCTCCCGGAAATGATATTAACGGAATCGGGCTTGTTAATGAGCTTTCCAGTTATCGAAAGCGAAGCGCTGGCGCCGGGATCAATATTGGGCAAAAGCCAGCCGTAATCTCCGTTTTGCGGAGTTAGCGAACTGCCGACTAAAACAAAATTCTCGGGATATTGTATTTCCAAATTAACTTTAGTCAAAGTAAATTTGCTGGGGTTGTGGTACTCAATCTTATAGGAAAATTCCTCGCCCGCCAAAACTTTTTCCGGAGCGGTAATTTTTATTTCCAAAGAGCTGGAATCATTCGTGCGATCAAAAAAATAAGAATAAGCAAAATAAATTGCGCCGAGCGAAAGCGCCAAAATAAGCAAATTCCTAAAAAGGCGAACAATAAACAGCTGGCGGTGCTTTATCTTCATCTTTTGTACATTCATAAGTCCTCCCTTCTTGTCCGTATAAATAGCGGATAAATTATTATCAATTTCTTGGTTGCGCATCTCCCGGCCCACTACGCGCTCAAAACTGGAGACCTCTTTTTCGGTCGGCACCGGGCGCTCGACAAAAGCCGATAAACCGGATGATTCTTCCTGGTCAATGCGCAATGTTTTTTTAATTCTTTTTTCTTCCGCCATATAGATAAATAATTATTTTTTAATTAGAACTGACCAATATTTATCAGCCTCTAATTTATCTCTTATTTCCCAGCCGGCTTCTCCGGCTAAATTCTCGGGATAACGCCAAAAAATGGTCCAAGCCTTCGGCAGATTGAGGCGACTGGCAAACTCGCTGGCCTTGGCTCCGGGCTGTTTTTGAACCATGAAGCTATAGGGTATCAGATCGATTTGTTCCGAATTCAAAAAGGCATTTATCTTTGCCAGCCAATTGTTTTCCGGAACCTGGTCCAAGAAGTTGAAAGGCAGACGATATTTGATTGTTATTATTACGCTTTCTCCCGGATCAACCATCACCCAATTAGCAAATACTGTTTTGTTGTTTTCTATATAAACTTTAGTGCCGCTGTTTTCTTCAATCAGCGCCCTGTTTTCTTTTTCTAGATTCTGGTTCTCTTCCCAGTTCGGGTCCGGCTTCTCATCGAAATACTCGTTATCTGGCGCCCTAAAGCCGTCGGCTAGCAGAAGTTCGCTGCCCTGGGGCACATAAACTCTCAGCCAATCGACGTTACGGACGCCGGTCAGAGGTTCATTTTTTATACCGGCATGAGTGCGCGTGATTTTGACCGTATCCGTAATCGAGCCGTCTTCAGCCACTTCGCTGAAATGTTCTATTTTTTCTGTCATTTTACGATCCGACTTCTGGCCGGCGATATTTGTATTAACCACCAAGAGATAATCACGATTAGTATCTTTTATTTCTCCGGACCAATTCCGCTTCGCCACCTCGTTTTCCAAAGATGGATCGGTGAAATAAAACAGGACTTGTTTCTCGGCCAAACTGTCTTCAAATAAAGCTAAAATTTTTACCAAATTTCCCTTATTTAATTTCTGCGGGAGAATTTCTAAAATTTTAGCCATCAAATCGCCGATGATCTTCTTCGGCTTATTGGCGCTATTTTCGGTTAAACCTTGCTTTAGCGGCAAGGCGGATTGGAGAACGGTCGAAGTCGCCGGCACGCCGATAATCGCTTCCGGATTAGTTTTGGCCAGATTTTTTTGCTCGACGATTTTTTGGACCGTTTCCCAAAAGTTATTAGAATCAATCATCAACCCATATTCAGCCGTCAAATCAATCGGCCCGGTAATTTCCAATAATTTTTCAATGACTGTCGACGTTACGCTAATGACGCCGTCGACGGTTGGCCCGTCGCTTTTTTCATAAAACCACATTAAATTTTTGGCTGTAGTCGGCCAATCTGGCCACCAATTAGCATCCCAAAAATGCCAAAGCGGGTTGACGAGCCACAATGGTTTCGGAGCGACCACGCGGACATTCATCCCGCCCTCGGTATCATAGGAACCGCCGCCCGGAACTTCTAAATTGCGGATCTTCCCGTCGCGGATGTCAACGAGCGCATAGCTACCTAAAAATCCGCCGCTCGCGCGCAATTCAGAATTATTTTGGAATACTAACAAATAGCGCTTATCCCGGGTTGCGCCCAGAACTTCTTTAAACTTAGAAGCCGCACCGACAAAAGATTCAAGATTATCGGCCAGAAGCCCCGTCTGTTTGGTAATGCTTAAAAATTTCTCTTGATACCGACTAGGCAAGTTGTCCGGATTTATTTTTGATAATTCTTTCTCCAAACTTTTAGCATCGTTAACCGCCAGACTCCCGTAATAAGTGAAATGGTCAAGCGATACGGAAAAACTTTCTTTATCGCCAATGAATAAGCTATCGGTCGCTAAAACCAAATTACGCCCGAAAGACGAGATAATCGCACCCGCCTGCAGGAATTTCTTGCTCTCGGCGGCCAATTTTAACTTTGGATCATCGGACAAAGACGCAAGGGACAGCAGCGAGTCGTTAATTTTATTCAATTCTTCCTGCGCCGCTAAAAAATTATTGCCCGCATTCTGGAATTGTGAATCAGCGGACACGAAGTCCATTTTCGTCGCCGCATCAGTGGCTGCCAGCAAATTATTCAAGGCAAGCTGGGAACGCCCGATGATCTTTTCTTCCAAACTTCCCAAATCTAAAAATTCAAAATAAGACAAGAGCTTAAGGGGGACAATGATCAAAATCAACACTAAAACAAAAGAGAAAATGGAACGATACCAAATGGCTTTCGTTTCCGCGATCGCTACCCGATTTTCTAATTCCGAGAGCTGTTTGTTTTTTTTGACATCGAGCCGGGACGCTTTTTTAAATTTTTTCGCTTCATTTTCAAAGACGCGCGACCAAAGGTTGCGTTTCTTTGCTAGGCGCCAAGAGATCTGAAAATTTTGAAAAAATGAAAAAAAAGATTGAGATGATTTTTTCTTTTTAGACGCGGGCGCTGGGTTCAGCCGCAGCAAATTAGGTTTAATTTTTTTCGCTTTCTTCTCTAAAGCTTCCTGCTCTTTTTTTATTTTCCTGGTTATTTTTGCTTCGATCTTAGCCAATTTAATCTTTGATTTATTAGCTTTCTTGTCAATCAAAGCAATGTCGCGCTTTATTTCCTGGTCCACTTTTTGGCGCAGGTCAACAATAAAGCCAGAGGACTCCATTCTCTTTTCCGGCCGAGCTATATTAAGTTGGGTCTTTTTATTAAACATGTAGGACTTGATGGTAGACCATAAGGGTCTGATTAGCGCACTGCCACCAGTTATATTTTTTCACTTGCTCCAATCCTTTGGCGATTAATGATTCTCTTAAATCTTTTTCATTTAAAACCTGCCAAATTTTTTCCAGCATCTCGCTCTCATCTTCAGGATTAAAATAGATGGCGGCCGATCCAAGAATTTCGGGTAAAGCGGCCCGGTTAGAGCTTATTACCGGACAAGACCGGGCCATCGCCTCAAGCGGCGGCAAACCGAAACCCTCATAGAGCGAGGGGAATATATAAGCGCGGGCTTCCCGATACAAAATTTCCAATTGGGCGTCGGAGACGTAGCCGGGAAAAACCACTGGACTGTTAGCATTATCTTTTTGCCAAAGGTTCAGCGCGCGGGCGCTATCGTGGACTCGGTTATAAAAATAATCTTCCTTGCCTATCAAAACCAGGCGCAAATCAGACTGGCGCGAATGAAGTTTCGCAAAGACTTTTAATAAAACCTCTAAATTCTTATGGGGGTAAACATTGCCGACGTAAAGCAAAAAATTATTGCCGATATGATATTGATTCAACGTTTCCTGATTATCCAATTTAGCCACAAACAAAGTATCTCTTCCCTTGGCCAAATTAGATACTCCTTCATAAGTCACGATGATCTTAGAGTTCTTGACCCCGAATTGCGTCATTAAATCATTTTTAGTAAATTCGGAAACGGTAATTATTTTTTTCGCCCTCTTAATGGCTCCAAATATGACCAAGCGGTAGGCTAAACTTTTTAAATAATAGACAAGAGGGTTGAGCGTAGTGGCGCGGCGCGTCGGGAAATGCGTCAAAATCAAATCATGGATAGTCACAACGAATTTCGTCGGAGTAAGCAGCGGTACATTGAAATGTGGAAAATGAATTAAATCTAATTTTTCCCGCCAGATATAAAATGGCAACAAGAGCTGCTCTTGCCAAGAATACCAGGATACTTTTAGGCAAACCTTCTTGACATTGTCTTGTTCGCAAACAAACTCATCGAAATTTTCGGGGCTTAAAAAAATAACAAAATCAAAATCAGCGCCTCCTTTTTCGCTTGCCACCGGCCGGCGGAGCGGATCGGCGCTCGTAATCTTTATAATATTATCAATCACTTCTTGAGTATAGCGGCCCAGACCCTTGCCTATCGGCCCATAGAAGCGAGCATCAATGCCAATGCGCATGTTATTAATTTAAACAAATGGTAAATTAGGGGGCGGCGTTGCCGCGGAAAGATCCTGGTTTTGGCTAGATAGAGATGGATTCTGCCCAGATTTATTTTTCAAGCCGCTAAAAATATCGTCCGGCAGAGGGGCGGCTTCTTCAACTAAAGGCAAGGAAGAAGGGGCGTCCGCTTTGCGACCGGGCGCCTTTTGAATTAAGGGCGATTTTACGTTCGCTTCTATCGGGAAATGCCAAAGCGTCGCTAGTTCTTCAATGTTCAACAAAAATGTTTTCCGGCCGTAAGTTGAACGATTAACATAATTGCGAAAAATCTTTCTTTTCTTTTCAATCAAACGAGACTTGGTTAAAAAATAAACAGTCTTAGTGAAGGTCACTTTCAGATCCGGCTTGAAGCTATTTAAATCCAGAGACATAAATTGCTTTATATAGCCGACAAAACCATTGATTACTTTCGCCTTATTCATGACTTCTTTTTTGGCGACATAAAGGATGCGGATCTTAGTTTCAAAGCCGAGCTTAATCGCCTTCAGATTCATGCCCTCAATCTCCCGCTTCTCTTTCGGAGTAAGGTCGAGCATCGTCCTCTTTTCACCCTTATCGTCTTTCTTGCTCGAATCAATGTCTTGCCAAATCGGGAAAACCACTTCGCTCAAATCGCCGAGAGCGCCCAAGCCTTGAGTCATTAAAGACGGTTTAGCCTTTTTTTTACGGCCTAATACCTTATCGGTTTCCTTCTGAATGGAAGATACCCAATCAAAACCGGTAGGAACGACAATCATCTGGAACCAAAATTGTTCGCCCGAGCGCAAAGAACCGCAAAGATCCATCAAAGACGCCATCGGATCCTTGAATTGAGTTTCACTTTCACCGAACTTATGTTCGAACTCCGGATAAGTTTTAATCGGAAAATACCAAGGATTCTGAAGGATAAATTCAGTCCCAAAAATATCCCATTCTTCATCCGGCCAGCGCTGCGGGACGGTTTGCGTATAATCATCAACTTCTGAAATTTCGGCATCCGGATACTGGGAATAAACAGATGACTCAATGAGATTGCGGAATTCAATCGGCGTCCTTATTAAAAACTGAGTATAGCCCTCGAGACTGACGATTTCATAGCTGAACGATTTCTGGTATATTCCTTCGTACCATTTTTCATAAAAATTCTGGGAACCATGGGCGCCTCCTAAATAAGTAAACATATTTTCGACCGCCTTTGGAGACTGCTCGTTTCCCTTGGGAATATCAATGGCCAAAAGGATTGATTTGTGGGTCTTGCTCCATTTTGATTGAATATAATACAGCCAGACATCGCGGGCGCCGATCAAAAAAACAATCCCTAAGACTACCCAGCCAAAGTTACCCAAAAAGACCCAAAACATCTGATCGGGCGGCAGATTTAAAAACCGTTCAATGCCGGTCGTGTTAATAACTATATCCATACTAATTCCTTTATATTAACATCTATATTTTAGCATATTTTCCCGAAAAACAAAAAATCCAACCGCTCGGGGTTGGATTTCTTATTTTTTATGGATAAGTTTCTTGAATTTTCTTTATTTTGACCACTCTTTGAGGCCATAAGTGCCGCGGCTGATAAGGACATAGCGGTCGTCTAAGATGAGCTCATTATGGACGGTAGCCGCATTAGCCACTTTTTTGTCAAACTTCATCTCATTAATCCTTTTGGCAATCTCCGTAAAATGAAGCGGCTTGCTCTCATGCTTCAAAATCAAATAAATCTTATCATTAACGGTTTTCGGTTTTATCTCTTCCCAGTTGGCGATTCCCCATTCTCCGTATTTATTCTGCTCCAAATTTTTAACCGCCTGCATCAAGGAATATAGAATCTTATTATTATTGATTAATTCAGCCTTATCGGGAAATATTTTGCTCTTAAAAATTGGAGAAATGTCGGCTTGTCCGGATTCGCTGAGCTTAGTCTGGTTTCTATTATAAGAATCCAACTTTTTCAACAGGTCTAAAAGTTCTTCGGTCGTATACGTCTTCTTCAAAGTTTCAATCTTGTCTAGTAAATCGTCAGCCAGTTCTTCCAAATAATTAACCTCTCCGGTCTTTAACTTGAAAGAGGGGTTAAATTGATTATGATTCTCGACCAGCTCCAACTCTTCGCCCATCAGCTTGGAAATCAAAAAGTTGAAATGATTACGATAAGAAGCGCGATTTTTTTCATAATTAGGATCATCGGAGTTGGCCTCATTATTTATCTCCAAGGCCATAACCGTCAAAATATCCAGAAGATAATCGCGACGAATAAGGCCGCCGTGCTCGCTTAAAAGATCATGGACAGTCTGCTTTAAAACCGAGATAGAACTTCCCAAAGTTTCCAATTTTTTAATTTTTTTGATGCTCGCGGCTTCAATTTGACGGACGCGTTCGCGAGTTAATTTATGAAGGCTGCCGATTTTTTCCAGAGTTTCTCCTTTATCCCCCTTTAAGCCAAAACGACGCGACAGGATATCCTTTTCACGATCCAATAATTCGGAGAATAAAGAGTTTACGATATTTATCGCATCAAGACGCGCTAATTCTTCGGACTTCTCCTCTTTAATTATTTTTTCTAATAAATTTTCCATATAAAAAAATAAACTTGTAAATACTTTTTAATTACCATTAATCTATCATATTATTTTACATTAGTCAATACCTTGGAGAAATTCAAGATATCTTTATATTCTTTTAGAAGAAATTGCTCTAATATAAGAGCAAAAATAGCGCTTATTACGACTCTCGCGATGATAAATATTTTACTTAAAAAATTTTGTCTTGACCAATATTTGACAAATATAAGATGTTGGTTTCTGAATGACCAAATTCTAACCTGCCGACTTTTTTTACGGCGGTCAAGAGCTTTGTTTATAATTCCCTCTCCCGATGAAGACGCCGTCCTGTCGTGATACATGACGGAACTGGGAACCAGGGCTGATTTGCCGCCCGCCAAAGATAAGCGATAGGCCAAATCACAATCTTCCTTATACATAAAAAATCGTTCATCAAAATACTGTTCATTTTCTTTTATTTTTTCTAAGAAATCAATCCGAAATAAGCCGGCCGCGCCCGATGGCCCGAGAATCGCAAAGTTATCAAAGCGCTTGTCATCTTCCTGCCCCTGGCCTAAATCCAAAAACCGCAGTCCGGTCTTTAAAATCAAGCCGCCAGAATCAATCATTTTAGTTTTCGTGTTGGCGGCAAAGTCCCAGCGCCTAATCTTCGGGCTAACAGAAGCTAAAGCGCCGTTCTTGTCTAAGGCGGATACCAGCTCGCTAATCGTTTCCTTTTCCAAAAGAGTGTCGGGATTAATAACTAAAAAATATTCGGCCTTAAGTCTTAAGGCCGAACGAATTAAGATATTATAAGCCCGGCTGAAGCCCAAATTGCCGGCCGCATGAAAATATTCTAAAAAATTTGGATTTTCATTATTAAAGTTATCTAGAGCCAGACGATTTAAATTATTATCCGGTTCGCTATTATCAAAAACTAAGACGCGGTAATCGTCTGGAGACAAAAAATTGAGCGCGCTCTTTAAGCTCGGCAAGAAATCGGCCAAATATTTGGCGCTGGAATCATTATAAGTTAAAAACCCGACCACTAATTTCATAAAAGTATTGACAAACTAAATCTTGGGGATTATATTTATTTTATTGTGAAATTTTTTGTTCATTATAACTAAATTTTTTTATCATGACGCTAAAAATAGACCAAAGGGAGCGAGAAACCTTCGAACAAATTCAAAAAAAAGCGCGAGCTATCGCTGACAAATCCAAAAATGAAGCTGAATTCATGAGCCAAGTAGCTGAAATTCCTCAAGTGAAAAAGGTTTTCTCTTCCGGCCAATCAGCCAGCGGCGGGATTACTTTCTCCATAATCATCGACTCGCCTTTCCAAACCAAACCCCGTACTACAACCATCAAAAAAAAGTTTTAAAGCGTCAAAGACTGCAGGCCCGTAAAATCCGGCCTGTTTTTTTAAATAAGCATCTTGCCCGCCATTTTTTCCTTGGCAAAATTTTGCGCCCGGAGAAGGCTGTCAAAGGTTCCGGCATCAAGCCATTCTCCTTTAACTTCAGCCACCTCAAGCTCATTCTTATTTAAAAACCAATTGTTAACATCGGTTATTTCCAGTTCTCCTCGATCGCTGGCCTTCATCGCTTTAGCGATTTCAATCACGCGCTTATCATAGATATATAACCCGGTGACCGCATAATTACTGAGATATTCCTTGGGTTTCTCGACAATCTTTTCCGCTTTTCTTTGCGCATCGAACTTCACGACGCCGAATCTCTCCGGATCGCTTACTTTCTTGGCAAAAATTTTTGCACCGCTCTTAAAATTCTTTATCTCTTCGGAAAAATCATCTTCAAAAATATTATCGCCTAAAATCATCACGACATCTTCATTGTCAATAAAATTTTCCCCGATGATAAACGCCTGGGCCAAGCCTTCGGGCTTGTCTTGGATTTCATAAGTAAGTTTGACGCCGAATTCTTTTCCCGAGCCGAGCAGATTCAAGTAGTCGCCAGCCCTTTCTGGAGCGACAATTATAAGGATTTCTTTAATGCCCGCCTTAATCAGCGTATTAAGGGGGTAATAGATCATGGGCCGATGATAAATCGGCAGTAATTGCTTGCTGGTTATTTTTGTCAGGGGCCTAAGGCGCGTGCCTGAACCGCCCGACAATATAATGCCTCTCATAGTTAATTATTTAAACATTTATTAATTATAAAGATACTCGCGCAGCGCTTCCTGGAAACTTCTCATTTTTTTTATTTTCAAGTTTTTTAATACGGAAAATTTAGGACGCCGAGCCGCTCGCAGCAGATTTTCGCTCCGCACGGGACGCATATTAACGGCTAATTTCTTGAGCCGGAATAGCTCGCTGGCCGCTTCATACCAAGTGCACGGATTTTCATTGACTAAATGGTAGATGCCGAAGGGAGCTTCTATTTCCCAAAGGCGCTTGGTCGCTCCGGCTAAATCAGGAGTATAAGTAAAACAGCTCAATTCCTCGCTTACTACAGTCAAATCTTTCTTAGTTTGCGCCAAATCAAGCATGATGTCAAAAAAACTCGACTTAGCCGACGGGCTCGATCCTTTCGGCCCGAAAAGTTTCGAGGTTCGAATTAAATAATAACTTAAACCGCGCCCCGCTTGCTTTAAAACCTCCCTTTCGCCGGCAAATTTGCTCTCTCCATATTTATTTATCGGATTAGGCGTATCGCTTTCAATAAATTCCTTCTTGTCTTCCGTGCCGTTAAAAACATAATCAGACGAATAATGGATAAAGACGGCTCCTAATTTGCGCGCTAGCTCAGCCAGCACCGCCGGCAATTCCGCGTTTAATCTCATGGCAGTTTCGTATTCTTTTTTATCTTCACATTTATCGACGGCATTATAAGCGACCGTATTGATTATAAGGCCCGGCTTCAGTTCGGTAATTTTTTTAACTAACAGCGGAAAATCTAAAACGTCCAAATCGTCCCTATCCCAGGAAACGGTTTCAAAATCAACGGAAAAAACTTTGGTAAGCTGCGTGCCAAGATTGCCTTGGCCGCCGAGAATAAGAATGGTCATATATAACTAGTATAGTAATAAAATTCGAAATTGACAAATTAATACAGAAATATTAAAATACTTTATTCTTTAAAAACTTTCACAATTAATCCTAGTAGTAACCAAAGTTAATTATCATGAAAAAACTTTTTTTAATCCAGGGTTTATTTTTCCAGGAACAGCCAAGCTTCGGCATCGGCTTCAAGGAAGATGTTGGCGAAGCCGTCTTTGTCAGCCAACAAATGATTCGTTGCTTCTTCTCCGGATTCATCGGGCCCAAACCGGAAACAGATAAAGAGTCGCCCTTCCTGAACGGCATGTTACAGGATCATTACGGTGAAGCAATGATAACTGATGCCCTGATAAGCCCGGACTCAATTTCCTTCACCAAGGTCTACCTTCGTCGCAGCGACCCCATCTTCTATGAATTCACTAAAAAAGAAGGTGATGACTGGCTCGGCACCTACAACGGCCCTGCAGTCGGTAATGGCTGGGCAAAATGTCAGATAAAGGAAGTTGAGGAGTCCTTCTTCGATCCGATCTCCCTCTTCACTCTTTTCCCGCCCACAGATAAAGATGAAGATTAACAAAGTAAAAGCCGCTTAAGCAAGCGGCTCTTTTATATAGGCAAAATCCGCCGGCGTTAGCCGGCGTGTGCGTTTGGAGGCGAAGCCGT